>NZ_SIJL01000002.1 GCF_004307015.1 Thermus thermamylovorans
CTCGAGGCCCTGCAGGCCCGCTTCCAGGCCGAGGTGGCCCGGCTCAGGCTCCTCCTCCTGGAGGAAGGCCGGGCCCTTCCGGAAGGGAGTAGCATGGGGGCGTGAGCGCCTTAGAGCCCCTTCTGGAGTTCCTCACCATCCCCTCCGTGTCCACCGACCCGGCCCACCGGGAGGATGTCCGCAAGGCGGCCCTGTGGCTGGCGGAGAAGCTCGGGACCCTGGGCTTCCGCACCGAGCTCCACGAAACCCCCCTGCACCCCATCCTCTACGCGGAGCGTGTCCTGGACCCTGAGGCCCCCACGGTCCTGGTCTACGGCCACTACGACGTCCAGCCCCCAGACCCCCTGGAGCTCTGGGAAACCCCCCCCTTCAGCCCCGCGGTGCGGGAGGGCCGCCTCTACGCCCGGGGGGCTTCGGACGACAAGGGTCAGCTTTGGGCCCACGTGGCCGCCCTCGAGGGCCTTTCCGCCCGGGTGAACGTGAAGTTCCTGGTGGAGGGGGAGGAGGAGATCGGAAGCCCGAACCTCCTTCCCTTCGTCCGGGTGAACCGGGAGAAGCTAAAGGCCGACGTGGTCCTCATCTCCGACGGGGCCATGTTCGCCCCCCACACCCCCACCCTCACCTATGGCCTGAGGGGCCTCTGCTACCTGGAGGTGCGCCTCAAGGGGGCCAGGCGGGACCTCCACTCCGGGGCCTTCGGCGGGGTGGCCCCGAACCCCATCCAGGCCCTGGGCTGGCTCCTGGCCAGGCTGAAGGACGAGGGGACGGGCCGGATCCTCATCCCCGGCTTCTACGAGCGGGTGCGCCCCCTGTCCGCGGAGGAGCGCCGCCTCTGGCCCCCCCTGGACGAGGCGTCCCTGAGGGCGGAGCTCGGGGTGGAGACCCTGCCCGGGGAGGAGGGCTACACCCCCTTGGAAAGGCTCTGGGCCCGGCCCACCCTGGACGCGAACGGCGTCTGGGGCGGGTACCAGGGGGAGGGTTCCAAGACGGTGATCCCCGCCGAGGCGGGGATGAAGCTTTCCATGCGCCTGGTGCCGGACCAGGACCCGGAGGAGGTGGCGGCCCAGGTGGAGGCCTACCTGCAGCAGGCCTGCCCCCCGGGCTACCGCCTGGAGGTCCGCCGCCTCCACGGGGGCAGGCCCGTCCTCACCGACCCCCATAGCCCTCCCATGCGCCTCATGGCGAAGGCCCTGGAGGAGGTCTGGGGCCGGCCCCCGGTCTACGCCCGGGAGGGGGGGACGATCCCCGTGGTGGCGGAGCTCCAGGAGGCCCTGGGGGCCCCCATCGTCCTCCTGGGCCTGGGCCTTCCCGACGACAACCTCCACGCCCCCAACGAGAAGCTGGACCTGGTGAACCTGGAGAAGGGGATCGCCGCCATAAGGCGCTTTCACGAGCTCCTGGCGGGGGGCTAGGGCTTGGCGGCCCTGGAGCGCTACCAGCTTCCCCTCTACCTCGGGGCGGCCCTTCTGGGGGCGGGGGTTGGGTTTTGGGCCCCCGGGCTCGCCCCCTGGGGGGAGGCCCTCCTTTGGCCTGCCCTGGCGGCCCTCCTCTTCGCCACCTTCCTCCAGGTGCCCCTCCTGGCCCTGCGCCGGGCGTTCCGCGACCGGGCCTTCCTCCTGGCGGGGCTTGTGGGCAACTTCCTCCTCATCCCCCTTTTGGTCTTCGGCCTCCTTCCCCTCCTGCCCCCCGATCCGGGCCTGCGCCTGGGGGTGGCCCTGGTCCTCCTCGTGCCCTGCACCGACTGGTTTTTGGCCTTCGCCCACCTGGGCCGGGGGGATGTGGCCCGGGCCCTGATCCTCACCCCCCTGAACCTCTTTCTCCAGCTCCTTCTTCTCCCCTTCTACCTCCTCCTCCTCCTGGGGGGAGGTGGGGGCGGTGTGCCTGCCCGCTCCCTGCTGGAGGCGGCTCTTGTGGTCCTCCTGCCCCTCTTCCTCGCCCTCTTCCTCCAGGCCCGCTCCTTGGGGCCCGCCCTGGCCGCCCGGACCGCCTCCTGGCCGGTGCCCCTTTTGGCCCTGGTGGTCTTCCTGGTGGCCTTGGGGCACGCGGGCTACCTCCCAGGGCTTCGGGCCCACCTGGGGAGCCTCCTGGCCCTCTTCGCCCTCTACCTCCTCCTGGCCCTGGGCCTGGCCTGGGCCCTGGCCCGCCTCTTCCGCCTCGAGGCCAGGGCGGGGCGGACGCTGGCCTTCAGCCTGGGCACCCGCAACTCCTTTCTGGTCCTCCCCCTGGCCCTGGCCCTGCCGGAGGGGATGGGGCTTGCCCCCCTGGCCATCGTCCTCCAGGCCCTGGTGGAACTTTTGGGCATGGGCGCCGCGGTGCGGTTGGTGCCCCGGCTTTTCCCCTAGCCCCCCTGCCCGGGGTGGGCCCGCCGGAAGATGAGGGCCTCCCCCACCCGGCCGGTGAGGAGGGGCACGGTGGCGCTTCTGGCCACCTGGGCGGCGAAGGGGACGTCGGCCTCGAGGCCCACCGCCCTCAGGGCCTGGGCGGCGGCGGAGAGGGCGAGGGCCTCCAGGGGGTCCTGGTAGGAGCGTTTCACGGAGAGGGCGATCCGGGCCCCGTCCTCGGGCTCCACCTCCCCCAGGAGGCCCAGGTACTCCGCCAAGACCCCGGCGGCGTAGAGGTCGTCCAGGCCCGCCCGCCCCTCCTTGCCCGCGCAGAGGATGGCCACCTCCTCCGAGGCCAGCTCCCGGGCCAGGCGGGCGGCGGCGTGGGCGTTGTAGAGGGAAGCCAGGAGGACGTGCTTGGCCGTCCTGGCCGCGGCGTGGGCCGCCTTGGTGCCGTTGGTGGTGCTCAGGACCACCACCTTGCCCCCCACGGGGGCCTCCAGGGCCTCCCGGGGGGAGTTCCCCAGGTCGAAGCCGGGGGGCTTGAGCCCCCCCACCTCCCCCGCCAGGAGCACATCCCGGTCCTTGAAGGCCCGGGCGGCCTCCAGGCCCGCCACCAGGTACAGGGCCTCCGCCCCCGCCTCCAGAAGGCAGCAGGCGGTGGTGGTGGCCCGGATCACGTCCACCACCAGGACCACGTCGGGGTAGGGCAGGGCCTCCCCGGGCAGGACGTCCACCCTCAAGCGCACGGCACACCCCCTTCAGGCCAGGCCGAAGGCCACTTCCTCCAAGAGCTTTGCGTCGGCAACCTCCACCTCCCCGGGGGCCAGGCGCAAGACCCCCTGATCCTTGAGCTGGTGCAGGACCCGGGTCACGGTTTCCCGGCTGGCCCCGGCCAGGGCCGCCAGGTCCTGGTGGCGCAGGCGCAGCCTGGGTCCGTACCCCTGGCGCAGGAGCTTGAGGAGAGCGTAGGCCACGCGGCTTTGCGCCTCCTCAAAGGCCAGGAGGTCCAGCTCCAGGTTGGCCTCCCGCAGGCGGTGGGCCAGGATGCGGGCCAGGTTGTGGGCAACGAGGGGCAGGCGGCGGATGAGCCCCAGGTAGGGCTCCCGGTACAGGGCGAGGAGGAGGGTGTCCTCCTCGGCCACGGCGCTGGCGCTCCTTTCCGAGGCGTCCAGGAGGCTCATCTCCCCGAAGACCCCCCCGGGGCCCAGGAAGCCCAGGGTCTTCTCCTGCCCTCCCAGATGGGTGCGGTAGAGCCGCACCCGGCCCCACTCCACCAGGTAAAGGCTCTGGCCCAGATCCCCCTGGTGGAAGATGGGCTTGCCCCGGGGGTAGGCGAGGGGCGTGAAGTAGGAGCGGGCCAGCCGGGCCTCCTCCAAGTTGAGGTCCAGGAAGAGGGGGCTTCCGGACATCGGCCTTACTCTAACCGAACCTTCATCTTCTGCCTAGAGCATGGGAGGGTGAGCCCGGTTCTCGAGGCTCGGGACCTGGGGTTTGCCTACGGGAACGGCCCCCTCTTCCGGGGGTTGGCCCTGGGGTTGTTCCCGAGGGGGAGCCTGGCCGTCTTGGGGCCTTCGGGAAGCGGCAAGACCACCCTGCTCCACCTCCTTGCGGGCCTCCTGCCCTTGCAGGAGGGGGAGGTGTACTGGGAAGGGGAGCCCATCCGTCCCTGGCCCGAGTCCCTCCGGGCCCGGAGGCGGCTCCGCTTTCTGGGCCTCGTCTTTCAGCACCACTTCCTTTTCCCCGAGCTCACCGCCCTGGAAAACGTCCTGGCCCCCGGCTACCTGGCGGGCCGGGTGGACCGGGCCTGGGGCCTTTGGCTCCTGGAGCGGCTTGGCCTCGGGGAGCGGGCCCACTTCCTTCCCCAAAGGCTCTCCGGCGGGGAGCGGCAGCGGGTGGCGGTGGCTAGGGCCCTTTACCTCCGGCCCAGGCTCCTCCTGGCGGACGAGCCCACCGCCAGCCTGGACCGCCGCCAGGCCCGGGAGGTGCTCGGCCTCATGCGGGAGCTCTGCCAGGAGGTGGGGGCGGCCCTGGTCCTGGCCACCCACGACGAGGGTTTGGTGGAGGGCTTCCCGGTCCTGAGGCTTTAGCCCCCGTCCCCGAGGGATTATGATTGGGCGGTATGAGTCCCATCCACGTGCGGGGCGAACCAGGAGACGTGGCGGAAAGGGTGCTCCTGCCGGGGGATCCGGGCCGGGCGGAGTGGATCGCCAAGACCTTTTTGCAGGATCCCCGCCTCTACACCTCCCACCGCGGCCTCCTGGGCTTCACAGGCCGCTACCGGGGGGTGCCGGTTTCCGTGCAGGCCACGGGCATGGGGGCCCCCTCGGCCAGCATCGTGGCCGAGGAGCTGGTGGGCCTGGGAGCCCGGGTCCTCCTGCGGGTGGGCACCTGCGGGGCGGTGGACGGGGCCTTGGCCCCGGGGGACCTGGTCATCGCCCAGGGGGCGGTGCCCCTGGACGGGGCCACGCGGCAGTACCTGGAGGGCCGCCCCTACGCCCCCGTGCCCGACCCCGAACTCTTCCGGGCCCTGTGGGCCAAGGCCGAGGCCAAGGGTTACCCCCACCACGTGGGCCTGGTGGCCACGGAGGACGCCTTCTACGCCACCACCCCGGAGAGCGCCCAGGGCTGGGCCCGCTTCGGGGTGCTGGCCTTTGAGATGGAGGCCAGCGCCCTTTTCCTCCTGGGCCGGATACGGGGGGTGCGGGCGGGGGCCATCCTTGCGGTGTCCAACCGCATCGGCGATCCTGCGCTGGCCCCACAGGAGGTGCTAGGGGAGGGGGTTCGGCGTATGGTGGAGGTGGCCCTCGAGGCCCTTTTGGAGGTGTAGCCATGGAAGAGCACAAGCACGAGTTTGTCCTGGAAATCCCGGAGTTCGCCCACCTTGCCTATGAGGTGGAGGAGGGCCTCGCCCTGGTGACCCTGAAGCGCCCGGAGGCCCTGAACGCCCTCTCCCAGGACCTCCTGCAGGAGCTCGCCGAGGTGGCCGAGGTCATCGCCCAAGACCCCGAGGTCCGGGCGGTTATCTTCGCCGGGGAGGGGAAGGCCTTCGCCGCCGGGGCGGACCTGAAGGAGATCGCCGCCCTCAAGGACCCCTTCGCCGCCCGGGAGTACGCCCTTTTGGGGCAGCAGGTCTTCGCGGAGATCGCCGCCCTGCCCGTTCCCACCATCGCCGCCATCCACGGCTACGCCCTGGGGGGCGGGCTGGAGCTGGCCCTGGCCTGCGACCTCCGCGTGGCCGCCAAGGGGGCCAAGCTGGGCCTGCCCGAGGTGGGCCTGGGCCTCATCCCCGGCTTCGGGGGCACCCAGAGGCTGCCCCGGCTCATCGGGCGGGGGCGGGCTTTGGACCTGATCCTCACCGGGCGGCACGTGCCCGCGGAGGAGGCCCTGGCCCTGGGTCTGGTGAACCGGCTGGGGGAGGACGCCCTGGAGGAGGCCAAAAAGCTCGCCCGGCAGATCCTCAAGAACGCCCCCGTTGCCCTGGCCCTGGCCAAGGAGAGCGTGGTGCGGGGAGAGGGGCTGGACCTGGCGGAGGCCCTGGAGATCGAGGCCGACCTCTTCGGCTACGCCGCAGCCACCGAGGACATGCGGGAGGGGGTGCGGGCCTTTTTGGAAAAGCGCCCCCCTGGCTTCCGGGGCGAGTAACGCCACCCCCCGCGGACGAAGTCCGCGGGGGGGCCCCAGCAAAGGGGCGCCCGAGGCTCCCACCAGGAGAAGGGAGCCAAGGGTTCGGCGGAAAGGGGTAGAGCCCCACCCTCTGGCCTCAGGGCTTCGGGGAACCTCCCGGGGCGCGACCATAGGGGAAGCCCTTTGAGGGCAGGCTTCCCCCTCTTCTCACTCCGGGATGGTGTAAGGTAAGGGTTGCCCATGACCGGGGAGCGCGTGGTCCATGTCGCCAGCCCCAAGGCCAAGCTTTACGCGGAGGCCGACCAGGCCATCCGTGAGCGCCTCAAACCCTTCCCCAAAGCCTTAAAGGCCTATGAGCTCCTCATCCAAGACCCCGAGGCCCGCGCTGGCTGGAACATGGCCAACTACCTCACCATGCGCAAGCTGGGCTACAACGACCACGGCCGGGTTCACGCCCTTCTCACGGGGGCGGCCAGCGTGGCCATCCTCTCCCTCTTGGCCGAGGCCGGGGTGCGGCTGGACACGGTGGACTCGGGGGCGGGGGAGCTGGAGGACGCCTACGCGGTGGTCCTCCTCTCGGCCATGCTCCACGACCTGGGCAACGGGGTCCACCGGGACCACCACGAGGCCTTCGGGGTCACCCTGGCCCTGCCCATCCTGAACCGCATCTTGGAGAAGATCTACCCGGATCCCGAGCAGCGCACCGCTCTCAGGGCCCTCATCCTCCACGGCATCTACAGCCATGACCTCAGCCCGGAGCCCCTCACCATCGAGGCCGGCGTCACCGCCGTGGCCGACGGCACCGACATCACCAAGGGCCGGGGCAGGAAGGCCTTCGCCCTGGGGAGCATCGACATCCACTCCATCAGCGCCTTGGCCGTGGACGAGGTGCGGATCCTGCGGGGGGAGAAGGTGCCCGTGGAGATCCAGGTGACCCTGAACAACTCCGCGGGCATCTTCCAGGTGGAGGAGACCCTCACCAAGAAGGTTCTGCGGAGCCCTCTGCGGCCCTATGTGAGCGTGGTGGCCGTGGCCGAGGGGAACGGTGGGGACCAACGGATCGTCCACCGGGTGCGCTTGCACGAGAGGGAGGACCGCTTCGTGCTGGACTGAGCCCCAGGCCTCATCTCCGGAAGTAGCGGTAGGGGGGGCCTTCCCGCCCCACCTCCCCCTCCTGGCGCAGGTACTCCAGGTGGGCCAGGGTCTCCGCGAAGGCGAAGCGCCTGCCGGCGGCGTCCAGCTCCTGGGGGAAGAGCCTCAGGGAGAGCTCCCAGGCGGTCCTGGGGGCTTCCAGGTGGGCGAGTAGGGCCAGAAGGCGCGCCTCGTGGTGGGCGATGAGCTCATGGGCCCTCTTCGCCACCTCGCCGATGGGCCCGAAGTGCCCCGCATGGGCCACTTCCGCGGGGACTTCCGCCAGGCGCTTGAGGGAGGAGAGGAAGTCCCTGAGGGGGTTTTCCCGGGTGTAGGCCCAGAGGCCCACGTTGGGGGAGACCCGCTCCAGGAGGGCGTCTCCCGCCAGCAAGGCCCCCTCGTCCTCCAGCAAGAAGGCCACGTGCCCGTCCGCGTGCCCCGGGGTCCAGAGCGCCTTGAGGCGCCGGCCCGCCACCTCCAGGACCTCCCCGTCCCTCAGGGGTATGGGGTGCCTTGGGGGGTGGACCCTTTCCCGGGTCTTGGTCATGGCCTCCCGGATGCCCAGGAGGGCAGCCTCGGGGGTGCCGTGCTCCCGGAAGAGCCGCCAGGAGGCTTCCTCAAAGGCCTCGGGCGCCACCCAGAAGCGGTGGCCCCGGGGGAGTTCCTCCTCGTGTAGGTAGACCCTTGCCCCAAGCCCCTCGAAGAACCCCGCCAGGCCGTAGTGGTCGGGGTGATGGTGGGTGAGGAGGATGGCCTTCACATCCTGGAAGCAGAGGCCGAGCTCCGCCAGGTAGAGCTCCAGGGCCCCCCGGGCGGTGCGCGTGCCCAGGGCGGTGTCCACCAGGGCCACCTCCCCTCCGCCCTTCAGGAGGTAGAGGTTCACCGTCTTAAGGGGGTAGGGGATGGGGACGGGGAGGAGGTAGAGCCCGGGGAGGAGCTCCCTCATAGGAGCACCTTCAGGAGGAGGAGGGCGGCCAGGAAGGGATCCCGTTCCTTGAGGTGCCAGGGGAAGAGGTACCCCCCTTCCCCGTCCGCCTCCACCTCGAGGCCCCCCAGGGCCTCCTGCAGGCGGGCCAAGGCCTCCTGGGGAGGGAGCACCTCCCCCCCGGGGAGGATCACGGCCAGGCGGTCCCCGTCCCCGTCCAGGGCGAAGCCCGCCGCCGGGGGCTCCTGGGCTCGCAGCAAGGCCAGAAGGGTGCCGAGGTTCTCCGGCCTGGGGTCCGGGTCCACCCCGTAGAACAGGGGGTGGGGGAGGGGGTGGAGCTCCCGGAGCTCCACCTGCAGGCCCAGGAGCTTGCAGGCTTGGGGCATCACCCCACCCCCCGCCCCCCCCAGGGTGTCCAGGTAGACCACGCCCTTCTTCTCCTTGGCCCCTTCCCCGGCGCTTTGCGCCAGGCGTTCCAGGTAGGCCTTTTTCAGGTCCAGGGGCTGGAAGCTCCCCCGGGCCTCGGGCGCCCTTTCGGAAAGGGGAAGGTCCTGAGGGGCGAGGGGCAGGCCCGGCCCCAGGCGGAGCCTCACCCCCTGGTAGCGGGCGGGCCTGCGGCCTGCGGTGAGGTAGAAGCCCGCGGCCTCCCGTTCCTCCAGGGCGAAGCCGAAAAGGGGGAGGGGGGTGGGTCCTCGGAGCAGGTGGGTTTCCAAGCCCAGGCCAGCGAGCACCCCCGCGGCCTCCTCCGCCATCTCCTTCGCCAGGAAGCGGGCGTCGTGGGCCACCACCGCCCGCCTTAGCCCTTCCGCCCGCACCCTCTCCCCAAAGCCCGCGGCCAGCCGGGCCACCTGGGCGAAGGTGAAGCCCCGGGCGATCTCCCCCAGGAAGCCCTCTTGCGTGGGGTAGAGCTCCATGCCCTAAAGTCTACCCCGTGGTACACTCTCCCCCGTGGACGACGAGCTCCTCCACTCCCTGAACGAGGCCCAGCGCCAGGCGGTCCTGCACTTTGAGGGCCCGGCCCTGGTGGTGGCGGGGGCGGGCAGCGGCAAGACCCGCACCGTGGTCCACCGGGTGGCCTACCTCATCGCCCAGAGGGGCGTCTTCCCTTCGGAGATCCTGGCGGTCACCTTCACCAACAAGGCCGCGGAGGAGATGCGGGAGCGCCTGAGGCGCATGGTGCGGGGGGCGGGGGAGCTTTGGGTTTCCACCTTCCATGCCGCCGCCCTGCGCCTCCTCAGGGTCTACGGGGAGCGGGTGGGCCTGAAGCCTGGCTTCGTGGTCTACGACGAGGACGACCAGACGGCCCTCCTCAAGGAGGTCCTGAAGGAGCTGGGCCTTGCCGCGCGCCCCGGGCCCATCAAGGCCCTCCTGGACCGGGCCAAGAACCGGGGGGAAGCGCCGGAAACCCTCCTGCAGGACCTCCCCGAGTACTACGGGGGCCTGAGCCGGGGGCGGCTTCTGGAGGTGGTGCGGCGCTACGGGGAGGCCCTCAGGGCCCAGGGGGCCCTGGACTTC
The DNA here is from genome assembly GCF_004307015.1 of Thermus thermamylovorans. Taxonomy (NCBI): domain Bacteria; kingdom Thermotogati; phylum Deinococcota; class Deinococci; order Thermales; family Thermaceae; genus Thermus; species Thermus thermamylovorans. Next base: position 9,520 of record NZ_SIJL01000002.1, read on the forward strand.
GGGGACATCCTCCTCTACGCCCTGCGCCTTCTGGAAGGGGACGGGGAGGTCTTGCGGCGGGTGCGGCGGCGGGCCCGCTTCATCCACGTGGACGAGTACCAGGACACGAGCCCCGTGCAGTACCGCCTCACCAAGCTCCTGGCGGGGGAGGAGGCCAACCTCATGGCCGTGGGGGATCCGGACCAGGGCATCTACTCCTTCCGCGCCGCGGACATCAAGAACATCCTGGAGTTCACCCGGGACTTCCCCGGGGCCAAGGTGTACCGCCTCGAGGAGAACTACCGCTCCACCGAGGCCATTCTCCGCTTCGCCAACGCCGTCATCGCCAGGAACGCCCTGCGGCTGGAGAAGACCCTGAGGGCGGTGAGGCCCGGGGGGGAGCCGGTGCGCCTCTACCGGGCCAGGGACGCCCGGGACGAGGCCCGCTTCGTGGCGGAGGAGATCCAGCGCCTGGGCCCCCCCTTTGACCGGGTGGCGGTCCTCTACCGCACCAACGCGCAAAGCCGCCTCCTGGAGCAGGCCCTGGCCTCTAGGGGCATCGGGGCGCGGGTGGTGGGGGGCGTGGGCTTCTTCGAGCGGGCGGAGGTGAAAGACCTCCTGGCCTACGCCCGCCTCGCCCTGAACCCCCTGGACGGGGTGAGCCTCAAGCGGGTGCTGAACACCCCTCCCCGGGGCATCGGCCCGGCCACGGTGGAAAAGCTCACCCGCATTGCCCAGGAAAGGGGGCTTCCCCTCTACGAGGCCCTGAGGGTGGGGGCGGAAGCCCTCCCCCGGCCCGAGCCCCTCCGCCACTTCCTGGCCCTGATGGAGGAGCTAGGGGACCTGGCCTTTGGCCCGGCGGAAGGGTTTTTCCGCCACCTCCTCGAGGCCACGGACTACCCCGCCTATCTGAAGGAGGCCTACCCCGAGGACCTCGAGGACCGCCTGGAGAACGTGGAGGAGCTCCTCCGGGCCGCCCGGGAGGCCGAGGGGCTCGTGGAGTTCCTGGACAAGGTGGCCCTCACCGCCAGGGCGGAGGAGCCCGCGGAGGCGGGGGGCAGGGTGGCCCTCATGACCCTGCACAACGCCAAGGGCCTGGAGTTCCCCGTGGTCTTCCTGGTGGGGGTGGAGGAGGGGCTTTTGCCCCACCGCTCCTCGGCGAGCACCCTGGAGGGCCTGGAGGAGGAGCGCCGCCTCTTCTACGTGGGCCTGACCCGGGCCCAGGAAAGGCTTTACCTCTCCCACGCGGAGGAGCGGGAGGTCTACGGGCGCAGCGAATCCGCCCGGCCGAGCCGCTTCCTGGAAGAGGTGGAGGAGGGCCTCTACCAGGAGTACGACCCCTACCGGGAAAGGCCCCCAAGGCCCGCTCCCCCCACCCACAAGCCCAAGCCCGGGGCCTATAGGGGGGGGGAGAAGGTGGTCCACCCCCGCTTCGGCCCGGGCACGGTGGTGGCGGCCAGCGGGGACGAGGTCACGGTGCACTTCGAGGGGGTGGGCCTGAAGCGCCTCTCCCTCCGGTACGCGGACCTCCGCCCCGCCTGAGGTGGCCCATGCGGCCGGAGTACCACAAAACCCGCCCCTTGGTCCTCCTCCACCGCGGGCCCTCCCCCTTCTTCGACCGCCTGGTGGCGGAGGTGGTCGGCCTGCGGCTTCCCCTCTTCCCCTACCCCGTGGAGGCGGAGGATCCCTGGAAGGCCCTGCCCTGTCTGGCCCCCCTGGGCCTGGCGGGGATGGTCCTGGCCGAGGCCCTACCTCCCCCGGAGGCGGTGCGCCTGGAACCCGAGGCCCAGGCGGCGGGCCTGGTGGACCTCCTGGTTCCCGGGGCCGGGGGCCTCGCCGGGCAGTACGCGGAAGGGGTGGCCCTGGAGCGCCTCCTTGCGAGCCACTTCCCCGGGGCCCGGGCCCTCTGGCTCGGCCCCCTGCGCCCCGCCCTTGCCCCCTTCCTCCGGCCCCTGACCCAGGTCTCCGTGGCCGCGGGGAGCTTCGCCGAGGGGGAGGGCTTCCTCGCGCATCTGCCCGGACGGGCCCGGGGGCACGTGGCCCTGAGGCGGGAGGAGGTGGCGGCCCTGGCCCTCAAGGCCGACCTCCTCCTCTACGCTGGGGGGTGGCTTTCCCCGGAGTACCTGCAGCCCTTCCACGCCCTTCTGGCCCTGGTCCCCGTGGACCCCGCGGTCTACGGGCGGGTGCACGGGGTCTACCCCCCGGAGGACCTCCTGGCCTTCCGGGTGCGGGCGGTCCTGGAGGCCCTCGGCTACCCTCTCTGACCCCACTCTGCGCTGATGGAATCGACGTTCGGTGGCATTACCGGACCCTGGTTTGGGACGGGGCTGCCTCAAGCCCCTAGGAGTTGCTCCAAGCGTCTCTTTTGTAGATGGGCAAAGCGCTTCTGCCCGACCTCCTCATAAAGGCTTATGAGGTGCTCACGTGCCCCTATGTCCAAGGGGCTTTTCATGACGAGATCCTCCATGTACTGTAAGGCCCGGCCTGTCTCTTGCTCTACCAGGTATCTCAGTCGCCGCTCCCGCTGTGCCTCCAATATCATAGCCTCATCGACCAGGATGTCCTGGAGCTCCGGCAGCACAGGGAGGGAAAGTTCATGGAAATCCTCCAGCTCTTCTATCCGGGTGAGGTCTGTGTTTGCTGGGTAGGCGAGCGAGAGGAAGCCTCCTTTCCCTTCGATCACTCTCGCTCCTACCAGGCGATGGATGTGATACAGAGCGGTGGACAGACTCCCCAGGGGGTTATCCGCTTCAGGCCAAAGCCTTTCCGCCAGAGCTGCTCGGGGTTGCGGCTTCTCCCCTAGCACCAGCAGGACTAGGAGTGCAGCTGCCTTCCGTGTGGGGAAGTCCTTCAAGAGGTACCTTTTACCCGCGAAGACTATACGAAGAGTGCCCATTCCGTAGAGCTTCAAGGGGAATAGCCTGCGCAGTCGAGCCTCCTTGTTGGCGAGGGGAAGTACCTTCTTTGCTATGTCAGGATCAAAGCCGAGAGACCCAAACCCCTCCTGTTCCAGGAGAGGTAAGGCTTCGCTGAACCGACCCTGGAGCAGCAAGGAAGCAGTTAGTTCAAAAAGAGCTCCTTGGGCACGTGCCTCTGCCTCCAGAGCGTAAGGATCCACGCTGCCGAGCAAGGCCAGCTCTAAGTTCCGCCTGAGGCTGGGAGGCAGCTTTCGCAACTCCTGCTCGGCCTTCTCCCTATCCCCCTTGTAGCGGGCAAAGCGGGCGGAGAGGAGCGTGTATTCCTGTTCCAGCTCCCAGCTTCCCTCGAGGCTGTGAGCCTTTTCCAAAAGCGCTTGACCCTGCTCCAGCTCCCCTTGCAGTAAGTGCAGCCAGGCCCGGTTGAGCTGGAGGTAGCCCCGGGCTCGGGTTTCTCCCACCTCTTCACCTGCAAGAATCGTGGCCTTGGCCTTATCGAGGTTTCCTTGCAGCAGATAAACCTCCGCCAGGTTGCTCAGGATCAGGCCGGTAGGCCTGCCTCGTTCCGCGAGCAGCCGTAAGGCTTCCCGATACCGGGCTTCCGCCGCTCGAAGGCGGCCTTGGCTGTGGAGAGCAAGGGCCAGGAGGTGCAGGCTCTCGGCTTCCCCTTCGGAGTAGCCTAGAAGGCGAAAGGTACCCACCGCTTCGCTTAGGTAGCTCTGCGCTTCCTGCCAAGCCCCTTGGGATAGGTACACCCCCCCGAGGTTGTGGGCGGCCTTGCCCCGGACCAAGCTCCTCTTGTTGCTTAGACGGAAGGCTTCTTCCCAAGCTCCCCTGGCTCCCTCCGGTCCCTGAACCTGCAGTTGCACCAGCCCCAGTTCAAACCAAGCCTTGGCTCGGTAGGCCTCGGTCTCGGCCGCCCGCTGAAGCCAGATCTCGGCCAGGTCCAGATGCCCTTGTTGCCGCGCGGCTCTCCCGGTGAGGAGCAGGGAGGCTGGGTGCTCGCGAAGGGCTTCGGGCAGGGAGGCGAGGAGCCGCCGAAGGGATGGGAGATCCAAGGCCTCCTCCCGAGCAGCTGCTAGCACCAAGGCTTCTTCGGCAAGTCCCGAACCCAGTAGGAGTTCCAAGGCTGGCACCAGGGTCTGGGAATGGGCTTCTAGGAGGGCCGTGGCCAGCTGCCGGGCCTCCGCAGGTGGTAAGGAAGGCCAAAGAATAAGGCGCAGCAAACGGGGTACGGCTAGGCCGGGCCCGTGCCCTACCAGAAGCCCCCTGTCCCAGAGGAGGTGGACTTCTTCTTCAGTAAGGCCTAGCTTGGGCCAAAGCGCGGGGAGAAGAAGGGGTACCCGGGCTGCCTTGACCAGGGCGGGCCGAAACTCCTCGAGGATCTGCCCCAGGATGAGGGCCTGAGCTTGGGGATGGGTGTGCAGAGGATAAACCTTAAGGGTCCTGACCAACTCCAGGGCGAGGGGCCAGCCTTCTCCTTCCTCATAGGTCCGGGCTCGTAGGTCTTCTGGCAGGCCAGTGAGAAACCGGTGCCATGAAGCCTGGTCCAGGGTCAAGTCCGCTTCAGCGAAGAAGAGGGCACCTTCGCGAAGCAAGCGGGGTGCCTCCTTTAGTAGCTCTACCCGTCTATGGGGTAGCCAGAGGGCAGGTGGCTTCAGCTTCTTCAGGTCTGATCCTGAGGGCACACCCTTGCCTTGGGCCCAGGCTAGAAGTCCCCCCGCGTATCCCCATCCTACCGGAGCAACCACCCAGGCTGTCCCCCTTTCCGCCATCCGGTCTAGTTTGGCTAGGGCCGCTGGGGGTAAGGGCAGGTTTGATGTACTTTTGAGGTCCATGATCTATCGTATGACCGTAAGTGAGGCCAGTACCGACCGTGTCGGAGGAGGTGTGTGGATGCGGATTCGCAGCTTCTTGCCCTTGGTTTTAGCTGTGACCATAGGCCTTTTGTACGGCTGCGGCCAGCGCTTTGCCCAGCTGCCTTCTGACAGCGTTCCCACCCCTGATCAACCGTCTACGTCTGATCCTCCTCTGGTAGGCCCCCCCGGTCCGGGTACCCCCCTGACAGCGTGCCGAGCCCTTTACGACCAACCCCCTGCCCAGCCTGTGGTAGAGGAGGATCTGCCTTATGGGCAGGTTGCTACTCTTATTCTTTCCTTCGCCCAGGACGCAGTCAAGGCGAGGGCCATCAACTGGATGGAAACCCACCTTTCCCTTCGGCTTGGGCAAAACCTGGGGTCCTTTGAGAACCTCCCTATGGTGGCTGCACACCTTCCTGTGACCCGGGAGGTGGTAGAGGGCTTGGTGCAGGGCTTAGCCCCCTTGGGGCTACTTTCCATCTACGCTGACCGTCAACTGGAATATTTCCTCAAGGAGAGCAGCCCCTTCATTGGAGCTCCCCAGGCCCGGGAAGCCTTCGGGGTCACGGGAAAGGGGGTTGGCGTAGGGGTTCTTGACAGCGGCATAGACGGTCTTCACCAGGACTTCGACCCCCGGGTGAACCTTGGGCGGAACGTGAAACTCGTGGGTTCCGTTCTGGAAAGTCCTTTGGGCGGCGTCCTCTGGATGGACCTTCCCAACACTGACACCACCAGCGGGCATGGGACCCATGTGGCCTCCACTATCGCCGGCTTGGGCCGGGGGTCGTGTAAGGATTTATGTGTAAGGGTNGCCGGGCTTCCCTTAACCAGAACAAGTACATTGGTATTGCTCCAGAAGCTACTCTGGTGGGAGTGGGAGCTGGGGATGCTCTCTTCATTCTCTACGCCCTCCAGGGATTTGACTTCCTTCTGAGGCCGGAGATCCGGGAGCGTTACAACCTCCGGATCATCTCCAACTCGTGGGGATCGAGCGGACGTTTCGCTCCCTACCACCCTATTTCCCTGGCTACCAAGCGCGCCTACGATCTCGGGATCGTTGTCGTCTTCGCCGCTGGGAATAGCGGTCCGAACCCGGATACCCTTAACCCCTACTCCGCTTCCCCGTGCGCTATCTCTGTAGCCGCTGGCGACAAGAGCGGTAACCTTGCCAGATTTTCTAGCCGGGGCATTCCTGGAGATCCCTTTCACCATCCCGACATTACCGCTCCCGGGGTGAATATCGTTGCTGCTAGGGCCTCGACCTGTTCTCTCTGCGCCCTGGACACGAGAACGCCCACGGGGGATCCGCAGAATGCCCTGTTTTATACCACTATGAGCGGCACCTCCATGGCTACCCCTCACGTTTCTGGGACCATCGCCCTTATGTTGGAAGCCAACCCCGGGCTCACCCTTGAGGATATTCTGGCTATTTTCCAAGATACTGCCCGCAAGATGTACGACCAGGACGGAAGGGAGATGGACCTGTGGGAAGTGGGCTACGGGTATCTGGATGCTTATGCTGCTGTGCAGGAGGCTGTCCGGCGCAACCCCAGCCGGTTTGTCCTGGAAACCATTCCTCTTGAAACCTGGACGGGCACGGTGCAGCCAGCTGTATGCCTTATCGACTGCGTTGTGAATGCCCGTCACGAAAAGGAGATTCAGGTCCCTTCTGGGCTCAGCGCCTTACGGGTCCGCGTAAGTTGGGGTAATCCCCTCTACGATCTAGATCTATACGTCTACGACCCCGACGGGAATCTAGCTGCCTCTTCCACCCAGGGCGTGTCTGTGAGCGAAGAGGTAGCCGTGCCTAACCCTAGGCCGGGGACCTGGAAAGCAGAGGTGCGGGGTTACCTTAACCTGACCACCACCTACCAAGGGCAGGCGGAGGGCGAACGCCTTAACCGTCGCCCATAGGAGAAGTGGGGTAGCGGAACCATGGAGCGAAGCTGGCTGGTTGGGCTGTTGGGTCTTGCTTTAGGGATCCTGGGCCTCGGGGGTTGCGGGGGCACGGGCTCTTTTCCCCAGGGCCCGGAGTCTAGGCTTTCCCCGCCGGGAAACCTTCCAGCCCGGGGCGCAGCCTATCAATCGGTTACTGTCCCTTCCTTCGATGGCACTTCCATAGCGTTTACCCTGTTCCAGCCTTCCCTTCAGGCTGGGGAGAAGGCTCCCCTTATCCTTCACGGGCATGGCTTCGGCGGGCACCGTATCCGCTCGCCTCAGGATACCTCTACCGATCACCCTGTCATCGGCGAAGTGGTTTTACGGGCTTGGAGATCCGGGTATTATGTTATCAGTTTTGACCAGCGGGGTTTCGGAGACTCCGGGGGCTATGTCCGGGTCATGGATCCGGACGTGGAGGTGCGGGATGTCCAGGCCTTGCTGGATTGGGCCCAGGCTAACTTGCGCCTGGCCTACCGAGGGGACAGGCCCCTAATAGGCACCTTCGGTGCTAGTTACGGAGGAGGGTTCCAGCTCCTAACAGCTGCCCGTGACCCCCGCATCGTGGCCATGGTGCCCATGGTTACCTGGTACGACCTGCCTTACAGCCTGGCGCCGGGGAATGTGGTGAAGACCGCTTGGAGTTCTTTGCTCCTTCTTGGCGGTACCCTAGGCAGCGGGGGGCGTATGGATCCCTACCTGTATGAGAACTACATCCGTGGACTCCTCAGCGGCGGCTTGGCTCCAGAGGCCCGGGCCTTTTTTCACTACCGCTCCCTGGCGTACTTTTGCGAGCACGGGGGGCCTTACCCTACAGACGCCTTGGTTATCCAGGGCATGCGGGATACGCTGTTCAACCTCAACGAGGGCTCCTGGATAGCCCATTGCCTGGCCCAAAAAGGCGGGGATGTGCGCCTTCTAACCGTTCAAGGGGGGCATGTTTTGCCCTACCTTCAGGCACCTGCTGGCGGAGTGAATTGCGGTCCTGTTGGCCAAGAAGATCCTGCCGAAATAGTTTTGGCCTGGTTCGACGAGAAGCTCAAGGGAAAAGCAGGAAGGGCTGCCGGGATTCCCCGCTTGTGTTTGTCCCTAGACCACGAAGAAGCCCTTATCGCAGAGCGTTTGGAGGTCCCACGGGGGGGCGTGGAGCACGAGGTTCCTCCAACTTGGCTCCTGCCTCTCCAGGGGCTTTCCGGGCTGGGCGATGCCGCTTTAAGGCTTTTGGAAAGCCTATTGCGCCCGGTTTCCTCTCCTCTCCTCCCTTACTTGAACCCTGCCCTTGGGTTGCTGGAACGGGGGATAAGTAGCTTTACCGGGGCCCTAGCAGGGCCCGCCTTCGTGCCCCTGAAGACCTTCCACGAGGAGGCTATTCTGGCAGGGATACCCCTTTTCCAGCTGGAGGTCCGAGGCGTGTTGGAGGTGAGCAATCCTGTTGTCTTCGTGGGAGTGGGCGTCTGGAGGTCCGACGGACGCATGGAGATCGTAGATGAGCAAGTTTATCCCCTCAAGGGTTTTGGGGTACACGTCGGGGAGCTGGTCGGAGTCGGGGCAAGGCTCACTCCGGGGGATACCTTGGGCTTGGTCCTTTTCGGCCTCCAGGAACAGTTTCTGCTCCATGGGAACCGGACGCCCTTTACCGCCCGAGTGCAAGGCAGGGTGTACTTGCCGTACAAGTAGCGGTAAGCGGATGGCTTGGAACCCGGGATGGACTGTCGCCCTTTCTGAGGTCTTAGGGAGGCTTTCTGTGGTGTAATGGGGCCATGGCCGAGGTGGAGAGCTTCGCCCTGGACCACACCAAGGTGCAGGCCCCCTATGTGCGCCTGGCGGGGAGGAAGCCCGTGGGGAGCGGGGTGGTGGAGAAGTACGACCTGCGCCTGGCCCAGCCCAACCGGGAGGCCATTCCCACCGCCAGCCTCCACACCCTGGAGCACCTCCTGGCGGGCTACCTGCGGGACCACCTGGAGGGGGTCATCGACCTCTCCCCCATGGGCTGCCGCACGGGGTTTTATCTGGTGGTGGAAGGCTCCCTGGAGGAGGAGAGGGTCCTGGTGGCCTTGGAGCGGGCCCTGCGGGACGTCCTCCTCCACGAGGGGCCCGTGCCGGGGGCGGGCCTCCGGGAGTGCGGCAACTACCGGGACCACGACCTCGAGGGGGCCCGGGCCTGGGCGGAGCGGGTCCTCCGGGAAGGCCTCAGGGTCCAGCCCACCGTCCCCCTACGGCCGTGACCGCCTTCTTTGCCGCCGAGCCCGAGGAGGCGGAGGCCCTAAAGGAGGCCCTGGGGGCCCGGGAGGCCCTGGAGGCCCCCTTCCCCCTCTACCGGGGGGCGGGGGTCTTGGTGGCGGAAACCGGGGTGGGGAAGGTGGCGGCGGCCTCGGCGGTGGCCCACGTCCTCGCCCGCTTCCCCCCCCGGGAGAGCTTCTTCCTGGGGGTGGCGGGGGCCCTGGACCCGGGTCTGAAGGCCCTGGACCTCCTCCTGGCGGAGGGGGCGGTGCAGTGGGACGTGGACCTCACCCCCTTCGGCCGGAAGCCGGGGGAGACCGCCTTCGGGCTGGGCCTCTTCCCCTCGGACCCCCACCTCCTGGCCCGGGCGGAAGGGGCGGCCCGGGCCCTGGGCCTTCCCTTCCGGCGGGGGGTGGTGGCCACGGGGGACCGCTTCCTGGCGGACGGGAAGGAGGCGGAGAGGCTTAGGGCCCTCTTCGGGGCCCAGGCGGTGGAGATGGAGGGGGCGGCGGCCCTCATGGTGGCCTGGCGCTACCGCCACCCCATGGCCCTGGTGCGGGCCGTCACCGACGGGGCGGGGGCGGGGGCGGCTTGGGACTTCCAGGCCTTTTTGCGGGAGGCCTCGAGGCGGCTCGGCCTCCTCGCCCGGGAGCTTTCCCTATACTGAGGAAGGGACCGTCCTATGGAAATCAAGCTCTTCACCGGGAACGCCCACCCGGACCTGGCCCGCAGGGTGGCGGAGGCCCTGGGGGTGCCCCTGGGGAGGGCCACCGTGGACCGCTTCCCCGACGGGGAGGTGCGGGTGCGCCTCCTGGAGAGCGTGCGGGGGGACGATGTGTACCTCATCCAGCCCACCAGCCCCCCGGTGAACGACCACCTGATGGAGCTCCTCCTCCTGGCGGACGCCGCGAGGCGGAGCTCCGCCGGGCGCATCAACGCCGTCGTCCCCTACTTCGGCTACGCCCGCCAGGACAAGCAGACCGAGGGCCGCGAGCCGGTGAGCGCCAAGCTGGTGGCGAACCTCCTGGAGGCGGTGGGGGTCCACCGGGTCATCGCCATCGACCTCCACGCCCCCCAGATCCAGGGCTTCTTCGACATCCCCGTGGACCACCTCTCCGCGGTGCGCCTCTTCGCCCGCTACCTCAAGGAGCGGGGCCTCACGGAGGAGGCCGTGGTGGTCTCCCCCGACGCGGGCCGGGCGGAGGAGGCCAGGCGCCTGGCGGAGAGGCTGGGCCTGCCCCTGGCCATGCTGGCCAAAAGGCGGCACGGGCCCAAGGAGACCTCCGTGACCTACGTGATCGGGGACGTGGCGGGCCTGCGGCCCCTGCTCATCGACGACATCGTCTCCACCGGGGGCACGATCCGGCGGGGGGTGGAGGCCCTCCTCGGGGCCGGGGCCCTGCCCGAGGTGGTGGTCCTGGCCACCCACCCGGTTCTGGTGGGGGAGGCCCGGGAGAACCTGGCCCACCCGGCCATCCGCGAGGTGGTCTTCACCGACACCATCCCCCTGGCGGATGGGGGGTACACCGTCCTCTCCACCGCCGAGCTGCTGGCCCAGGCCATCCAGCACGTGCACACCAACCGCTCGGTGAGCGCCCTGATCTGATGCCCGGGCCCCCGCTGGGGGGAGGGGGCGACGGGCTTTGCGGAAAGAGGCCAGGGGGGGCCCAGGGCGTCCGGGCTTGGGGGCGCGGCGGCCTTCGCGGTGGGGGGCTCGCCGGGGTTGGGCGGGGCGCGGCGATGTGCTAAGCTCTTCTTCGTGTGCCCCTTGGGGGCCAGGGGTTTGAGGAGGGACCATGGAGTACCGCCTGAAGGCCTACTACCGGGAAGGGGAGAAGCCTGCCGCCCTGCGGCGCGCGGGCAAGCTCCCCGGGGTCATGTACAACCGGAGCCTGAACCGGAAGGTCTACGTGGAGCTGGGGGAGTTCGACCGGGTCTTCCGCCAGGCCTCCATCCACAGCGTCATCGTCCTGGAGCTTCCCGACGGCCAGGAGCTCCCCACATTGGTGCGGCAGGTGAACCTGGACAAGCGCCGGCGCCGCCCCGAGCACGTGGACTTCTTCGTCCTCTCCGACGAGCCCGTGGAGATGTACATCCCCTTGCGCTTCCTGGGCACGCCCCAGGGGGTGCGGGAGGGGGGCGTCTTGCAGGAGGTGCGCCGGGACATCCTGGTGCGGGTCTCCCCCCGGAGCATCCCCGAGTTCATCGAGGTGGACGTTTCGGGGCTGGGCATCGGGGACAGCCTCCACGCCTCCGAGCTGAAGCTGCCCGAAGGGGTGCGTCTGGCCCTCTCCCCGGAGGAGACCATCGCCGCGGTGGTGCCCCCCGAGGACGTGGAGCGGCTGGCGGCGGAGGCGGCGGAGATGCCCGCTGAGCCTGAGGTCATCAAGAAGGGGAAGAAGGAAGAGGAGGCCTAGGCCCCCTTGGACGCGGGGCGGGGGGTGCGCCGTGCCCCCCGCCCTCTTGCAGGGGAACCCATGTTTTTAGTGGTGGGTCAGGGAAACCCGGGGGAAAGCTATGCCAGGACCCGGCACAACCTGGGCTTCATGGTCTTGGACCGGCTGGGCCTCGCATTTCGGGAGAAGGGGCAGGCCCTGCTGGCCGAGGCGGAGGTGGAGGGGGAAAGGGGCTTCTTCCTCAAGCCCCTCACCTACTACAACCTGAGCGGCCAGGCGGTAGCTCCCCTGGTGCGCTCCTACAAGATCCCCCCGGAGCGCCTCCTGGTGGTCCACGACGAGATGGACCTCCCCCTGGGCCGCCTGCGCTTCAAGGCGGGGGGAAGCCCCGCGGGCAACCGGGGGGTGGCCTCCATCGCCCTGGCCCTGGGCACCCCCTCCTTCCACCGCCTGCGCCTGGGCATCGGCAAGCCCCCCAGCCGGGAGCTGGGGGCGGCCTACGTGCTTTCCCCCTTCGCCCCCGAGGAGGAGCCCCTGGCGGAGCGGGTGCTGGAGGTGGCCAAGGGGGCGGTCCTCTGCTGGGTGCGGGAAGGGCTTCTCCCCTGCGCGGACCGCTACAACGGCCTCGACCTGCGGCAAGGGGTTAAGCTTTAGGCATGCAGGGCCCTGAGGTCCTCCTCCTGGCCGGGGGAAGGAGCCCCGAGCACGAGGTCTCCCTCTCCTCCGCCAAGGGGGTCCTGGAGCACATCCCCTTCCCCACGGAGCTGGCCGTCATCGCCAAGGATGGACGCTGGCTTCTTGGGGAAAGGGCCCGGGAGGCCTTGAAGGCGGGGGCGGCCCCCAAGGGGGAACACCCCTTTCCCCCGCCCCTGGACTGGGACCGCTACGGGGTGGTCTTCCCCCTCCTCCACGGGAGGTGGGGGGAGGACGGTACCGTCCAGGGTTTCCTGGAGCTTTTGGGCAAGCCCTATGTGGGGGCGGGGGTGGCGGCCAGCGCCCTGTGCATGGACAAGGACCTCTCCAAGCGGGTTCTGGCCCAGGCGGGGGTGCCGGTGGTGCCCTGGGTGGCCCTTTACCCTGGGGAGGCTCCCCTGGTCCCCTTTGACCCCCCCTTCTTCGTCAAGCCCGCCAACACCGGCTCCAGCATCGGCATCCGCCGGGTAGAGGGGTACGGGGAGCTGGAGGCGGCCCTGGCCGAGGCCTTCCGCCACGACGGGAAGGCGGTGGTGGAGAAGGCCCTTCCGGGGGTGCGGGAGCTGGAGGTGGGGGTTTTGGGGAACGTCTTCGGGGAGGCAAGTCCCGTGGGGGAGGTGCGCTACCGGGGCCCCTTCTACGACTACGAGACCAAGTACACCCCGGGGAGGGCCGAGCTCCTCGTCCCCGCGCCCCTGGATCCCGGTACCCAGGAGACGGTTCAGGAGCTGGCCCTGAAGGCCTACCGGCTCCTGGGCATCCGCGGCCTGGCCCGGGTGGACTTCTTCCTCCTCGAGGGGGAGGTGTACCTGAACGAGGTGAACACCCTCCCCGGCTTCACCCCCACCAGCATGTACCCCAGGCTCTTCGCCGCCGGGGGGCTACCCTATCCCCAGCTCCTCAGGCGCCTGGTGGAGCTGGCCCTGGCGTAGCCCGCCCCCGCCCTTCCCCCTTAGAATGGGGCCGGGAAGGGAAAGGAGGTCCCATGGACCTTTTGGAGCGGTTAGGCCTTGGGGGGCGGCGGGTCCTCCTCCTGCACCACGACGACCTGGGCCTTTCCCACGCGCAAAACGGGGCCTACCAGGCCCTGGGCTTTCCCACGGGGAGCGTGATGGTGCCGGGGGCCTGGGCGGGGGCGGTGCGGGGCGAGGACCTGGGGGTGCACCTCACCCTCACCAGCGAGTGGCCCGCCCCCCGGATGCGCCCCCTCACGGGGGGGGAAAGCCTTAGGGACGAGGCCGGATATTTCCCCGCCTCCTTGGAGGCGCTTTGGCAGAGGGCGCGGGCGGAGGAGGTGGAGCGGGAGCTGAAGGCCCAGATTGAGGCAGCCTCTAGGCTCTTCCGGCCCACCCACCTGGACGCCCACCAGGGGGCGGTGCTCCGCCCGGACCTGGCGGAGGTCTACCTGCGCCTGGCCCAGGCCTACCGCCTGCCCCCCCTCCTTCCCCAAAGCCTCGAGGGCCTCGGGGTGCCCCCCCTCTTCCTCCCGGACCTGGAGCGGCTGCTGGCCCAGGCCCCCTTCCCCAGGGTCCGCCTCCTGGACCCCTACGGCCTCCCCCCGGAGGAGCGGCTCGGCTTCTACCTGGGCCTCGCCGCCCTGCCCCCGGGGCTTTACCAGCTCCTCCATCACAGCGCCCTCCCCACCCCCGAGGGCCGGGCCCTGCCCGACTGGCGGACGCGGGAGGCGGACTACTTCGCCCTGGCCCACCCCGAGGTGCGCCGGATTCTCGCCGAGTTCCACCCCCTCACCTGGGGGGCCATCCGGGAGGCCCTATGAGGCCCTGGCGCTACGCCTCGGGGCAGCTGGGCCTCACCCTGGTCTCGGAGAGCTTCGGCACCTATGTGGCCTTCTTCTACCTGGAAAGGCTCGGCCTCTCCGCCGCCCTCTACGCCCTGGGCCGCACCCTTTACGCCCTGTGGGACGCGGTAAACGACCCCCTCTTCGGCCACCTCTCCGACCGCACCAGGACCCCCTGGGGCCGCAGGCGGCCCTGGCTCCTTTGGGGCCTTCCCCTCTTCCTCCTCGCCTACCTCCTGGCCTTCGGGGTTCCCGAGTGGGCGCGAAGCCCCCAGGTCCTCCCCTATTACTTCCTCCTGGCGGTCTTCCTCTACGAGGGGGCGGCCACCCTGGTCTGGGTGAACTACGGGGCCCTCTTCCCGGAGATGTTCCGCTCCCTGGCCGAAAGGGCTAGGGCCGCGGCCCTTAGGCGGGGCACGGAGCTCTTCGGCCTCCTCCTGGGCATCGCCCTCGCCCCCCTCCTGTTCGCCCGGGTGGACTTCTTGGGGATGGCCCTCCTCTTCGCCGGGCTCGCCCTCCTGGCCTTTCTCCTCTTCCTCCCTGGGATCCGGGAGGACCCCAAGGCGGGAAGCGGCCTCGGCCTCCTCCCCTCCTTCCGCCTGGTCCTGGGGAACCGCGCCTTTCTGGTGGTGGCCCTGGTGGGCCTCCTCTTCGAGTTCGGGCGGATGGTGATCCAGACGGGGATGGCCTTCTACGCCACCTACAGCCTGGGCCTGCCCGAGGGGGCCACCGCCTTCCTCTTCGCCGCCGTCTTCCTGGTGGCCCTGCCCTCGGTTTTCCTCTGGGGCTGGCTGGCGGGGGCCCTGGGGGGCAAGCGGGCCTGGCGGCTCGCCCACCTCCTCATGGGGCTCGCCGCCCTGCTCCTCTTCCTGCCCCAGGGCCTTCTCCCCGCCCTCCTGGTGGGGGCTTTGGTGGGGGTGGGCTTCGCCGGGGTGAGGGTCACAGGGGAGGTGGTGATGGCCAAGGTCATCGACCTGGACGCGGAGAGGACGGGCACGAGGCGGGAGGGGGCCTACTACAGCCTGGTGGGCCTCTTCGGCCGGGCCTCGGGGGCCCTGGTGGGGCTTTCCTTCGCCCTCCTCGGGCCCCTTTTCGGCTATGTGAGCGGGGAGGACCCGGGGCCCAACCCGGGGCTCGCCTTCCGCTTCCTGGTGGCGGTGATCCCGGGGGCGGCCATCCTCCTGGCCTACGCCCTGGCCGCCCTTTTCCCGGACGAGGTGCGGGCGTGAGGGAGGCGGGCATGCGCCTGGACCCGAACCACCCCCGGCCCACCCTGCAGAGGCCGGGCTGGCGGAGCCTGGAGGGCCTTTGGGGCTTCGCCCTGAGCGGGGCGGAAGGGCCCGGAAGGGTGCGCTTCCACCGGAGGATCCGCCTCCCCTTCCCCCCGGAGGCCCCGGGGAGCGGGGTGGGGGCGGCCTTCGTGGAGGCCTGCTGGTACCGGAAGGTGTTGCGGCCCAGGCCCCGGCCCGGATGGCGGCTTTTCCTCCACTTCGGGGCGGTGGACTACCGCGCGGAGCTCTTCCTGAACGGGGCCCGGGTCCTGGAGCACGAGGGGGGGCACACCCCCTTCCGCCTGGACCTCACCCCCTTCCTGGGAGGCCCCCTGGAGCTCCTCCTCCGAGCGGAGGACGACCCCCTGGACCCCGAGAAGCCCCGGGGCAAGCAGGCCCTGGGGGAGCCTGAGGGCACCTTCTACCCCCGGACCACGGGGGTGTGGCAGCCCGTCTGGCTGGAGTGGGTGCCGGAAAGCCGCCTGGAGGCCCTCCGCCTCACCCCGGACCTGAAGGCCTTGGGCTTCCACCTGGAGGTCCAGGCGGTGGGGGAGGGGGAGGCGGTGGAGGTGGCCCTCTTCCCGGGGTTGGGGCCGGGGGAGGCCCCCCTGGCCCAGGCCCGCTTCCCCCTCCTCGGGGGGGTGGCCCGGGGCTTTCTGGGGCTCCCCGGAAGGGGGGACCCGGAGGCTTCCCTCTGGCGGCCGGAGCGCCCCGTCCTCTTCGGCCTCCGCCTGCGCCTCCTGGGGGGAAGGCGCCTCTTGGACGAGGCCTACAGCTACGGGGGTTTGCGGGAGGTCGCGGCCCGGCGGGGGGTTTTCTTCCTCAACGGGGAGCCCTACCTCCCCAAGCTGGCCCTGGACCAGGGGCTCTGGCCCGAGGGGCACCTGGCCCCCCCGGGGCCGGAGGCCTTGCGGCGGGACCTGGAGCTCGCCAAGGCCATGGGCTTCAACGGGGTGCGCAAGCACCAGAAGCTGGAAGACCCCCGGTACCTCCACCTGGCGGACCGGCTGGGGCTTCTGGTCTTCATGGAGATGCCGAGCTTCTTCCGCTTCTCCCCCAAGGCCGCCCGGCGCTACCTGGCGGAGCTCGTCCCCGCCCTGGAGCGGTACGCCAACCACCCCAGCCTGGTGGCCTGGATCCTCTTCAACGAGAGCTGGGGGCTCACCCCCTGGACGGAGGCCAGCCGGGCCTTCCTCCGGGGGGCCTTCCTCCTGGCCCGGGCCCTGGACCCCACCCGGGTCCTGGTGGACAACGACGGCTGGGAGCACGGCCCTTCCCACCTCCTCACCGTCCACGACTACGCCCCCCCGGAGGTCCTCCGGCGCCGCTACGCCCGGGAGCCCTTCCCCGAGGCCCCCATGGGCCGCCCCCTTCTCCTTCGGGGAGAGGGGTTCCCCCCGGGGGTGCGGCCCTTCCTCTCGGAGTTCGGGGGGCTCCGCCTCAGGGCCCCCACCCCGGGCTGGGGGTACCGGGAGGCCGAGGGGGAGGAGGCCTTTTTGGCCGAGGTCCTCCGCTACCTGGAGGCCGCCTGCGCCAGCCGCCTGGCGGGGTTCTGCTACACCCAGCTCTACGACACCTTCCAGGAGGAAAACGGCCTTCTGGACTTCTGGCGGAGGCCCAAGGTGCCCCCCGAGGGGGTGCGGGCCCTCCTCGAGGGGTGCGAGGCCCGGCGGCTTTTGGCCGAGTAGGGGTGGCGGATGCGGGGCGTGGCGAGAAAGCTTTGGAGCGCTTTGGGGATGGCGGTCCTCCTGGGCCCAAAGGCCCTCCTCCAGGCGGTGGCCTACGCCTGGGGGCGGGACCGGCTCACCCCCCGGGGGCCCCTTTCCCCTTGGCAGGGGGTGGGTCCCCCCGTAGGCCTGGAGCCCGTCCCCGGGGGGGTGCGGGTGCGCTTCCCCGAGGCGGCCTTGGAGGCGGTCTTCCTGGGGGAGGACCTCCTCCGCCTGGCCTGGTCCCCGGGGGAGGAGGTGCCTCCCTACCCCCTGGCCGAGGCCCCCACCCCCTGGGAGCCCCAGCGCCTCGAGGGGGGCCGCCTCCTCCGCACCCCGCGGATGGCCCTCTGGGTGGGGGAGGAGGGGCTGGAGCTCCGGGACCCCCAGGGGGAGGTGCTGCGGCGGGAGGCCTACCCCGAGCGGGCCGGGCCCGCCTGGCGCCACCGGGTGGCCCTGCGCCCCGGGGAGCGGGTCCTGGGCCTGGGGGAGAGGGCCTCTCCCCTGGACCGCCGGGGCGGGGTCTACCGGCTCTGGAACCGGGACCCCGGGGGGAGCTACGGCCCGGGGGAGGACCCCCTCTACCTCTCCGTGCCCCTATGGCTCTCCCTCCTCCCCGGGGGCGGGGGGTACCTGGCCTTCTACGAGAACCCCGCGGAGGGCTGGGTGGACCTCCAGGGGGAGGAGGGGGTGGTGGCCTTCCTGGGGGGGCCTTTCCGCTACTACCTCCTCCCGGGGCCCCTGGAGGCGGCCCTGGCCCGCTACCTCCGCCTCACCGGCCTACCCCCCTTGCCCCCCCGTTGGGCCCTGGGTTTCCACTACGCCCGCTGGGGCCTCCCCACCCGGAAGGCGGTGGAGGAGGCGGTGGCGGGCTTTCTGGGGCGGGGCCTGCCCCTTAGGGCGGTCCACCTGGACATCGACCACATGCGGGGCTACCGGGTCTTCACCGTGGACGAGGGGCGCTTCCCCGACCTCCCGGGGATGGTGGGGGGCTTCCGGAAGGAGGGGGTGCGCACCGTGGTCATCCTGGACCCCGGGGTGAAGGCGGAAAGGGGCTTTCCCCTTTACGAGGAGGGCCTGAGGGAGGGGGTCTTCTGCCGCCTCCCCTCGGGGGCGGTCTTCCGGGGGCCGGTCTGGCCGGGGCCCGCCGCCTTCCCCGACTTCACCGACCCCGGGGTGCGGGCCTGGTGGGGGGGGAAGCTCGCGGCCTTTTTGGGGATGGGGGTTTCCGGCTTCTGGCTGGACATGAACGAGCCCGCCCTCTTCGCCGCCTGGGGGGAGCCCACCTTCCCCCCCTCCGTGCGCCACCGCCTGGAGGGGCAAGGGGGGGACCACCGCCTGGCCCACAACCTCTACGGCCTCCTCATGGCCCGCGCGGCCTGGGAGGGGTTCCGGCGCCATGCCCCTGGGGTCCGGCCCTTCCTCCTCACCCGCGCGGGTTTCGCCGGGGTTCAGCGCTACGCCTGGGCCTGGACGGGGGACGTGGAGAGCACCTGGGAGGGCCTAAGGACCACCCTGCGGGCCCTCCTCGGGCTTTCCCTTTCCGGGGTGCCCTTCGTGGGCTCGGACATCGGGGGCTTCAGCGGGAACCCTCCCCCCGAGCTTTATCTGCGCTGGTTCCAGCTTGCGGCCCTCACCCCCTTCTTCCGCCTGCACTCCGCCCGCTGGACCCGGCCCCGGGAGCCCTGGCGCTTCGGGGAGGAGGTGCTTTTGGGGGTGCGCTGGGCCATGGCCCTGAGGGAAGCCCTCCTCCCCTACCTCTACACCCTGGCCTGGCGGGCCGCCCGGGAGGGGAGGCTCCTCCTGAGGCCCCTTTTCCTCGCCGGGGGGCCCTATGGGGAAGAGGCCTTCTTCCTGGGGGAGGCCCTCCTGGTGGCCCCGGTCCTCGAGGCGGGGGCCCGGGCCAAGGAGGTGCCCCTGCCCCCGGGGGGCTGGTACCCCTGGGGGGAGGACGGGCTCCTGGAGGGGCCGGCCTGGGTCCGGCTCCCTGCCCCCCTGGACCGCATCCCCCTCCTGGTGCGCTCAGGAAGCCTCCTGCCCCTCCTGGAGGGGGCGGGCCTCGCCCTCCACCTCTACCCCGGGCCCGAGGGGGCGGAGGGGGAGGTGTACTGGGATGAGGGGGAAGGGGAAGGCCCCCACCGGCGGGACCGCTTCCGCCTCCTCCCCGTTCCGGGGGGCTACCGCCTCCTCTGGGAGGGGGAGGGGGCGTACCCCTGGCCCTGGGAGGGGGTGGGCCTGCGGCTTTTCGGCAAGAGGCTCCTGGGGGCTTGGGTGGAGGGGAAGGCGTACCCCGCCGACGCAGGGGGTGTCCGCCTCCCCCCCTTCCGGGAGGCCTTCTTGGAGGTGAAGGGCCCTTAGGAGGGCCCTTGGGAGAGGAGGGCGTATGGAGGTGCGGCTGGAGCGGGCTTGGTTTCTGGCGCACGGGGCGGCGGGGCCGGAAGGCCTGCCCCAGGCGGGGTGGCGGGAGGTGGCCCTCCCCCACCAGTGGAGCCTGGAGGGGGTGGAGGCGGAGGTGGGCTGGTACCGCCTGGCCCTTCCCGAGGGGGGGGCTAGGCGTTTCCTCCGCGCCTTCGGGGACTACTACCAGGAGGCCTGGGTGGAGGGCGTTCCCCTGGGGCGGCACGAGGGGTACTTCTTCCCCTGGCTCTTGGAGCTTCCCCCCGGGCGCGAGCTCCTCCTCCGGGTTTCCGCCCCCAAGGAGCCCCTGGGGGTCTGGCCCCGGTTCAAGCGGCAGATCAAGGGGGTTTTGGGCCAGCACGACTGCCGCCCTGGGGGGAACGGCCCCCGGGGCCAGGAGCGGGGCACGGGGGGGCTTTGGGGCGGGGTGGAGGTGCTCTTCCGCGAGGAGGTGGCTCTGCTCGGGCTCAGCCACCGCCTCCACCCCCGGCCCGGGGGGTGGCGGCTTCTGGTGCGGCTCCTGGTGGATGCCCCCAGGGCCTTCCGGGAGCCCCTAAGCCTAAGGCTTCTCCCGGAGAACTTCCCGGGGGAGGCCCGGGAGCGGGAGGCCCTCCTGGAAGGGGAGGCGGGGAGGGCCTGGCGGGAGGTGGTGTGGGACCTGCCCGCCATGCCCCTTTGGGAGGTGTGGGAGCGGGGCTTTCCTCACCTCTTCCGCCTCGAGGCGGAGCTTTTGGGGGCCAGGCTCAGCGCCCCCCTGGGCTTCCGCACCGTGGAGCTGGACCCTGAGGGCTGGCTCCTCCTGAACGGCAAGAGGCTCTTCCTCCGGGGCACCAACCACATCCCCACCCAGTGGCTTGCGGGCTACACCCAGGACCTGGCCCAAAGGGACGTGGCCCTCCTCAAGGAGGCCAACCTCAACGCGGTGCGGGTCCACGCCCACGTGACCCACCCCGCCTTCTACCGGGCCTGCGACCGGGAGGGGGTTTTGGTCTGGCAGGACTTTCCCCTGCAGTGGGGTTACGCCGCCGACGAGGCCTTCGCGGGGGAGGCCCTGCGCCAGGTGCGGGCCATGGTGGAGCACCTGGGGGCCCACCCCTCCCTTTACCTCTGGTGCGCCCAGAACGAGCCCACCCACAACCGCCACGCCCTGGGTCCCCTCCTGGCGGCGGAGATCCGGGCCCAGGACCCCACCCGGCCCGTGAAGGCGGCCTCGGACTTCCGCGAGCACCCCTACCCCGGCTGGTACTGGGGGCACCTGCGGGACTTCCTGGCCCTTCCCGGGGCGCCTCTCCCTTCCGAGTTCGGGGCCCAGGCCCTGCCCCGGGCGGAGCTCTTGAGGCGGGTGTTGGGGGAGGCCGCCTGGCCCCCCCGGTGGGAGGCCTGGGCCTACCACAACTTCCAGCCCCACGAGACCTTCCGGGTGGCGGGGGTGGCGCTGGGGGCGTCCCTGGAGGAGTTTGTGGAAAACTCCCAGGCTTATCAGGCGAAGCTCCTGGAGTTCGCCGTCCACGCCTACCGGCGGGGCAAGGGGCGGGTGGTGGGCTACTTCCAGTTCCTGTTCGTGGAGCCCTGGGAGGGGATCACCTGGGCGGTCCTGGACGTGGAAAGGGTGCCCAAGAGGGGCTTTTACGCCCTGAAGGAGGCCTCTAGCCCCGTCCTCCTCTCCCTGGTGCCCTACCGGGAGGAGGTGGAGGTGGGAGGACCCCCTTTGCGGGAGGCCTGGCTCGTAAGCGACCTGGAGAGGCCGGCAAGCCTCTGGGTGCGCCTCCGCCTCGAGGGGCCAAAGGCCCTGGAGCTTTTGGAGGAGGAGGTGCGCCTGGCCCCCGGGGAGGTGCGGCGGCTTTTCAGCCTGGGGGAGCTCTGGGAAAGCCCCCTCCCCCTCCAGGCCCGCTTCCTCCCGGTGCAGGAGGCCCTGAGGGGGCTGCCCCCGGGGCGCTACCGCCTGGTGGGGGAGGCGTACGAGGGGGAAAGGCTCTGGTCCCGCCACGCCCTGGAGGTGGCCTACCTGGAGCCCCTGGTCCCGGTGGAGGCCGCCTGGTGATCCTTCCTCACCTGGCCTATGCCCTGGGCGCCCTGGGCCTCACCCTGCCGGGGCAGGCCTTCGGCACCTACCTGGCCTTCTACTACCTGGACCACCTGGGCCTGGCCGCCGGCGCCTTTGCCCTGGCCCGCCTCGTCTTTTCCGTGTGGGATGCGGTGAACGACCCCCTTTTCGGCTACCTCTCCGACCGCACCAGGACCCCCTGGGGCCGCAGGCGGCCCTGGCTTTTCCTCGGCCTCCCCTTCCTCCTCCTCGCCTTCTACCTCACCTTCAGCGTCCCCGAGGCCTTCCGGCAGGGGGCGGCCCTCTTCTGGTACTGCCTTGGGGTGATCCTCTTCTTCGAAACCTTCGCCGCCCTCACCTGGGTGAACCACGCCGCCCTCTTCCCCGAGCTCTTCCGGGGGGAGGGGGCGCGGGCCAGGGCCAACGCCTGGCGCCAGGCCTTCTACTTCGTGGGCCTGGCGGTGAGCATCGCCCTCACCCCCCTGGCCTACACCGCCCTCGGCTTTTCCGGGATGGCCCTCCTTTACGGGGCCTTAGGGGGGCTTTTGGTCCTCCTCTTCCTCCTCTCCGTGCGGGAGGACCCCGAGGCCCGCCGCCCCGAGCCCCTCCCCCTCCTCCCCGCCTTCCGCCACACCCTCCTGAACCGGGCCTTTTGGGTCTATTCCCTGGCCGCCCTTTTCTTCTTCTTCGCTGTGGGGCTTTTCGCCGCGGCCATGCCCTTTTACGCCAAGTACGCCCTGGGCCTGGGGCCCGAGGCCACCGCCCTCCTCTTCGGGGCGGTGCTCCTCGCCGCTTTGCCCTCGGTCTTCCTCTGGGCCCGGCTGGCCGGGGCCTTAGGCCCCAAGCGGGCCTGGCTTTGGGCCCTGGGCCTGCTGGCCTTGGGGGCCTTCCTCCTCCTCTTCCCCCAAAGCCTCGCCCAGGCCCTCCCCGTGGGGGTGGTGGTGGGGGCGGGGTTCGGGGGGGTCCTGGTCCTGGGGGATGTGCTCCTGGCCGAGGTCATCGACCGGGACGCGAGGGCCACAGGCAGGCGGCGGGAAGGGGTGTACTACAGCGTCTACGGCTTCATCAACCGCCTCTCCGGCCCCCTGCAGGCGGGGGCCTTCGCCCTCCTCACCCCCCTGTTCGGCTACGTGAGCGGGGAAAGCCCAGGGCCCAACCCCGAGGCCGCCTTCCGCTTCCTCATGGGGGTCCTCCCCTGCCTGGCGGCCCTTTTGGCCCTCGCCCTGGGGCGGCGCTTTCCCTACGGGGCCAGGGGTTAAAATCCCCTGGAGGTGGGGTATGCGGGCGCGGTTTGGGGGCCTCGAGGTGCCCCTCCAGGCGGGGGCCCTGGAGCCCCTTCCCGGGGATTACCTCCTCCGGGGAGGGGAGGTGCGGGCCTTTCCCCCCTTCCGGGGGGAGGCCTTCTTCCGCCACGGCTGGCAGAGCTGGAGCCTGGCGGCCTGGGTGGACCCCAGGGAGCCCCCCAAGCCCCTCCTCCCGGAGGAGCGCCGTCCCCAGGCGGACGACCCCTTCCTCCTGGAGGCGGGGGCCTGGTGGGGGAGCGGCCTGGGGGCCCTGCGCGCCCCCGGGGGGGAGGTCCTCCTCCTGGGGGCCTTGGACCTGGGGGCCAGGGTTTTGGGCCGGGAGGACCTCCTCCTGGGCCGGTACGCCTCCGGGGAGGGGCGCTGGTTTTTGGCCTACGGCCCGGAGGCGGAGGTCTTCGCCGCCTACGCCCGCCTCCTCCCCAGGCGGCTTTCCGGCAGGCCCCCCAGGGTCTGGTGCTCCTGGTACAGCTTCTTCACCGAGATCGGCGAGGCCCTGCTCCTCCAGGTGCTGGAGGAGGTGGCGGGGCTTCCCTTTGAGGTTTTCCAGGTGGACGACGGCTGGCAGCGGGCCCTGGGGGACTGGGAGGCCAACGGGCGCTTCCCCCGGGGCATGGCCTTTTTGGCGGAGAGGATCCGGGAGAAGGGCCTGCGGGCGGGGCTGTGGCTCGCCCCCTTCCTGGTGACGGCGGAAAGCCCCCTCTACCGGGAGCGCCCCGAGTGGCTCCTGCGGGACGGGGAGGGGAGGCCCCTTCCCGCGGGGTTCAACTGGGGGAAGCCCCTCTACGCCCTGGATTCGGGCAACGAGGAGGTTTTGGACCATGTGGCGGGCTTGGTGCGCGAGGTGCGAGCCTGGGGGTACGACTACCTGAAGCTGGACTTCCTCTACGCCGCCGCCCTCCCCGGGGCCGAGGGGGAGGGGCGGTACCGGAGGGCCATGGAGCGGATCCGCGAGGAGGCAGGGGATGCCTACCTGCTTTTCTGCGGGGCTCCCATCCTGGCCTCCTTAGGGCTTGCCGATGGGCTCAGGGTGGGGCCGGACGCGGCCCCCTACTGGGACAACGAGGACCGGACCCTATGGCTCCATGACCCCACGGGGCCGGGGCTTAGGAACGCCATCCGCACCACCTTCCACCGCTTGTGGCTTGGGGAAAACGTCCAGGTGGACCCCGACGTGGTCTATTTCCGCAACCGCTTCGCCCTCCTGCGGGAGGAGGAACGGCGCCTGCAGGAGGGCATGGCCCACCTCACCGGCTTCAAGGCCACCTCCGACCCGCCCTCCTGGCTTACCCCCGAGGAGCGGGAACGGCTTTTCGCCTTCCTGAGCCAGGACCAGAGGGTAAAGCCTCTTGGCCCCCACCGCTTCCAGGTGGGGGAGGAGGTTTTGGACTATGGGCCCGTTCTATAGGCGCCACCACCAGAAGCCCGACGGGCGGGAGCTCATCCTTTACGGCCTGAAGCCTTTGGAGGAGCCTCCTCTAGCCGAGCTCCAGGAGGCCTTCGCCCCTGCCCCCCACCTCCGCTACCACCCCTTGCGGCGGGAATGGGTGGTCTACGCCCCCCACCGCCAGGAGCGCACCTTCCTGCCCCCCGAGGCCCACTGCCCCTTGTGCCCCGGCCGGGAGGGGGGCTTCCCCACGGAGATCCCCTTCCCCACCTTCCAGGTGGCGGTCTTCCAGAACCGCTTTCCCTCCTTCCTCCCCGACCCGCCCCCGCCCCCTGAGGGGCTTCCCGTCCCGGTGGGAAGGGCCTTGGGCCGCGCGGAGGTGGTGGTCTACACCCCAAGCCACACGGGAAGCCTGGCCACCCTCCCGGAGGAGGCGAGGCTCCTTTTGGCCTGGGTCTGGCGGGACCGGTACCGGGCCCTCTACGCCCTCGAGGGGGTGCGCTTCGTCATGCCCTTCGAGAACCGGGGGGAGGCGGTGGGGGTGACCCTGCACCACCCCCACGGGCAGATCTACGCCTACCCCTTCGTGCCCCCCCTGCTGGAGCGGGAAAGCGAGGCCTTCCGGGAAAGGCCCGTGCTCCTGGAGCTTTTCCCCCACCTGGAGCCCTACCGGGTGGACGGGGAGGAGGGCTTCCTGGCCTTCGTCCCCCCCTTCGCCCGCTACCCCTTTGAGGTCTGGGTGGCCCCTCTGGAGCGCCACCCGGGGCCCTGGACCTTCTCCGAGGGGGAGATGGCCGCCTTCGCGAGGCTTCTTGGCCGGGTGGTGGCCCGCTACGACGCTCTCTTTGGCGAGCCCTTCCCCTACGTGATGGTCTTCCACGCCGCCCCCTTGGGGGAGGAGCGCACCTTCCACTTCCACGTGGAGTTCTATCCTCCCAAGCGGACCGGGGACAAGCTCAAGTTCCTGGCGGGCACGGAGCTCGGGGCGGGCACCTTCGTGGTGGACGCCCTGCCGGAGGAGACCGCCAGGCGGCTTCGGGAGGCCTTATGAAGTGTCTCCTCGCCCTGGACCAAGGCACCACCAGCAGCCGGGCCTT
Organism: Thermus thermamylovorans; assembly: GCF_004307015.1. NCBI lineage: Bacteria > Thermotogati > Deinococcota > Deinococci > Thermales > Thermaceae > Thermus > Thermus thermamylovorans. The sequence goes on from NZ_SIJL01000002.1 coordinate 34,521, forward strand.
CCTCTTCACCCTCCGGGGGGAGCCGGTAGCCCTGGCGCAGCGGCCCTTCCGCCAGCTCTACCCCAGGCCCGGCTGGGTGGAGCACGACCCCCTGGAGATCTGGGAGAGCCAGCTCTGGGCGGCCCGGGAGGCCCTAAAGGAGGCGGGCGTGGGGCCGGAGGCGGTGGCGGCCATAGGGATCGCCAACCAGCGGGAGACCACCCTGGTCTGGGAGAGGGCCACGGGACGGCCCCTCCATAACGCCATCGTCTGGCAGGACCGGCGCACCGCCCCCCTGTGCCAGGAGCTCAAGGAGGAGGGGCTGGAGCCCCTCTTCCGGGAACGCACCGGGCTTCTTTTGGACCCCTACTTCTCCGGCACCAAGCTCCGCTGGCTCCTGGAGAACGTCCCCGGGCTAAGGGAGAGGGCTGAGCGGGGCGAGGCCCTCTTCGGCACCGTGGACACCTGGCTCCTCTACCGCCTCACCGGGGGGCGGGTGTACGCCACGGATCCCACAAACGCCAGCCGCACCTTGTTTTTTAACCTGCACACCCTGTCCTGGGACGAGGAACTTCTAAACCTTCTGCGCATTCCTGGGGCTATGCTCCCCGAGGTGCGCCCCTCGGACGGGGACTTCGGGGAAACCCTTTCCGAGCTTTTGGGAGCCCCCATCCCCATCCGCGGGGTGCTGGGGGACCAGCAGGCGGCCCTCTTCGGCCAGGGGGCCCTGGAGGTGGGCCAGGGGAAGTGCACCTACGGCACCGGGGCCTTCCTCCTCCTGAACGCGGGAGAAGCCCCCGTGGCCTCGCCCGGGGGCCTCCTGGCCACGGTGGCCTGGAGCCTCTCGGGGAAGCCCACCTACGCCCTGGAGGGGAGCGTCTTCATGGCGGGGGCGGTGGTGGGGTGGCTCCGGGACGGCCTGGGGCTCATCCGGGAGAGCGCCGAGGTGGAGGCCCTGGCCCGGGAGGTGGCGGACTCAGGGGGTGTGTACCTGGTCCCCGCCTTCACCGGCCTGGGGGCCCCCTACTGGGACCCCCACGCCCGGGGGGCGATTTTGGGCCTTACCCGGGGGACCACCTGGGCCCACCTGGCCCGGGCGGCCCTGGAGGGGGTGGCCTTCCAGGTGCGGGATGTGGCGCAGGCCATGGAGGCGGCGGGGGTGGCCCTCAAGGAGCTGCGGGTGGACGGGGGTATGGTCCGGAACGACCTCTTCCTGCAGATCCAGGCGGACCTCCTGGGGGTGCCGGTCCTGAGACCCGAGGTCACGGAGACCACCGCCCTGGGGGCGGCCCTGATGGCGGGGGTGGGGGCGGGAGCTTTGGACCTGGAGGGGGTGAAGGGGGCTTGGATCCTGGAAGCTTCCTTCCCTCCCCGTATGTCCCTGGAACGGAGGCAGGCCCTGCACCAAGGCTGGCGGCGGGCGGTGGAGCGGACTTTGGGCTGGGCGAGGGAGGAGGGATGACCCCAAGCCGGGAGGAGCTCTGGGAACACCTCAAGGAGCCCCTGGACCTCCTGGTGATCGGGGGCGGGGCCACGGGGGCCGGGGTGTTGTGGGAGGCTACCCTGAGGGGCCTGCGGGCCGCCTTGGTGGAGGCCGGGGACTTCGCCTCGGGCACCAGCAGCCGCTCCACCAAGCTCCTCCACGGGGGGGTGCGCTACCTGGAGCTGGCGGTAAGGCGCCGGGACCGCCGCCAGCTGAGGCTGGTGGCGGACGCCCTGAGGGAAAGGAGGGTGGTCCTGGACCTCGCCCCCCACCTGGCCCGCCCCCTCCCCCTCCTCACCCCCCTCTTCCGCCCCCTGGAGCTCCCCTACTATGGGCTCGGCCTCAAGCTCTACGACCTGTTGGCGGGAAGGAGGCAACTGGCCCCAAGCCGCTACGCTCCTCCCAAGGAGGTGCGGGCCCTCTTCCCCGACCTGCCCCCCACCCTGGGGGGCGTGCTCTATTGGGACGGGCAGTTCGCCGACCACCGCCTGAACCTGGCCCTGGTCCTCTCCGCTCTTGAGCGGGGGGCGGTGGCCCTGAACCACGCGGAGGCTACGGGCTTCCTCCGGAAGGGGGGAAGGGTGCAGGGGGCGGCGGTGCGGGACCGGCTCACGGGGAAGGAGGTGGAGGTCTACGCCAAGGCGGTGGTGAACGCCGCCGGCCCCCAGGCGGACCGGGTGCGCCATCTCCTGGACCCCCACCTGCCCCCCCTGCTCACCCCCTCTTCCGGGGCCCACCTGGTCCTGGACTACCCCTTGCAGGTGGGCCTCCTCCTGCCCAGGACCCGGGATGGCCGGGTCCTCTTCCTCCTCCCCTACCGGGGGAAGGCCCTCCTGGGCACCACCGACCTCCCCGCCGAGGCCGCGGCCTGCCCCCTGCCCCGGGAGGAGGAGGTGGCCTACCTCCTGGAGGAGGTGAGGCCCTACCTGGGGGACCTCTCGGGCCGGGTGCGGGCGGCCTGGGCCGGCCTGAGGCCCCTGGTGGGGCAGGGGGAGACGAGGCTTCTGGTGCGGGACCACCTCATCCTGGAGGAGCGGGGCCTCTACACCCTCACCGGGGGCAAGTGGACCACCTTCCGCCTCATGGCCCTGGACCTCCTGGAGCGCCTGGCCCGGGACCTCTCCCTTTCCCTTCCCCCCTCGGAAAGCCACCGCACCCCCCTCGTGGGCTCGGGGCCGAGGCCGGCTCTTCCCCTCCCGAAGGAGGTGGTGGAGCACCTCTGGGCCACCTACGGCGCCCTGGCCCCCCGGGTGGCCGCCCTGGGGGAGAGGCCCCTCCTCCCCGGGCTTCCCTACCTGGAGGGGGAGGTGGCCTGGGCGGTGCGGGCGGAGCTCGCCAGGAAGCCTCTGGACGTCCTGGCCCGCAGGCTGGGCCTGGCCCTCCTGGACCAGAAGGGGGCGGAAGCGGCCCTGCCCCGGGTGGTGGACCTGATGGCCCCCCTCCTGGGCTGGGGGGAGGAGGAGAGGAGGGCCCGGCTGGAAGAGGCCAGGAGGTGTCTGCCGGCCCTTTGCTGAGCTACTCCTCGGCCGCCCGCTGCACGGGCTGGGCCTCCTCCGCCTCCTTGAGGATGGCCCGCACCCTTTCCCCGGGGATGGTCTCCTCCCGCAGGAGCTCCTCGGCGATCCGGTGCATGGCCTCCTGGTGCTCCCGGAGCACCCCTTGGGCCCGCTCGTAGGCCTCGTCCAGGATAGCGCGGATGTCCTGGTCGATGAGGCGGGCGGTCTCCTCGGAGTGGTCCTTCTTCTTGGCGATCTCCTCCCCCAGGAAGACCGGCCCCGAATCCGAGCCCCAGGCGATGTTCCGGAAGTGGGCCCCCATGCCCCAGTCCAGGACCATGCGCTTGGCCAGGGCCGTGGCCCGCTTGAAGTCGTCCTGGGCCCCGGTGGTCACGGTGCCGGTGAAGAGCTCCTCCGCCGCCCGGCCCGCCAGGAGGACGGAGAGCTCGTCCATGAGGTGCTCCCGGGAGACCAAGACCCGCTCTTCCGGCTTGCTCCACCTGGCCCCCAGGGCCATCCCCCGGGGCACGATGGAGACCTTCTCCGTCTTGTCCGCGTGGGGCAGGACCTCCCCCACCACCGCGTGCCCCGCCTCGTGGTAGGCCACCGCCCGCCTTTCCTCCTCCGAAAGCTTCAGGGTGGGCCGCTCCAGTCCCAGGACGATCTTGTCCAGGGCCTTCTGGAAGTGGTCCTTGCGGATCCGCTTGGCCCCTTCCCGGGCGGCCAAGAGGGCGGCCTCGTTCACCAGGTTCTTGAGGTCGGCCCCGGAGAAGCCCGGCGTGAGGTGGGCGAGCTCCAGGGGGTCTACCCCCTCGTCCACGGGCTTTTTCCGCATGTGGACCAGGAGGATTTCCTTCCTCTCCTCCAGGGAGGGCAGCCCCACCACCACCTGGCGGTCGAAGCGCCCGGGGCGCAGGAGGGCGGGGTCCAGGATATCCGGGCGGTTGGTGGCGGCCAGGACGATCACCGAGGTGTCCTTCTCGAAACCGTCCATCTCCGAGAGGATCTGGTTCAGGGTCTGCTCCCTTTCGTCATGCCCCCCGCCGATCCCCGCGCCCCGCTTGCGGCCGATGGAGTCCAGCTCGTCGATGAAGATGATGCTGGGGGCGTTCCTCCGGGCGTCCTCGAAGAGGCTCCGCACCCGGCTGGCCCCTACCCCCACGAACATCTCCATGAACTCGCTGGCGGAGACGGAGAAGAAGGGCACCCCGGCCTCTCCCGCCACCGCCCGGGCCAGCAGGGTTTTGCCGGTGCCCGGGGGGCCCACCAGGAGGACCCCTTTGGGGATTTCCGCCCCCAGATCCAGGTACTTCTTGGGGTCCTTGAGGAAGTCCACCACCTCCATGAGCTCCCGCTTGGCCTCCTCGTGCCCGGCCACGTCCTTGAAGGTGGTGGAGACCTGCTTCTCCTTGCCGTAGAGCTTGGCCCGGCTCTGGCCGAACTGCATCACCTGTCCCGCCCCGCCCTGGGCCCGCATGAAGAACCAGAAGAAGAAGAGGATGAGAAGTAGGGTGGGGCCCACGTAGAGGAGGACCTGCGGCCAGAGGGAAGGGGGCTTGGTGACGATCCTCACCCCCTGGGCCTCCAGGAAGGGCAGGAGGTCGCGGTCCGCCACGGCGGGCGGGGGCAGGGGCACGGTGAAGCGCCGGGTCACCTGGCTCCCCCCTTGCGGAGTGGGAAAGCGCTCCGGCTCCTTGAGCAGGGCCTGGAGGCGGGTTTCCTCCAGGGTCACCTCGGCCACTTTCCCCTGCCGGACCAGCTCCCGGAACTCGGTGTAGGAGACCGTAGGGGCCGGAGGGCCGGTAAAGGCGGTATAGACCAGATAGCCCAGAAGGAGCAAAAAGATGAGGGTGAAAGGGTTGATCCGCTGCGGCAAGGTCTACCTCCCTGGCCCTATGGTAGCGCCTGGCGGGTGAGAGGACTGAGGGGTGTGGTATCCTCTAGCCGCGATGAGGGGGGTCCTCGAGGCCCTGCACCAGGGGGACTACGACACCGCCATCGAGCGCCTCACCCGCAAGGCCCTCTTCGGGTCCAGGGCCGAGGCCAAGGAGGCCCTCCTTCTCCTGGCGGAGGTCCACAGCCTCTACGGGGAGGAGGGGTTGGAGCGGGCCCACCGGGCCCTGGAGGAAGCCTACGAGCTGGGGGGGCTGGAGCTCGATCCCCTCTACCGCGCCCTCCTGGGGGAGCTCCTGGCCCAGGAGGGCCGGGACGAGCGGGAGGTCCTCCCCCTTTTCTTGCCCACGGAAGATCCCCGGGCCCGCTACCACCAGGCCCAGGCCCTCTTTTACCTGGGCCGCTTCGAGGAGGTGCTGAGGACCCTGAAGGAGGGTCTCCCTGCCTTTCTGGCCTGGCGGGCGGAGGGGCTAAGGGGACGGGCCCTGGAGCGCCTGGGCCACCCCGCGGAGGCCGCCCTCGCCTACGAGCGGGGGGCGGAGCTCGCCCTGGGGGTAGAGCGGTACTGGCTCCTCCTGGACGCTGCCGCCATGTGGCTGGAGGCAGGGGAGGCGGAAAGGGCCCTTCTGGCCCTGGAGGAGGCGGCGGAGGCGGTGGGGGAGGAGCCCGTGGAGGACGCCGCCACCCGCCACTACCTCCTGGCCCGGGCCCACCTCCTCCTGGAGAATCCCAACCGGGCTCTGGAGGAGGTGCGGGAGGCTTTGCGCCTGGAGGAGGAGGGGGGGCACAAGGCCTACGGCACCCCTCTGCTGGAGGGGCAGATCCTCCTCCGCTTGGGCCGCTACCCTGAGGGCATGGACGCCTTCCAGGAGGCCCTCAGGCGGGCCGAGGGGGGGGAGCGGGGGCATGTCCTCCACGAGATGGCCGTGGCCGCCCTGGACCAGGGGGCTTACCTGGAGGCGGAGGCCCACCTTCAGGCCCTTCTCCGGGAGGAAGGCTACCCCTACCGGGCCCAGGCCCTGGCCGACCTGGCCGAGGCCCTCTACCGCCAGGGGCGCTATGGGGAGGCGGAGGAGGCGGCAAAGGCGGCCATAGAGGAGGGGGTGGAGGCTGCCGGGGAGCTCATCCTGGGCCATGTGGCCTACGACCTCATGCACCTGGAGGAGGCCCTCCTCCACTACCGGAAGGCGGCGGAGGTGGCCGAGGAGGGGAGCCGGGAGTGGGTGGGGGCCCAGGAGATGGTGGTGGACACCCTGGCCCAGCTGGGCTACCGCTCTCCCGAGGAGATCCTGGCCCGGGCCGAGGCCGTTTTGCCCTACGTCCACCCCGGCGACGAGTGGCACCAGGCCCTCCTGGCCTACCGGGAGCGGGCGGGGGCCATCCTGCGGGAGGGCCGGCGGCCCAACTGATACCACCCCACCCTGACTTCTTCGTCGGTCCGAAGGGCTACTTTGCGGGTGGGGGCCCCGGTGAAAGGGCGGGTACGGCTTCCGCCCCGGGCGAAGGGGCGAGGGGTTCAGCGGGATGAAAGGCTGCGTACGGAGTTTGCCCTGCCAGCAAGAGGTAAGGGAGCGCGGGCCTCTTCTCCTTCACCCCGTGGGGCAACATCTGCGCGCGGACGCTTAGCCTCCCCGCCGTAAGGGAGCGAGGGCCCTTAGCACCTCCTGGGCTCTAAGGGGCTTGGGCAGGTGCAAAACCCTTAGGGGTCGGAAGAGGAGGCCGGGGGGTGTTTCGCTCACCAGGTACAAGGAGGCGAGCCGCCCTGCCGGGTGGGCCCGGAGCTTGCGGGCCGCCTCCAGGGGCCTTTCCCCTTGCAGGATGATGCCTTTGGGCCGCTCCTTGAGGAGCCTTAGGGCCATCTCCAGGTCCCGGGCCAGCAGGACGCGGAAGCGGTGGGCCTCCAGGAGGTAGAGGAGAAGCCTCCGCACCACCCCGCTTTCCGCCAGAACCAGGACCAGGGGGTCCTCCAGGAGCAGGGTGGAGGGGCGGACCAGGCCCCGGCCCTTGAGCTCGTGGAGGAGGTGGTAGACCTCCTCCTCGGGGAGCCCGGAAAGGAGGGCCACGCTCCTTGCCCGCCGCACCCCGTCCAGGTGTTCCAGCACCGCCCAGGCCTCGGGGGGCAGGGGATGGCGGGTGGGGTCCTCCGCCAGGTGGAAGACCGCGTCCGGGTCCACCTGGCCCCGCCGCCACTCGTCCAGGCGCCGGGCGGCCTCCATGAGGACCCACCCCGTTTCCAGGGTGTGGGGCAGGGCCACCTGGCTACCCTCGGAGAGGGGCTCCGCCAGGACCTCCCCTTCCTTTTCCCCCAAGAGGGTGGCCAGAGCCTCCAGCACCTGGGCTTCTAGGGCTTCTTTAAGCTCCTCCTCCCCGACGAGGCCGAGCTCCAGGGCCAGGGCCCCCAAGGGGGTGCCGGGGTTTTCCCGCCCCTGGCGCTCCACCAGCTCCTGAACCTCCTCCAGGGAGAGGTGGCCGAGGCGCACCAGGTACTCCCCCAGGTGGGGCCCCGGCTCGGTGCGGGCGTAGAGGATGCGGCCCCCCTGGAGGTGGACCCGGCCGTGGATCCGCCCCTTCAGGCTCACTACCGCCCCCTTTCGGCCCGCGGCCAGGGCCTTCAGGAGCTCCCCTAGGTCCAGCTCCTCCAGGGTGGCCCGGATCACGCCCCCCATTCTCCAAGGCTTCCCCCCGGGGCGCAAGGCCTTGGGCCCGTCCCACCGCGCAAGGGCGAGGCCGCTTCCTTGTGCCCGAGCCCCTGTGCCGGTCCGTTGGCTCAAGGGGGCATCTAGAGGAGGGGCTCCACCGGTGGGGGCAGGCCCAGGTGGCGGTAGGCCCTTTCCGTGGCCAGCCGGCCCCGAGGGGTGCGCTTGAGGAGGCCCTGCTGGATGAGGTAGGGCTCGTGCACCTCCTCCAGGGTGCCCGGGTCCTCGGCCAGGGCGGTGGCCAGGGTCTGGAGGCCCACGGGCCCCCCGCCGAAGCGGAGGATGAGGGCCTCGAGGATCTCCCGGTCCCGCCTTTCTAGCCCCAGCTCGTCCAGGCCCAGGGCCTTTAGGGCCTCCCGGGCGCGCTTCTCGGTGATGATTTCCTCCCCAGCCACCTGGGCGAAGTCCCGCACCCGCCGGAAGAGCCTTTTGGCGATGCGCATGGTGCCGCGGCTACGCCGGGCGATCTCCAGGGCCGCCTCCTCGGTGATCCCCACCCCCAGAAGCCCCGCGTCCCGCTTCACCCCTTGGGCGAGTTCCTCCAGGGAGTAGTACTCCAGGTGCTCCACGATGCCGAAGCGGCTTCTGAGGGGCGCGGTTATCAGGCCGGGGCGGGTGGTGGCCCCGATCAGGGTGAAGCGGGGAAGCTCCAGGCGGATGGTGCGGGCCGCCGGCCCCTGGCCGATGACGATGTCCATCTTGAAGTCCTCCAGGGCCGGGTAGAGGTGCTCCTCCGCCTGGCGGCTTAGGCGGTGGATCTCGTCGATGAAGAGGATGTCTCCCTCCTCCAGGGAGTTGGCCAGGATGGCGGCCAGGTCCCCGGGTTTTTCGATGGCCGGCCCCGAGGTGACCCGGAGGTTCACCCCGAGCTCAAAGGCGATCACGTGGGCCAGGGTGGTCTTGCCCAGGCCAGGGGGCCCGAAGAGGAGGAGGTGCTCCAGGGGCTCCCCCCGGGCCCGGGCGGCCTCCAGGTACACCCGGAGCTTGCGCTTCAGCCTCTCCTGGCCGATGTACTCCTCCAGGGTCTTGGGCCTTAGGGCCAGGTCCTCTTGGGGTCCTCGAGGGGAGGTCGCCACGCCCCCTTATGATAGCCTTTCCCCATGAGGCGCACGGTGAAGGCGTTTCGCACCTCCAAGGGCAAGCGGCTCGTCTACCTCACCGCCTACGACTACCCCAGCGCCCGGCTGGCGGAGCGGGCGGGGGTGGACGCCATCCTGGTGGGGGACTCCTTGGGGATGGTGGTCCTGGGCTACCCCTCCACGGTGCCCGTGACCCTGGAGGAGATGCTCCACCACACCAAGGCGGCAAGGCGCGGCGCCCCGGAGACCTTCTTGGTGGCGGACCTGCCCTACCTCGCCTACGCCACCTTGGACCGGGCCCTTTTCGCCGCGGAGCGCCTCCTCAAGGAGGGGGGGGCGGACGCGGTGAAGCTGGAGGGGGGCGAGGAGGTGGCGGAGATCGTCCAGGGCCTCACCCGGGCCGGGGTGCCGGTCCTGGGCCACATGGGCCTCACCCCCCAGACCGCAAGCCTCCTCGGGGGCTACAAGCTTCAGGGGAAGCGCCCCGAGGAAGCGGAGCGCATCCTGAGGGGGGCCTTGGCCCTGGAGGCGGCGGGGGCCTACGGGGTGGTCCTGGAGATGGTGCCCGCCCTCCTGGCCAAGGAGATCACGGAACGGCTTGCCGTGCACACCGTCGGCATCGGGGCCGGGCCCCACACCGACGCCCAGGTCCTGGTCTTCCACGACGTGCTGGGGCTTTACGGGGAGTTCCAGCCCCGCTTCGTCAAGCGCTACCTGGAGGGGGAGCGGCTTTTCCTCGAGGCCCTGGGCCAGTACGTGCGGGAGGTGCGGGAGGGGGTCTTCCCCGGGCAGGAGCATAGCTTCTAGCCTCTCTTGCCGTGAAAAATCTGCGAGCTTCTCGCAGATTTTCTGCGGCAAAGCCGTTTATTTTCGGCGACCTCTGTGCTAGCTTGGGGGGGCATATCCTACGCTGTGCCCATCCCTGCCCTTTGGCGCCTACAATAGGGGGCGTGGTGCGCTTTCGCGCGGAGGGGGTGCGCCTGGACCAGGCGGTGGCCGAGGCCTGCGGGGTGAGCCGGGCCCGGGCCCAGGCGTGGATCGCCCAGGGCCGGGTGCGGGTGGGGGAGAAGGTGGTGGAGAAGGCCGCCTACCGCCTCAAGGGGGAGGAGGTGGTGGTCTTCCCAAAGGAGGAAAGGCCCCTGGTGGTGCCCGAGGACCTGCCCATCCCTGTCCTCTACGAGAACGAGGACCTCCTGGTCCTCAACAAGCCCCCGGGCCTCCTCACCCACCCCGCCCCCGGGGTCTACACGGGCACGGTGGTGAACGCCCTCCTTGCGCGCCACTTTCCGGAGGAGGGGCTTAGGGCGGAGCGGCCCGAGGAGGTGCGCCCCGGCATCGTCCACCGCCTGGACAAGGACACCAGCGGCCTTCTGGTGGTGGCCAAGCACGAGGGGGCCCTCGAGGCCCTGGCCCAGGCCTTCCGGGACCGCCTGGTGCTGAAGCGCTACCTGGCGATCACCGAGGGGCACCCCAGGGAGGGCACCCTCGTCGCCCCCATCGGCCGCCACCCGGTGGAGCGGCACAGGATGCACATAGGGGGCGTCGCCCCCCGCTACGCCGAGACCCGCTTCCGGGTGCTGGCCACCGCCGGGCCCTACGCCCTGGTGGAGGCCCGGCCCCACACGGGCCGCACCCACCAGATCCGGGTACACCTTAAGCACCTCAAGGCCCCCATCCTGGGGGACGAGGTCTACGGCAGGAAAAGCCCCCACATCGGGCGGCAGGCCCTCCACGCCTACGCCCTCCGCTTCCCCCACCCCCGCACCGGGCGGATCCTGGAATTCCTGGCCCCGGTGCCCGGGGATATGGTCCAGGCCTGGGAGGCCCTGGGGGGGCGGTGGCCGGAAGGTTTCCTCCAGGAAGCCCCCCGGTATACTGAGGCCCAATGAGCCTGCCCACGCCGCCGCACCTCCTGGACCCCGAGGGGGAGCTTCCGAACCCCCTTTTCCAGGAGGGGCGGGACGGGCCTGCCCTTGCGCCTCCTCCCACCGCTCACCGCCTGCTGGTGGGGGATGCCCGCGAGGTCTTGAAGGGTCTTCCCGAGGCCTCGGTGCATCTGGCGCTTACCTCGCCCCCTTACTGGACCCTAAAACGCTACGAGGAAACCCCTGGGCAGCTGGGACACGTGCAGGACTACGAAGCTTTTTTGGACGAGCTGGACCGGGTGTGGCGGGAGGTCTTCCGGGTGCTGGCGCCGGGGGGGCGGTTGGTGATCGTGGTGGGGGATGTGGCCGTGGCCCGGAGGCGGTTCGGGCGCCACCTGGTTTTCCCCCTGCACGCGGACATCCAGGTGCGTTGCCGCAGGATCGGCTTTGACAACCTCAACCCCATCTTCTGGCACAAGCATACCAATGCGGCCCTCGAGGCCCAGCGCCCTGGCTTCTTCCTGGGCAAGCCCTACGAGCCCGGGGCCATCATCAAGACCGAGGTGGAGTACATCCTGATGCAGAGGAAGCCCGGGGGCTACCGCAGGCCCACCCCCGAGCAAAGGGAGCTGAGCCGCATCCCCAGGGACCTCTTTGCCAAGTGGTTCCGCCAGATCTGGGACGACATCCCCGGGGAGAGCACCAAGGCCCACCCCGCCCCCTTCCCCCTGGAGCTGGCGGAGAGGCTGGTGCGCATGTTCAGCTTCGTGGGGGACGTGGTGCTGGACCCCTTCGCCGGTACGGGCACCACCCTCATCGCCGCTGCCCGGCACGGGCGGAACTCCATCGGGGTGGAGCTGGTGCCCCGGTACGCCCAGCTGGCGCGGAGGCGCTTTCTGCGCGAAGCAGAGGGCTACGCCCTTAGGGTGGAGGAGGCCTAGTGGACCCAGCCGCTTTGGCAGAAGATTTGCAGAAGGCGCTCTTGGGGGTTCTCCAGGCTTCTTCTCAAGATAGCGGGCGGCAAAACCCCCTGGCGGGTTACCTGCTGCACAGGCTTCGCTCCCGGCTTCCCCCCTACCTCTGGCCCCACCTGCAGAGGGAAGCCCCGGTACCGGGTCTGGCCCGCGAGAAGTCCTGGGATGTGGGCCTGGTGTATCCCGGGGGGCCTGAGCTTCCCCCAAAGCCTCGACTCCTCCTCTCCCTAAAGTCCATCCTGCGCAACCCGAGCGGCTCCTGGCCTAACCGCCTGGACGACCTGGTGGGGGAGGTTTCCTCCGTTCAGATGCTTTTCCCGGAAGTGGTGGTGGGGTACGTGGTGGTCCTGGACTACGGGGCGCCCACCAAGCGGAAGGGGGTGGAGCAATATCCGGAAGGGGACGAGCTTGCTCCCCTGTACGACCGCTTCAAAGCGGGCCTGAAAGCCCTTTCCCAAAGGCAGCCTCCGCTATGGGCCCAGGGCCTGGTGGAGGGCTACTGGGCCATAGAGGTGGACACCCGAAAGAATCCCCTTCTACGGGACCCTTTGCGGACGGCCCAAGAGGGCGAGGGCTTCCTGGATGCCCTGGTGGAGGCCCTGCGCCAGAGGGAACCCCTGCTCTTCTTAGGCCAGGGCCAGTAGCCCCTTCAAGGCCTTGGCGAGCCGCCTTACCCCCTCGGCGATCCCCTCCGGCCCCAGGGTGGCGTAGGAGAGCCTCAGGGTGTTCTCCCCGCCGCCACCCGCGAAGAAGGGCCCACCCGGCACGAAGGCCACGTCTTGGGCGATGGCCTCCCGGAAGAGGGCCTCGGCGGAAAGCCCCTGGGGAAGCTCCATCCAGACGAACATGCCCCCCTGGGGCCGGGTGTAGCGCACCCCTTCGGGCATCTCCCGGTCCAGGGCCTCCAGCATGGCCTTGGCCTTGGCCCGGTAGGTGGCCCGTATCCTCTCAAGGCGTTCGGGGAAGTCCTCCTGCACCAGGGCGTGCACCAGCATCTGGTTCAGGACCGGGGTGTGCAGGTCCACCCCCTGCTTGGCCTGGGTGAGCTTGAGGATGGCCTCGAGGTGGGCCACGGCGAAGGCCACCCGCAGGCCAGGGGAGAGGATTTTGGAAAAGCTGGAAAGGTAGACCACCCCGGGGTAGCCCGCCTCCCGGGAGAGCTCAAAGAGGCTCGGCAGGCGGCCATCCCCGAAGTAGAGCTCCCGGTAGGCGTCGTCCTCCACCACCACCAAGCCCCCCTCCATAATCATCTCCAGGAGCCGTTCCCGGGCCTTTAGGGGTATGAGGCCCCCCGAGGGGTTCTGGAAGGAGGGGATGAGGTAGAGGAAGCGGGGGCGCTCCCGCTTAAGGACCTCCTCCAAAGCGTCCAGGTCCGGCCCCTTCTCCCCCGCGGGCACCGTGAGGAAACGGGGCCCGTAGGCACGGAAGGCCTGGATGGCCCCCATGTAGCTGGGGGCTTCCAGCAGAACCGGGCTTTCCTCGTCCAGGAAGACCTTGCCCAGGAGGTCCAGGGCCTGCTGGCTTCCCGTGGTGATGAGGACCTCCTCCGGGCTCACCCCAAGCCAGTCCGCTATCCAAGCCCGCAAGGGGAAGTAGCCCTCCGTGGGCCCGTACTGCAGGGCCACCTCCCCCTTCTCCTTTAGGATCGCTGCCGCCTTATGGGCCGCCTCCTCCTTGGGGAAAAGCTCGGGGGCGGGGAGTCCCCCGGCGAAGCTCAGGACTCCGGGGCGCTGGGTTAGCTTTAAAAGCTCGCGGATGGTGGAGGCTTGGATGCGCCTGGCCCCTTCGCCGAAAAGGGTATTCCACTCCAGGGTTTTCACCCGCCCATTTTATCCCTTCCCCCTTGGGCTTTCAGGGGAATAGCCTCCGATAGGCCTCGAGGGCGTACCGGTCCGTCATCCCGGCGACGTAGTCGCACACCGCCCGGTAAAGCCCCTCCTCGGGGATTTGGGCCTGCACCTCCTTGGGCAGGATCTCCGGGTAGCGGGTGTAGGCGGCGAAGAGGCCTTCCAGCACGGCCTCGGCCTTGCGCCGTTCCCTCAGGACCTCGGGGTGGCGGTAGAGCCGCTCCATAAGGAAAGCCTTGAGTTCATGGAGGGCCTTTTCCGCCTCCGGGGTCAAAGAGGCCAGGCGTTCGGGATGCCGGCGCACCGACTCGGCGCTTTGCACCCCTGCGGCCGCCACCTGGGCGTGGGTGGCCCCTATGGCGGCGGCGATGAGGTAGCCCAGGAGCTGGCGCACCAAGACCCGGCGGGAGAGTTCGCTGAAGCGCAGAAAGTCCAGGCCCTCCTCCCGGGCGAGGTCCCGCAGGAGGGGCACCTCCACAAGCCCCTCGGGCCGGAGGAGGCCGCTGCGGAGCCCATCGTCCAGGTCGTGGGCCGCGTAGGCGATGGCGTCCGAGAGGTCCACCACCTGGGCCTCGAGGGTGCCCTTGCCCTCGTACCCCGGCTTGAAGTGGGGGGCGTAGGCCGCCTCGTGGGTGGCGATCCCCTCCAGGACCTCGTGGGTGAGGTTTAGGCCCCTGAAGCCGGGGTAGCGCACCTCCAGCCGGGTGAGGATGCGCAGGGCCTGGGCGTTGTGCTCAAAGCCCCCGTGGTTCTCCATGAGCCCGTGCAGGACCTTTTCCCCCGTGTGGCCGAAGGGGGGGTGGCCCAGGTCGTGGGAGAGGGCGATGGCCTCGGTGAGGTCCTCGTTGAGGCCCAGGGCGCGGGCAATGGAGCGGGATACCTGGGCCACCTCCAGGGTGTGGGTGAGGCGGGTGCGGTAGTAGTCCCCCCCGTAGATGGGCCCTTCGCCCCGGTAGGTGAAGATGGGGAAGACCTGGGTCTTGTACTCCAGGCGGCGGAAGGCGGTGGTGTGCAGGATGCGGTCCCGGTCCTTCTGGTAGGGGGTGCGGTAGGCGGGCTCGGCCTCGGGGTGCTCCCGCCCCCGGGTGTCCCGGGCCCTTTGGGCGTAGGGGGCGAGCCTTTCCGCCTCCAGCTCCAGAAGCCGCTCCCGGGGGAAGAGCATCCCTAGACCCGCCGGAAGAGGAGCACGGCGTTCTGCCCGCCGAAGGCGAAGGAGTTGGAGAGGGCGTAGTCCACCCGGGCCTCCCGGGGTTCGGGCACGAAGTCCAGGTCCAGCTCGGGGTCCGGGTCCTCCAGGTTGGCCGTGGGGGGGATGACCCCGTGGTGGAGGGCCTGCACCGTGGCGATGGCCTCCACCGCCCCGGCTGCCCCCAGGAGGTGGCCGATCATGCTCTTGGTGCTGGAGACCATGAGCTTTTGGGCGTGGGCCCCAAAGACCTCCTTGATGGCCAGGACCTCCGCCCGGTCCCCCACGGGGGTGGAGGTGCCGTGGGCGTTGATGTAGCCCACCGCCTCGGGATTCACCTGGGCGTCCCAGAGGGCCCGGCGCATGGCCAAGGCGGCCCCCTTCCCCTCGGGATGGGGCTCGGTGATGTGGTGGGCGTCCGCGCTCCGGCCAAAGCCCACCACCTCGGCGTAGATGCGGGCCCCCCGCCTCTTTGCGTGCTCGTACTCTTCCAGCACCAGGACCCCGGCCCCTTCCCCCATCACGAACCCGTCCCGGCTCAGGGTGAAGGGACGGCTGGCCTTATGGGGTTCCTCGTTCCGGGTGGAGAGGGCCCGCATCACCGCGAAAGCCCCGATGGCCATGGGGGTGATGGCCGCCTCCGTGCCCCCGGCCAGGACGAGGTCGGCTTCCCCCAGCTGGACCATGCGGAAGGCCTGGCCGATGGCGTCCGAGCCCGTGGCGCAAGCGGTGACCGCGGTGGAGCTGGGTCCCATGAAGCCGTAGCGCATGGCGATGTGGGCCGAGGCCATGTTGGCGATCATCATGGGGATGAAGAAGGGGCTGATGCGGTTTGCGCCCCGTTCCAGGAAGACCTTGCTCTGGGCCTCCCAGGTCTCCATCCCCCCGATGCCCGTGCCCACCAGGGTGCCCACCCGCTCGGGGTCCAGCTCCTCGGGCTTCAGCCCCGCGTCCTCTAGCGCCAGCTCGGCGGCGATGAGGGCGTACTGGACGAAGCGGTCCAGGCGCCTAAGCTCCTTCCTGTCCAGGTAGTCCTCGGGGTTCACCTCCACCTCGGCGGCGATGCGCACCGGAAGGGCCGAGGCGTCGAAGCGGGTGATGGGCCTTACCCCACTTTTGCCCGCAATCTGGGCCCGGTAGAAGGCTTCGGCCCCGATACCGATGGGGGTTAGGGCTCCGAGGCCGGTGACCACCACGCGCCGCATGGGGGTAGTATACCAGGCCTCGGGGGACGGAACGGGCTTCACCCCAGGTACATCCGCCCCTGGCGCCTTGGGACTTTGACCTTTAAAGTGAGTTTGGGAGGTGAAGGGTATGCAGACCTACAACCCCCTGGTCCTGGTCCTGGCCCTGGTGGCGGTAGCGGGGGCTTCCGGGGTGGCCTACCTGCTTCAGGTGGCCCGCGGGCAGGACAGCCCCGCCCTGAGGCGGCAGTACGGTCTCTTCTTCCTGGTGATCGGGGTGCTCTCCTTGGGGGGGTTTGTCCAGCTCCTCTGGACCGAGTGGCACGCCGCCTTCCGGCAGTTCACCGAGCTCTTCGGGGTCACCACCGGGCTTTTCGCCCTGGTGATGATCCTGGCCGGGCTCTACCTGGTCCTGGGCATGGACCTGAAGGCCCTGGCCTGGCCGGGGGTGTTGGTGGGCCTCTTTCTCCTCCAGGGGGCGCGGGCGGTTTTGGACTTCGAGCTCACCCGAAACCCCGCCATGACCTTCCTCCTCTGGCTCAGCGCCGGTCTGGCCAGCATCGGGCTGCTCCTCTACGCCTACCTGGAAGCCTACCGCAAGCCCCTGGCCTACCTGGGGGCCGCGGTCTTGGGGCTCATGACCCTGGCGGCCTTCGTCACCGGGGTGAACGCCTTCTACGGCCACATCGAGGCGGTAGCCAGGAGGTAAGGCCTCCTGGCGGGAAGCGGCTTTGGGGCAGGGCGCTGGCCCTGCCCCTTGGCTTAGCCCAGCTTGCTCTGGATGTAGGCCACCGCGTCCTTGACGGTGCGGATCTTTTCCGCCTCCTCGTCGGAGATCTCCAGGCCGAACTCGTCCTCCAGGCCCATGATGAGCTCCACGGTGTCCAGGCTGTCCGCCCCCAGGTCCTCGATGAAGCGGGCCTCGAGGGTCACCTTCTCCGGCTCCACCTGGAGCTTGTCCGCGATAACCGCTTTGACCTTTTCAAAGACCTCCTGCTCGGTCATGCAAACCTCCCGCAGGGATTGTACCACGCCCCAGGGTTTGGGCCTCTTTCCGGGTATGGGCCGCAAAAGGGGGCTCAGTGGGGGGTGAGCCCCCCGTCCACGCAAAGGGTCTGGCCGGTGATGTAGCCCGCCCCCTCTGAGACCAGAAAGGCCACCGCCTCGGCCACGTCCTCCGGTCGGCCGAAGCGGCCCGCGGGGATGCCCTTGAGGTACGCCTCCCGCACCTCCGGCGGGAGCTTTTCCGTCATCTCGGTTTCTATGAACCCAGGGGCCACGGCGTTCACCGTGATGCCCCTGGCAGCGTACTCCTTGGCCACCGCCCGGGTGAAGCCGATGAGCCCCGCCTTGGAGGCCACGTAGTTGGCCTGGCCCGGGTTGCCCAGGAGGCCCACCACGCTGGCGATGTTCACGATGCGCCCAAAGCGGGCCTTCATCATGAGCTTGACCGCCTCCCGGGTGGTGCGGAAGGCGGCGGAGAGGTTGGCCTCCAGCACCGCCTCCCAGTCCTCGTCCTTCATGCGCACCAGGAGGGTATCCCGGGTGATGCCGGCGTTGTTCACCAGGGTGTCCAGGCCCCCCAGGATCTCCGCCGCCCCGTGCACCAGGGCGCTGGCCGCCTCCGCCTCCAGGAGGTTGGCCCCCAAAAGCCCCACCAGGGGGCTTCCCAGCCTCCTCGCCTCCTCGGCCACCGCCTCGGCCTTCTCCCGGTTCTGGCCGTAGTGGATCACCAGGGCGTAGCCTTCCTGGGCCAGCCTCAGGGCGATGGCCCGGCCGATGCCCCGGCTGGCCCCCGTCACCAGCGCCTTACGCATCCTCCACCTCCAACGCCTTCCGTACCCCTTCCGGGTCCCCCACGGAAAGGGCTTGGGCCTCCTTCAAGGTGCGGGCCACCAGGCCTTTGAGCACCTCCCCGCTCCCGAACTCCAGGAAGCGCCTTAGGCCCCGCCTTTCCATGTCCAAGAGGATCTCCACCCAGCGCACCGGGGCCGTGATCTGTTCCAGCAAGAGGTCCCGGATGCGCTCAGGGTCCTCCTCGGGCCTGGCGGTCGCGTTGGCGTAGACGGGGAAGCGGGGCCTCCTCAGGGCCACCTGGGCCAGGTCCCGGGCCAGGCGCTCCCGGGCCGGGGCCATGAGGGAGGAGTGGAAGGGCGCGGAAACCGGGAGGAAGACAATGCGGGCCCGCCTTTCCCTTAGCCTTTCCGCTGCCTCCTCCACTGCCTCCTTCCTGCCGGAGATCACCGTCTGCTCGGGGCTGTTGAGGTTGGCGATCTCCACGCCCTCTAGCCCCGCCAAAGCCTCCTGGATGGCCTCGAGGGGAAGCTTCAGGATGGCGGCCATGGCCCCTTCCCCGGGGGGTACGGCCTCCTGCATGTACCGCCCCCTGAGGCGCACCAGGCGGAGGGCGTCCTCCAGCTCCAGGGTGCCCGCGGCCACGTGGGCCGTCCATTCCCCTAAGGAGTGCCCGGCGGCCAGGGCGGGTTCCTTCCCCCCTTCTGCCAAAAAGGCCCGGTAGGCGGCGTAGCCCACGGCCAGGAGGGCGGGCTGCTGGTTTTCCGTGAGGGTGAGGGCTTCCTCGGGTCCTTCCCACATGAGCCTTAGGAGGCCCGGCAGGGCGGCCTCGGCCCGGTCCAGCACCTCGCGGGCGGCGGGGAAGGCCTCGTAGAGGGCCTTGCCCATCCCCACCCGCTGGGAGCCTTGGCCCGGGAAAAGCGCCCCGTACATCAGGCCCCTCCCCAGGTGAGGACGGCCGCGGCCCAGGTGAGCCCGGCCCCGAAGGAGACGAGGAGCACGTGGTCCCCCTCCCGGATGCGCCCCGCGTCCACCGCTTCCTTGAGGGCTAAGGGGATGGAGGCGGTGGAGGTGTTGCCGTAGCGGTCCACGTTCACCACCACCCGCTCCCAGGGGAGGCCCAGGCGCTCCCGGGCGGCGTCGATGATGCGCAGGTTCGCCTGATGGGGCACGAAAACCTTGATGTCCTCCGGGGTGAGGCCCGCCCGCTCGATGGCCTCCAGGGTGGCGGTGTTCATCACCCGCACCGCGAACTTGAAGACCTCCCGGCCGTTCATGTGGAGGCGGTTGCGCATGGAGGTGCCGTCGGGCAGGCGCGGGGCCACGCAGGCGTGGAAAAGCTCCTTGGCCCCGGTGCCGTCGGCTCCCAGGACGAAGGATTTGAAGCCGAAGCCCTCCCGCACCCTTCCCACCACCGCCGCGCCCCCCGCGTCCCCGAAGAGGACCGCGGTGGCCCGGTCGTTCCAGTCCAGGATCTTGGAAAGGGCCTCCGCCCCCACCACCAGCACCTTGCGGGCCAGGCCCGCCTCCACCAGGGCGTGGGCCTGGGCTAGGCCGTAAAGCCACCCCGGGCATCCCGCCAGAAGGTCGTAGGCGAAGGCGTTAAGACCGAAGCGGGCCTGCACCAGGGCGGCGGTGTCGGGGAAGAGGGCGTCGGGGGTGTTGGTGGCCACGATGACCCCCTCCACCCCTTCCAGGGCCCCCGGGTGCCTGGCGAGGAGGTCCTCCACCGCCCGGAAGGCCAGGTCCGAGGTGTACTCGTCCTCGGCGGCGATGCGCCTTTCCTTGATGCCGGTCCGGGTCACGATCCACTCGTCGGAGGTGTCCAGGTAGGCCTCGAACTCCTCGTTGCCCATGACCCTCTGGGGCGCGTAGGCCCCCAGGGCTAGAACGCCACTCATCTCCGACCTCCCGTCATGGGCTCCACTATACCCACCAAAAAGGGAAAAAGTTGAGGCCCCATAGCCTGGGGCCCTGGGGTTTTGACCCGGTCTAGACTTCCAGCACCTTGCGCCCGTCGTAGTAGCCGCACTCGGGACAGACGGTGTGGGGGGGCCTCATGGCCTTGCACTCTGGGCAGGGGACCAGGGTCGGGGGGGTGAGGGCGTGGTGGCTCCTGCGGGCATCGCGCCGCGCCTTCGAGGTCTTCTTCTTGGGTACAGGGTGCTTGGCCATCTCCAGTCCTCCAGGGGGGTACCCCCGCTAAACCCCTGGTAGTATAGCAGAACCGCTAGAGTTCGGGAAGGAGGTTCTTGAGGCCCAAGAGGGGGTGGTGCGCCTCCACCTCGTGGCCGCAGTCCACCCGGTTGCGGTCGGCGCCGCACACCGGGCACAGCCCCTTGCACCCCTCCTCGCACAGCACGGTGTAGGGCAGCTCTGTCACGAAGGCTTCGGTGAGAAAGGGGAGGAGGTCCAGGTCGGGTTCACCGAAGGCGTAGTACTCGTCTTCGCCTTCCTCGTGGAAGCTCAGCTCCTCTAGCCCTGGCTGGTAACGGAGGAGGTGCTGGAAGTGGGCGTGGACCCGAGTAGGGGTGGGCTTGAGGCAGCGGCGGCACTCCATGAGGGCCACCCCCTCCACCTCACCGGAAAGCCAGTACTCCTCCCCTCCCACCGAGGAGACGGCCACGCGCCAGGAGGCCTCGCCCTCCAGGGGAAACCGTTCCTGCCCCACGGAAAAGGCTTCCAGCACCACCCCGGAGGCGCGGGCGGTGCCCCCCTCCCTTAGTAGGCGGGCCAGGTTGATGCTTGCCACCTCGCGGTATGCCATCCTTTTGAGTATAGCCCGGCGAGGCGGCTTTGGCCAGGGCTTTCCCCGCGGTCCTGGGTTGGCTGCATAAACTTCTCCGGCGCCGCATAGGCCTTTCTGCTACCATGCCCTGCGTGGAGCGGATTGCCGTCATCGGCGTGCCCATGGATCTGGGCGCGGGGCGACGGGGGGTGGACATGGGGCCTTCCGCCCTGCGCTACGCCCGGCTCCTGGAGGAACTGGAGGCTTTGGGATACGAGGTGGAGGACCTGGGGGATGTGCCCGTGTCCCCAGCGGAGGTCCTGCGCCGCCAGAAAGGGGATTATCTGGAACAGGTCCGCCAGGCGGCCCTGGCGCTCAAGGAGCGCCTCGCTGCTCTGCCCCAGGAGGTGCTGCCCGTCGTCTTGGGGGGAGACCACTCCCTCGCCATGGGCTCCGTGTCCGGGGTGGCCCGGGGCCGGGTGGGGGTTGTCTGGGTGGACGCCCACGGGGACTTCAACACCCTCGAGACCAGCCCCTCGGGCAACATCCACGGGATGCCCCTGGCGGTCCTCTGCGGCCTCGGCCACCCCAGGCTCACGGAGGCCTTCCGGGCGGTGGAGCCTGAGGACGTGGTCTTGATCGGCGTGCGGAGCCTGGACCCTGGGGAAAAACGTCTCCTCAGGGAGGCGGGGGTTTCCATCTACACCATGCACCAGGTGGACCGGCTGGGGGTGGCGAGGATCGCCGAGGAGGTCCTGGAAAGGCTCGAGGGCCTGCCCCTCCACGTTTCCCTGGACGCGGACGTCCTGGACCCCGCCCTCGCCCCGGGGGTGGGCACCCCGGTGCCCGGGGGCCTCACCTACCGGGAGGCCCACCTCCTCATGGAGATCCTGGCCCAGTCCGGCCGGGTGCGGAGCCTGGACCTGGTGGAGGTGAACCCCGTCTTGGACGAGAGAAACCGCACCGCGGAGATGATGGTGGGCCTGGCCTCGAGCCTCCTGGGGAAGCGCATCCTCTAGGCGTCCGCGCGCAGACGTTGCCTCGCGGGGTGAAAGGCCCCGCCCACGGCCTTCTTGGGGCCCCTGCGGTGGCGCAAGCCCAAGTGCCTGTGCACCAAGGTTGCCCCATGGGTAAAGGCTCGGGTGGCTTTTCCATGGGTTTTCTAGGGCCCCCGTCGTGGCGCAAGCCACGACGGGGTGCTTAGGAGATCCCGCGCCGCAGGCGCCAGCCCAGGGCCTGGCCCCGCAGGTAGGCGGGCAGGAGCTCCGGATAGTCCGGCCCTGACCGGCGGCGGAGGAGGGGTTCCAGGGCGCTTCGGGCCCACTCGCTCACCAGGACGGGGAAGTCCACCCCCGTCTCCAGGAAGTGCGCCTCCGCCTCCCGCCAGGCCCCTTCCGCCCGGCGGAAGAGGGCCGCAAGGTCCTTGGGCGGAGGGGCTTCCGGCCAGAGGAAGCCGCTCACCACCCCCAGCAGCCAGGCCCCCCGCAGGCGCTGGGGAAGGGCCTGGGCCCCCTGGGCCACGTAGGCCAGGGGGTCTTTGCGCAGGAGCTCCTGGGGCAGGTGGGCCAGGGGGTCGTCCACCGCTTGGCCTTACTCTAGACCCCCTACGGGGCTACGGGCAAGGGGGCCTCAGCTCCCCGCCGCCAGGGCGGGCAGGACCAGGCCGGGAACGAGGCCCAAGAAAAGGAGGAGCAGGGCGGCCAGGAGGGCCGCGCTCCGGGCCCAGGGCCGGGGGGCGGCCTCCGCCTGTCCCCTTTGGAACACGGCGAGCCCCAGGCCCAGGTAGTAGTAGGCGCTCACCGCGCTGGTGAGGAGGGCCAGGACCAAAAGCCCCCACTGCCCTGCCTGGGCGGCCTCGAGGAAGACCAGGTACTTGCCCCAGAAGCCCGCCAGGGGAGGGAGGCCCAGGAGGGAGAGGGCGGCCACGAAGAG
The DNA here is from genome assembly GCF_004307015.1 of Thermus thermamylovorans. Classification (NCBI taxonomy): domain Bacteria; kingdom Thermotogati; phylum Deinococcota; class Deinococci; order Thermales; family Thermaceae; genus Thermus; species Thermus thermamylovorans. The sequence goes on from NZ_SIJL01000002.1 coordinate 56,657, forward strand.
GGCGAGGCCCAAAAGGGGATCGCGGTGGAAGAGGCCCCGGAGGCTTTCCAGGGGCACCCGGTCCGGGGAGACCTCGGAGAGCACGGCGAAGGCCAGGCCCGTGGCCAGGACGTAGGTGAGGAGGTAGAAGCCCAGGGCCTCCAGGCTGCCCGTGTAGAGGGCCAGGGCCATGTAACCCGCGTGGGCGATGGAGGAGTAGGCGAGGAGCCTCTTGGCCTCCTTCTGGAGGAGGGCCGCCAGGTTGCCGATGAGAACCGAGAGGGCGATGAGTAGGCCCAGGGCCTCGGGGGCCCCCGGGGCCACCACCCGCAAAAGCGCCGCGAAGGCGGCCGCCTTCACCCCGGTGGCCATGAAGAGGACCACCGGGGTGGGGCTCCCCTGGTACACGTCCGGGGTCCAGAAGTGGAAGGGGGCCAGGGCCACCTTGAAGCCAAGGCCCACCAGGAGAAGGCCCAGGGCCAGGGCGTAGAGGGGCCCCTCCCCTGCCACCCCCACCTCCAGGCTCCCCGTGGTCCCGAAGTGGAGGGCGGCCCCGTACAGGAAGAAGGCCGCGGCCAAAGCACCCAGGAGGAAGTACTTGAGGGCCGCCTCCAGCCCCAGCCCCCGCCGCCAGGTGGCGAGGGCGTAGAGGGGCAGGGAGAGGGTTTCCAGGGCCACCAGCATCAGGATCAGGTTTTGGGTGGAGGCCAGGAGGTGCATCCCGGTGGCGGCGTAGAGCACCAGGAGGTAGAACTCGAAACGCCGGCTGCGCACCAGCCCCACCGTCCAAAGGGCCCCCAGGAGGGCCAAGAGGGTGAAGACCTGGGAGACGCCGTCCACCCGGTAAGGGCCGAAGGCGAAGCCCTCCCCCCAGGTGAGGAGGAGGGAGAGGAGGGCCAGGACGAGGCCCAGGAGGGTAAGGCCCCTAAGGGCCGAAGGGGAGACAAGGAAGCCCAGCAGGGTTAGCCCCACGGAAAAAGCGGCCAGGACCAGGAGGGTCATGCCCCACCTCCGAGGATTCTAGCGAAGGCCTCCGCCAGGGGCTCGAGGCCTTTCAGGAAAAACCCGGGGAAGACTCCCATGAGGAAGAGGGCGGCTACCGCCAGGAGTGCGAAGGGCCACTCCGCCCCCTTGAGATCCTCCATCCGCCACTCCCCCTTCTCCCAGAAGACCCTCTGGAAGGCGGTGAGGGCGTAGGCCGCCCCGGCGATCACCGAGAGGAAGGCCAGGGCCGCAAGCCAGGGGCTGGCCTTGTAGGCGCCCAAGAGGACCAAAAGCTCCCCCGGGAAGCCGGAAAGCCCCGGGAGCCCGATCATGGCCAGGAGGAGGAAGAGGGCCAGGGCGGCTAGGCCAGGGGCGCTGGCCGCCAGGCCCCGGTAGCGGCCGATCTCCAGGGTGCCCACCCGCTCGTGGACCCTTCCCGCCAGGAGGAAAAGCCCCCCGGTGTAAATCCCGCTCGCCGCCAGGAGGTAAAGCCCCCCCAGGGCCCCCTCCGGGGTCCCGGAGAAGACCCCCAAGGCGGCGATCCCCATGTGGGAGACCCCGGCGTAGGCCAGGAGGGTCTTGAAGTCCCGGGCGGCGAAGGCCAGCCAGGCCCCGTAGAGGGCCCCTGCCGCCGCCAGGAGGAGGAGGAGCCCCTGCAGGGCGTAGAAGCCCTCAGGGGCCAGGGGGATGGCGAAGCGGAAGAAGGCGAAGACCCCCACCTTGTAGAGGGTGCCCAGGGCGTCCGCGAGCCCCGAGGGGTGGTTCTCCCGGTGGAAGAGAGGCAGCCAGGCGTGCACGGGGAAGAGGGGGGTCTTCACCGCAAAGGCCAGGGCGAAGCCCAGGAAAACCCAGAAGGCTGCGGTCCCCTCCACGGGGTGGGCCAGGAGGTCCTCCAGGAGAAAGGTGGGGCTTCCCCCCAGGACCCGGAGGGCCAGGACGGCGGCCAGCATGGGCAAGGAGCCCGCTAGGGTGAAGAGGAGGAAGGTGTAGATGGCCCGCACCCGCCCCTCTCCCCCGTAGAAGTACAGCATGAGGAGGGCGGGGATCAGGGCGGCCTCGAAGAGGAGGTAGAAGGCCAGGAGATCCCGGGCGGCGAAGAGGCCCAGGAGGAGGCCGGACATCAGGAGGGCCAGCCCCAAAAACCGCCCCTCCACCCGGGCCACCAGGGCCCCCAGGAAGACGGTGAGGCCGATGGTGAGGAAGAAGAGGGCGGAGAGCCCGTCCAGGCCGAAGGCCCAGTAGACCCCGGCCTGGGGCAGGAGGGGAGCCTGCACCTCGTAGGCCACCCCGCCCGGGTGGGCCAGGAAGAGGTAGAGGTTGAGGAGAAAGCTCAAGGCCGCCCCCCAGACCCCCAGGACCCGGGGCAGGCCCAGGAGGAGGAGGAGGCCGAAGAGGATCGGCAGGAGAATGGCCAGCGCTACCACCGCATCACCCCCAGGAGGATCAGGACCCCCAGCACGAAGAGCAGGGCGTAGACCCTGAGGTAGCCCGCCTGCAGCCGGGCCAGCCCCTGGCCCAGGCGTCCCACCGCCCCGCCCAGGCCGAAGTAGCCCCTGAGGAGGCCCCCATCCCCGTGGAGGAGGGCCTCGGCCAGGGCCTTCAGGGGATTCACCAGCAGGGCGTTGTAGAGCCGGTCGGCGTAAAAGCCCTCTCGGCTCCAGGCCTCAAAGGAGAGGTACCAGCCGGGGAGGATCTTCCGGCTGAAGAAGCGGTAGCCCAGGTAGAGCCCTAGGAGAGCCACCAGGCCGGCCAGGGCGATCAGGGCCCACTCCAGGGCCAGGGGCAGGTGCTCGTAGGCCACCTCCGCCAGGGCGGGCTTCAGGAAGGGGTAGAGCCCGTTGGGCAGGGGATGGGGAAGGGCCAGGTACCCCGCCACCACCGCTCCCAGGGCCAGGAGGTGGTTGGGCCAGACCATGACGGGGGGCGCCTCGTGGGGGTGGGGGTGGCCCCTTTCCTCCCCCAGGAAGACCAGCACGAACCAGCGCATGGCGTACAGAGCGGTGAGGAAGGCCACCAGAAGGGCCCCCAGGTAGAAGCCCACCCCGCCGAAGGGGTGGGTGAGGGTGGCGGCGAGGATGGCGTCTTTGGAAAAGAAGCCCGAGAGGAAGGGAAGCCCCCCCAGGGCCAGGGCCCCGATGAGGCCATGCCAGCGGGTGTAGGGGAGGTGTTTCCAGAGCCCCCCCATCCGGCGCACGTCCTGTTCCCCGCCCAGGGCGTGGATCACGCTCCCCGAGGCCAGGAAGAGGAGGGCCTTGAAGAAGGCGTGGGTGTAGACGTGGAAGAGGGCCACCCAGTAGGCCCCCACCCCCGCGGCCAGGAACATGTACCCCAGCTGGCTGATGGTCGAGTAGGCCACGATCCGCTTGATATCGTTCTGGCCGAAGGCGGCGAGGGCCCCGTAGGCTGCGGTGAGGAGGCCCACCACCGCGATGGCGTAGGAGACCTCGGGCAGGTTGGCGAAGAGGAAGGAGCTCCGGGCCAGGAGGTAGACCCCGGCGGTGACCATGGTGGCCGCGTGGATGAGGGCAGAAACGGGGGTGGGGCCGGCCATGGCGTCGGGGAGCCAGACCATGAGGGGCACCTGGGCGCTTTTGCCGATGGCCCCCAGGAAGAGGAGGAGGGCGGCCAGGGCCAGGAGGCTGGGGTTCCTCAAGGGGCCTTCCAGGGCCTCGCGGAGCTCGCTGATGGAAAGCGTCCCGTAAAGCGTCCAGAGGATGGCCATCCCCAGCAGGAAGCCCAGGTCCCCGATGCGGTTCACGATGAAGGCCTTGCGGGCGGAATCCGCGTACTGGGCGTTTTGGTACCAGAAGCCGATGAGGAGGAAGCTGGCCAGGCCTACCCCCTCCCAGCCGATGAACATCACCGGGTAGCTGTCGGCCAGGACCAGGAGGAGCATCATGGCGATGAAGAGGTTGAAGTAGGCGAAGAAGCGGCTATAGCCCGGGTCCCCGTGCATGTAGCCGATGGCGTAGACGTGGATGAGGAAGCCCACCCCGGTGACCACGAGGAGCATGAAGCCGGAGAGGTTGTCCAAGAGGAGGCTGAAGGGGAGGCCGGGAAGCCACCCCACCTCGTAGCGGGCCCCGCCCTGGAGGAGGAGGGCCGCCCCCAGGAGGAAGGAGGCCAGGACCAGGCCCGAAGCGATGACCCCGGGCAAGGGCTCCCGCATCCACCTGCCGAAAAGCCCCAGGAGGGCGAACCCCAACAGGGGAAGGAGGATGGTCAAGAGCAGGGCCATGTTCACCCCCTAAGCTCGGCGAGGTCGTCCACTGCGGTGCTCTCCCGCTGGCGGAAGATGGCCACGATAAGGGCCAGGCCTACCGCCACCTCGGCGGCGGCGATGGCGATGACCATGAGGGCGGCCACCTGGCCCTCGAGGCCATGGGCCCGGGCGAAGCCCACCAGGGAGAGCTTGGCGGCGTTCAGCATGAGCTCGATGGAGAGGAAGACCAGGATGGCCGTACGGCGGGTGAGGACCCCGTAGACCCCCAGGGCGAAGAGGAGGGCGGAGGCGAAGAGGTAGCTCACCGTACCACCTCCTCCTTCTCCTCCGCGGGCTTAGGGGCTTTCTTGAGGGGAGGGACTTCCACCAGAACCACCGCCGCCACCGTGGCCACCATGAGGAGGAACCCTACCGCCAGGAGCACGAGGAGCCAGTCCCCGTAGAGGAGGGGCCCCAGGGCCTGGGGTAAGCCTCCTCCCAGGTCCCGGACGAAGGCCAGGTTTAGCCCCCAAAGCCCCGAGAGGAAGACCAGGGCGAGCCCCAGGGAGAGCAGGGCCGCCAGGGGCTTGGAGCGCACCAAGGGATTAAACCCCACCTCCCCCTGGGCGGCGAAGAGGAGCATGATCACGAAGAGGAAGAGGACCACGATGGCTCCGGCGTAGACAATGATCTGGATGAAGCCCAGGAAGCGAGCGTCTAGGGCGATGTACACCCCGGCCAGGACCAGGAAGTTGGCGATGAGGGCCAGGGCGGCGTGGATGGCGTTTCTCAGGGTGACCACCAGGGCCCCGGTGGCCAGGAGGAGGAGGAGGGTTAAGGCTTCAAAGGGACTCACGACCGCCCTCCCTCCAAAGGAGCCTGGACCCCTTCCAGCTCCGGGCGCACGTAGGGCACCGCGTAGCCCGGCTTCACCGGCTTGCCGGTCATCTTCGCCTCCCGGCGCTGGGGCTTGGTGCCCGCCACCTCCACCAGCATGTCCTCCTTGCCGTAGATGAGGTCGGAGTACTGGTAGTCGGCCATCTCGAAGTCGTAGCCCAGCACGATGGCCCCCGTGGGGCAGGCCTCCTCGCAGAGGCCGCAGAAGATGCACCGGAGCATGTTGATCTCGTAGACCTTGGCGTACCGCTCCCCCGCCGAGACCGGGTGTTCCGGGTCGTTTTCCGCGGGCTCCACGTAGATGGCGTAGGCGGGGCAGGCGGCGGCGCACAGGGAGCAGCCGATGCACTTTTCCAGGCCGTTGGGGTGGCGGAGGAGCACGTGGCGGCCGTGGAAGCGGGGCTTCAGGGCCACGGGGGCGTCGGGGTAGGGGACGGTTACCGGTTTGGAGAAGAGGTACCTGAGGGTGATGCCGAGGCTTTGGGCCAAGGCCTTCAGGGTCATGCGCCACCTCCTTTGCGGACGGGTTTGGGGCTGTAGAGGAGGGCTCCCAGGAGCAGCAGGAACGCGGCCAGGGAGAGGTAGAGGAGGAGGGAGCGGGGGAGGTCCAGGGCCACCACCAGGGCGGTGGCCAGGAACCAGACCAGGGCCGCGGGGAAGAGGAAGCCCCAGCCGAAGCGGAGGAGCTGGTCGTAGCGCAGGCGGAACCAGGTGGCCCGGATCCAGATGAAGAGGAAGAGCAGGAGGGCCATCTTGACCAGCATCCAGAGGTAGGGCACCTCCAGAAAGGGCATGGTCCAGCCCCCCAGGAAGAGGGTGGGGATGAGGGCGCTCGCCGTGATGAGGTGGATGTACTCCGCCATCTGGAAGAGGGCCCACTTGATGGAGCTGTACTCGGTGTGGTAGCCCCCCACCAGCTCCTGCTCCGCCTCCGGCAGGTCGAAGGGGGTGCGGGCGGCCTCGGCCAGGGCGGCGATGCTGTAGAGGAGGAAGGCGGGGAAGGCGTAGAGGATAAGCCAGCCGTTTTCCCTCTGCCAGAGGACGATCTCGTTGAGGTTGAGGCTCCCCACCAGGAGGACCGGGGCCAGGAGGGCGGCCCCCAGCCCCAAGGAGTAGCTGAAGAGGGCCGCTGAGGCCCGCAGGGAGCCCAGGAGGCTGTACTTGCTCCCCGAGGCCCAGCCCGCCAGGAAGATGCCGTAGATGGCCATCTCCCCCACGGCGAAGAGGTAGAGGAGGCCCAGGTCCAGGTTGAGGACCCAGGGGTTGTAGCCGAAGAAGCTGCCCGGGGGACCGAAGGGGATGGCCCCGAAGGCCAGGAGGGCGAAGGTCACAGCCAGGAGAGGGGCCAGGACGAAGAGCACCCGGTCGGCCCGGGCCACCACCAGATCTTCTTTGAAAATGCTCTTGATGGCGTCGGCGATGGGCTGGAAGAGGCCCCAAGGGCCCACCCGGTTCGGGCCCAAGCGGATCTGGAAACGGGCCAGGAGGCGGCGCTCGATGAGGGTCATGAAGGCGAAGGCGGTGAGGAGGGCCACCACCACCAGAAGGGCCTTCAGGGCCGCCATCCAGTAGGGGTCCACGGGGTAGGGCCAGCTCATGCCTCACCCCCTGCGGGCACCAGGACCCGGGCCTCCGCCCGCCGCCCCGCGAAGGGGCCCAGGGCGCTGAGGTAGAGGAAGCCCTTGGTCACGTCCTCCCGCAGGACCACCTGGGCTTCCATCCGGCCCATGGGTCCCTCCACCGCCACCCTGGCCCCTTCGGGGAGGGCCTCCGCCCGGGCGGTCTCGGGGTGGACCCAAAGCTCGGGAGCCACGGCCTCCCCCGCCCGGCCTACGAGCTGGTGGGCCTTCCACATGCTGGGCCGGAGGTAAAGGCGGCCCTCCCCGGCCTTGGGCCGCAGGGCCTTGGTGCGGTGGGCGAGGAGGCCCATGGCGGAGGGCACCTTCCGGGCCCGAAGCTCCCTTTCCGCCTCCAGTCCGAGCCGGAAGGGCGGGCGCACTCCCAGGGCCTCCGCCAGGAGGGCCAGGGCCTGGATGGCCCCCTCCGCCTCCCCGTGCGCGATGGGGGTGGGGGAGAGGGGGAGGACCCGGCCCTCCAGGTTTACCAGGTAGCCCCGCTTTTCGTAGGGGGTGAGGGCGGGAAGGACCACGTGGGCGTAGCGCTCCGCCAGGGGGTGGAGGTGGCTCAGGTGCATCACCAGGAAGCGCTTGCCCCTGAGGGCCTCCTCCGGGGGGACGAAGCCGTAGTAGGCGTAGGGGGCCCCGGGCTCGTCCCAGGCCGCCCCTTTCTCCCCGGGCCAGACCCCCAGGGCCTCGAGGCCCCGGGCGTTCGCCGCCGGGGTCATGGCCAGGACCTTGGCCCCCTTGCGCTCGGCGAGGAGCCTGGCCCTTTCCGCGGCCACCGCGTCCTGGAGGACCCCGGCTCCCAGGATGAGGACGGGGTTTTGCGCCCTCTCCCAGGCTTCCTTGGCCCGCTGTACCGCCTCGCTCCCCTCCTTCTCACCTAGGAGGGCCAGGAGGAGCTCCCGCTCCTCCCCGGGGGCGTGGACCTCGTGGAGGGCGGCCCACTTCATGAGGGGGGCGCGGTAGGGGGCAAAGAGGGCCATCTTGTCGGTGCGCCTGGGCATCCTTTCCTTGATCTGGAGGTCGGCGAAGGGGGTGCCGTGGGCGAAGCGCCTGGGGGGCTTCAGGTCGCGCACGAACTCGGAAAGGCGCAGGTGCAGGAGGGGGGCCTCCTCCGTGGGATCCCCCAGGACCAGGGCGAAGTCGGCCCTGAGGAGGTCCTCCAGGGTGGCCGCCGGGTAGAGGCTGGCGGGGGCGGCGGTGCGGCCCTCGAAGTCCAGGTGGGGGGTGCCTAGGGCCTTGGCCAGCTCGCTGGCCATCAGGGCCTCCTCGAGGGTGGCGTCCCCCGCCAGGTAGATCCCCACCTCCTCCTTCCGGGCCTCCCGTAAGCCCTCCCGCATGGCGGCGAAGGCCTCCTCCCAGGTGGCCTCCCGGAGCTTCCCGTCCTTGCGCACCAGGGGGGTGGTGAGGCGGTCCTCATCCGCCCACTCGTGCCCGAAGCGGCCCGCGTCGCAGAGCCAGAGGGCGTTCACCTCGGGCACCTCCCGGGCCCGGATGCGCAAAAGCTCCCCGCTACGGGTGTCCGCGGTGATGCCGCACCCCACGGGGCAGAGGGCGCAGGTGGTGGGGGTTTCCTCCATCTCCCAGTTGCGGGCGCGGAAGCGGGCGGTGAGGTCCAGAAGCGCCCCCACCGGGCAGATGTCGGCGATGTTCCCGGAAAACCCCGAGGGGAGGCCGAAGTCCAGGGTGCCGATGAAGGTGTGCACCCCCCGCTCGATGAAGTCCAGGACCTCGTCCCCAGGGATCTCCTCGAAGTAGCGCACGCAGCGCTTGCAGTGGATGCACCGCTCCCGGTCCAAGACGATGAAGGGGGAGAGGGGGTGGTGCTTGTCCACGTGGCGGCGGGTGAACTCAAAGCGGGTGTAGACGGGAAGGGCCAGGGGCTCCTCCTGGTAGTACTTCTCGTAAAGCCCGTACTCCACCGTGCGGTCCTGGAGCTCGCAGGCCCCGCCCTTGTCGCAGGTGGGGCAGTCTAAGGGGTGGTTGAGGAGGGTGAACTCCACCATCCCCGCCTGGGCCTCCCGCACCACCTCCGAGAGGGTGTCCACCACCATGCCCTCGGCCACCGCGGTGACGCAGCTGGCCGCCAGCTTGGGCTGCCAGGCGATCTCGGGCTCTCCCCCCTCGGTGAGGAGGGGCTTCCCGTCCGGGCCCCGCTTGGGGAGGCCGATCCGGACCAGGCACATGCGGCAGGCCCCGATGGGGGAGAGGTAGCGCTCCGAGCAGAAGAGGGGCACGTCGTACCCCGCGTGGAAGACCGCGTCCATGACGCTGGTCCCCGGGGGCACCTCCACCACGCGGTCGTTCACCTTGACCCTGACCACCTTCACCTCCAAAGGCTCGGCCTGGGCACGGGCCGCCCCTCCCGCGCCAGGGCCAGGTACTGGTCCTTGAAGTGCCTAAGCGAGCCCTTCACCGGCCAGACGGCGGCGTCCGCCAGGGGGCAGAAGCTCCGGCCCTCGATGAGGGGCAGGAGGGCCTCCAGGGTCTCCACGTCCTTCTCCTCCCCCTGGCCGCTGCCGATCTTGGCGAAGAGCTCCACCATGAACCCCGCCACCCCTTCCCGGCAGGGGGTGCACTTGCCGCAGGACTCGTGGGCGTAGAAGCGGGTCACGTTCCACATGGCGTCCACCACGCTCACCCGCTCGGGGATGAGGATGACCCCGCCCGTGCCCAGCATGGAGCCCTGGGCCTGGAGGTGCTCGTAGCTCATGGGGGTGTCCAGGACCTCCTCGGTGAAGGGGAGGGGCGGGGTGGAGGACCCCCCGGGGATGAGGGCCTGGATGGGCTCCAGGGGCCCTCCCGCCCACTCGTAGAGGAGTTCCCGCAAGGTGGTGCCCATGGGGAGCTCGTAGACCCCGGGCCGCCGCACGGGGCCGGAAACCTGGTAGAGCTTCATGCCTTTGGACTGGTCGGTGCCCATGCTGGCGAACCAGTCGGCCCCCCGCTCCAGGGTGGGCACCACCGCGGCCAGGGTCTCCACGTTGTTGATGGTGGTGGGCCTGCCCCAAAGCCCCGACTGGGCGGGGAAGGGAGGCTTGAGCCGGGGGTTGGCCCTGAGGCCCTCCAGGGAGTTCATGAGGGCGGTCTCCTCCCCGCAGATGTAGGCCCCGGCGCCCCGGTGGACGTGCACCTGGAAGGAGAACCCTGTGCCGAAGAGGTTTTCCCCCAAGTACCCCCGTTCCCGGGCCTCCCGGATGGCGGCCTCGAGGCGGTCCGCCGCCTTGCGGTACTCCCCGCGCACGTAGATGTACCCCACCGTGGCCCCTATGGCGTAGCCCGCCAGGATCATCCCCTCCAGGAGGAGGTGGGGGACGTCCTCCAGGATGTAGCGGTCCTTGAAGCTCCCGGGCTCGGACTCGTCGGCGTTGCAGATGAGGTAGTGCTGCTTCCCGTCCTTGGGCATGAAGCCCCACTTCACCCCCGTGGGGAAGCCCGCCCCGCCCCGGCCCCGGAGGCCCGAGCGCTTCACCTCCTCGATGACCTCCTCCGGGGTTTTCTCCTTCAGGACCCTCTTGGCGGTCTCGTAGCCCCCGTGCCGCAGGTAGTAGTCCAGGGTCCAACTTCCCTCCTTCCCCACGTGGGCGTAGAGGGTCCGCTCAAAACGGGGATCTTTTCCGGAAACGATGGGCCCGGTCATACCTCCACCTCGTGCACGTGGTGGCCGCACTTGCCGGGGAGCGCGATCTCCTCGAGGCGCTTCCCTGCCCTTAGGCCCTCCAAAAGTGCTCTGAGCCGTTCCCGGGTCACGCACTCCACGTAGGGCTCGTCGTTCACCTGCACCACGGGGGCGGTGTGGCAGCTTCCCAGGCACTCCACCTTCTGCACGCTGAAAAGGCCGTCCGGGGTCACCTCCCCCGGGCCGATGCCCAGCTCCTCCGTGAGGTGGTCCCATAGCTCGTCCGCCCCCGCCAGCTTGCAGGAGAGGGTGGAGCAGACCTGGAGGTGGTACTTGCCGGTGGGCACGAACTGGTAGTAGGAGTAAAAGCTCGCCACCCCCAGGACCTCGGTGGGGGTGGTGCCCACCAGGCGGGCGATCTCCTCCACCCGCTCGGGCCGGATCCAGCCCTCCTCCTGCTGCACCTTTCGGAGAAGGGGCATGAGGGCGGCACGGCGGCCCTCGAGGGGATACTTGGCGAAGGTTTCCTCCAGAAACTCCCGCTTGTCGTCGAAGAACCCCATCTTCCCTCCTCAGCGGTCCACGTCCCCCATGACCGGGTCCAGGCTGGCGATGATGGCCACCATGTCCGCCACCTGCTCCCCCTTGCAGGCATAGGGCAGGCTTTGCAGGTTCACGAAGCTGGGGGCCCGCACCTTCACCCGGTAGGGCATGCTCCCCCCGTCGGAGACGAGGTAGTAGCCGAGCTCCCCGCGGGCGCTCTCCGTGGGCACGTACACCTCCCCCTTGGGGGGGTGGAAGCCCTCGGTGTAGTGCTTGAAGTGGTAGATGACCGCCTCCATGGAGGTCTCCAGGAGGTGCCTGGGAGGGGGGGTGATCTGGGGGTTGGGGTCGCGCACCGGCCCCGGCTCCAGCCGCTCCAGGGCCTGCTTTATGATCTTCACCGACTCCCGCATCTCCCGGATGCGGATGAGCATGCGGTCGAACACGTCCCCCCGCTCCCCCAAGGGCACCTCGAACCGGTAGGTGTCGTAGCCCGCGTAGGGGTAGGCCTTGCGCACGTCGTAGTTCACCCCGCTGGCCCTGAGGGACCCCCCGGTGAGGCCCAGCCCGATGGCCACCTCGGGGGGGATGACCCCCACGCCCCGGGCCCTTTCGTGGAAGATGGGGCTTTCCGCGAAGAGGGCCTCGTACTCGTCGATGCGGTGGGGCAGGACCTGCAAAAGCTTTTTAAGCTCGGGCACGAACTCCTCGGGAAGGTCCTCCTTGACCCCGCCGATGCGGATGTAGTTGTGGTGGAAGCGCTGGCCCGTGACCCACTCGAAGAGGTCCAGGATGGCCTCCCGCTCGCGGAAGGCGTAGAAGAAGGGGGTGAGGGCCCCGAGGTCCAAAAGCCCGGTGCCCAGGAAGACCAGGTGGCTGGCCAGGCGGGAGAGCTCGTTGAGGATGATGCGGATGGTCTCGGCCCTCGGGGGTACCACCGCCCCCACCAGCCGCTCCACCGCCAGGGCGTAGGCCAGGTCGTGGGCGAAGGAGTGGAGGTAGTCCATCCGGGGCGTATACGTGATCACCTGCGTATACGTCCGGTGCTCCATGTTCTTCTCGAAGCCGGTGTGGAGGTAACCGATGTGGGGGACGAGGTCCAGCACCTCCTCGCCCGAAAGGGTTACCACCACCCGCAAGACCCCGTGGGTGGAGGGGTGTTGGGGCCCCACGTTCAGGGTCATCACCTCGGTGCGGAGCTCCTTGGGCTCCTCCGCCACCTCTGGGTCCAGGTCCAGGTAGTCCTTCATCGGGCCTCCCTAGCCAACCGAGCCCCTGCCGGGGCCCTTTTCTCCCCTGGCCTTCTGGAGGTCGGCCCAAAGGGCCCGGTACCCCTTGCGGCTACCCCCCCGGTAGGCGGTGAGGCCGGGGTCCTTGCCGGTGAGGGCGGCCCGGAACTCCCAGGGCACCAGGAAGCGCCCCTCGCGGAACAGGGTGGGGGTTTCCCCCAGGGGGAAGTCCTTGCGCAGGGGGTGGCCCTCGAGGTCCTCCGGGGTGAGGATCTTCCTGAGGTCCGGGTGCCCCTCAAAGACGATGCCGAACAGGTCGTACACCTCCCGCTCCAGGAAGTTCGCGCTCCCCCAGAGGTCGGTCACCGTGGGCAGCCTGGGGTCCTTCTCCGGCACGTAGACCCGGACGAAGAAGCGGCTCCCATCCCCATCCCGCCACCCTGGCAGGGAAACCAGCTCGTAGACCACGGAGAAGCGCTCGGGCTTGGGGTCCGGGTACTCCAGGTAGTCGATGCCCACGATGTCCGCCAGGTAGTTGAAGCCGAGCGCCTGGTAGCGGGCCATCTCCCCCTTGAAGGCCTCCCGGGGCAGGACCACCCACAGGTTCCCAAGCCCGTTGTCCTCTATGGCGTAGCCCTTGGTACGGGCCTCCTCCAGCACGCCCTGAAGCCGCACGCCTCACCCCCTTGCCCGGCGCCAGGCGGCCACCGGGGGGAGCCTTTCCCCCCGGTCGTTGTAGGCCTCCCCGCGCACCTTCTTTTGCAGCTGCATCACCGCGTAGATGAGGGCCTCGGGGCGCGGGGGGCAGCCCGGCACGTACACGTCCACCGGCACCACCGAGTCCACGTTCTGCACGATGGCGTAGTTGTTGAACATCCCCCCGGAGCTGGCGCAGGCCCCCATGGAGATCACCCACTTGGGGTCGGGCATCTGCTCCCAGACCCGGCGCATCACCGGGGCCATCTTCTTGGAAAGCCTCCCGGCCACGATCATCACGTCCGCCTGGCGGGGGCTCGCCCGGAAGACCTCGCTGCCGAAGCGGGCCAGGTCGTTGCGGGCGTCGGTGGAGGCCATCATCTCGATGGCGCAGCAGGCGAGGCCAAACGTGGCGGGCCACAAGGAGTTGGAGCGCCCCCAGGCCACCAGCTTTTCCAGGGTGGTGAAGAGGATGCCCTCCCTTTCCAGCTCCTGCACGTCCCGCTCGAAGAGTTCTTTCAGCGCCACCGCATCACCCCCTTCCACCACTCGTAGAGGAAGCCCACCAGGAGGAGGAGGGTAAAGCCCACGACCCCGAGGAAGCCGTAAAACCCGAGGCCCCCGGCGCTCACGGCATAGGGCCAGAGGAAGGCGATCTCCACATCGAAGAGGATGAAGAGCATGGCCACCACATAGAAGTGGACGGGAAAGCGCCGCACCTCCCCGGCGGGGTCGTTCCCCGACTCGTAGGGCATCAGCTTGGCCCTGTCCGGCTTTTTGGGTCCCAGGAGGGCTCCTACCACCAGGGCCGCCAACCCGATGAACAGGGCTACCCCCAGGTAGATCAGGATGTTCACGTATTCCGCTATTGGCGCCAAGGTTCCCTCCTTTCGTGCATCTCTTCACGAGGCAGGCGCCCAAGCCCCCCTAGCCCTGCCCCATCTCCCGCCCATCTTATCACCCGCCCCCGGGGGCAATAGGGAGGGAGTACACCGAGGCGGGGGTACCTGGTGTAATCCAGCTTCCCCTACAGTCCGGGAGCTACACAGGGGTGTAAATAACCGCTCTGAGCCGACGCAGGCTGTCCAGATCCAGGGCCTCGGCCCGAACGTTCGGGCCGAGGCCCAGGGCCCGGAGGGCCGCTTCCACCCGCTCCTTGGGGTACCCTGCGGCGAGGAGGGCGTTTTTCAGGGTCTTCCGCCGCTGGGCGAAGGCCGCCTCTATGAAGCGGAAAAGCTCCGGGTCGTCTGGAACCCCCTTGGGGGTGAGGCGGACCAGGCTGCTCCACACCCGGGGTGGAGGGAAGAAAGCCCCGGGGGGTAGGTCGAAGAGCTTTTCCGCCCGGGCGTGATGGGCCACCCGTAGGGAGAGGAGGCCGTAGGGGGGGGTGCCGGGCCGGGCCACCATGCGCAGGGCCACTTCCTTCTGCACCAGAAAGACCAGGCGCTGAAAACGGCCCGTCTGCAACAGGCGGGTGACGAGGGGGGTGGCGATGTTGTAGGGGAGGTTGGCCACCAGAAGGCTTCCCTCTGGCACCTCCTCCCACGGGTAGCGCAGGGCGTCCCCGAAGACCAGGCGCACGGGAAGGCCCCTCAGGGTTTCCCCCAGCAAGGGCCGCAGGCGCTCGTCCTTCTCTATGGCCGTAACCTCCGCCCCCGCCTCGGCCAGGGCCCGGGTGAGCGCTCCCAGGCCCGGCCCCACCTCGTACACCGGTCCGGTAAAGGGTTGGGCTGCCTCCACGATGCGTCTGAGGTGGCTCTCCGATACCAGGAAGTTTTGGCCGAGGCGTTTTTCGGCAAAGAGGCCGTGGCGCAGGAGGATCTCCCGCACCTCCTTGGGCGAGGTGAGCCTAGACATGGGGAAGCCTTTTGACGAGGGGGCGCAGGGGTTCCTCCTCGGGGAGGAGCACCAGGTACTGCCCCAGGTCCAGGGCGTCGATGAGGGCGAAGCGCTCCTTTAGGAGGATGCCCTCCTTCATGGGCACGTGGCCGTACACACCATAGCGGTACCCCATCCGCTCCACGTAGTCGGGGGTGCGGAACCACCAGGTCTTGGGCTCGCTTTGGGCATAGAAGAGCTCGTCGTACTCCTGCAGCCAGGGCACGGGGCCCACGTGGGCGAAGTGGATCCCGTGGAGGACGGCCTCCCGGGGGAAGGCGGCCATCCAGGCCCTGAGGGCCTCGGGCAGGGCCCTGCCCCCGCGCCCGGGGTGGAACTCCAGGTGCTGGAGGTGGCGGTTGCCCAAGAGGGGCTCTCCCTTGAGGGCGGCCTCGTCGTGGTTGCCGAGGAGGATGGTCAGGTGGCTGCCGGCTGCTTCCTGAAAGCCCTTCAGGCGGAAGAGCTCGCGGATCTGGTAGCCCGCTGCCAGGCGGAGGTGGGTGGGGTCTTGGGGGTTGAAGGGCTCGAGGCCGGTGAGGCGCTCGTAGTCCTTCCGGGTTTTAGGATGGACCAGATCCCCCAGGAGGACCAAGCGGGTGCGGCCCGTGCGCAGGTCCTCCGTGGGCCTGAGGGCCTGGTCGGCCAGGCCCTCGAGGCGCAGAAGGCGCCAGAGGGCGGGAAAGTTTCCGTGGAGGTCCCCAACAGCGACAACCCTCATCCCTTAAGGAGAGCCCTCAGCTCCCCGTAGAGGCGTTTGGTTTCCTCGGGGGTCTTGCCATAGCCCCCGTACCTGGTCACAATCTTGGCTGCCTCCTTGCCCAGCCCCTTCTCGCGGAGCCGCTCCAGGAGCTGGTCGATGAGGCGGTAGGCCTCGGGCTTCTCCTCTTCGGGAGGCCCCTCCGGGGTTTCACCGGCTTCGGGCAGCCTGGGCGGGGTGAAGCGGCCCTTTTCCGGGTCGTGGTCCACCCACTGCTTCTCCAGGCGGTAGAGGTACCGGCCCACCCCGAACTTCACCGCCGCCCGCTTGAGGGCGTCGGAGAAGGCGGCTTTCAGGGAATCCCCCTCGCCCACGTCCTCCTTGCTCACCCCCAGGAGGGTGAGGCGGCACTTCACCTCCACCAGCCGCTCCCGGCGCTCGCCCCGCTCGTCCTTGACGGTGCGCTCCTGGTCCGAGAGCACCTCGTAGGCGTCCTGCCAGCCCTCGGGCCCCACCACCCGGTCCAGCCGGTCGAGAACGGTACGGGCGTCCACGTAGGGCACCACCAGGGCCCGCTTTCGGTCCCGGCTCAGGGCCTCGATGCGCCACTGCACCTCGCCGGGGGGAAAAGGCTCGGCCAGCTTCTGCCAGACTTCGTCCATGCCTAAAGTGTACTTAAGGCTGCACTTAAGAGGGTAGCCGGGTTTTGTCCTAGCATGGGGGCATGCGCTGGGTTTTCCTCCTGCCGTTTTTGCTGTCGGCTTGGGCCCTGGAGGTGCGGCTTTCGGGAACCCTGGTCTTCGACCTCTTCCCCCAGGCGGTGGTGGTGGAGCGCTTTCCGGAGCCGCAAGGGCTCGTGGTGGTCTACCGCTACTCCCAGGCGGAGGCCATCTTCCGCCACCACGACGCCGACCTCCGCCGCCGGGGCTGGGTGCGGGTCAAGTACGAGGTGAAGCGGGGGGAGTGGAAAGCGGAGTACCGCAAGGGCAAGGCCAAGGCCAAGCTTTCCGTGAAGGACAAGAAGGGCCGGGTGGAGGTGCGCCTCAAGGAAGGGGACTAGACAAGGCTAAAGCCCCCCGCTACCATATAGGGCGCGTGGGGCCGTGGCGCAGCTGGGAGCGCGCCTGAATCGCACTCAGGAGGTCACGGGTTCGAGTCCCGTCGGCTCCACCAGCAGCAGGACGAAAAAACCGCCCCCGGGGAGCTAGCCCCGGGGGCCTTTGTAGCTAAAGGTGTAGCTAGGCCTCGGGAAGTTCCTTCGCCCCCTCAACCTCGAGGGCTTGGAAGTCCCTCTCGCCCGGCCCGGCCTTTTCTTCCGCTGCCAGCCTTACCCGCTTGCCAAAAAGCTCCAAAAGCTTAGGAAGCAAGTCTGGTCCATAGCGGAAGTTGAGGGTGGTGCCCGTGTATTCCTGGGGCTTCAGGGAAAGCTCACGCAGATGGGCTTCCCCGTCCAGTTTGATGGCGTCCAAAAGCC
The DNA here is from genome assembly GCF_004307015.1 of Thermus thermamylovorans. Taxonomy (NCBI): domain Bacteria; kingdom Thermotogati; phylum Deinococcota; class Deinococci; order Thermales; family Thermaceae; genus Thermus; species Thermus thermamylovorans. The sequence continues at coordinate 73,477 of NZ_SIJL01000002.1, forward strand.
CCTCAAAAACCTGGAGGGACTTTCTGCTGGCTTCCCGCACAACTTCCCTTAGCCGTTCTTCCCCCTTGGCGCGGAGCTCTGGCGTGATAACTCCCTTCCATTGGCGCCCCCCTTCGCCATAGCGGGCCAACTCCACCACACCTTCTTGCTTCCCGAGTTCGATGACGCTTTCTAGAGCAGCGGCCACCAGCTCGGGATCCTCGCCGGGAGGGGCACCCTCCCCAGCCCATTCCACCCCCTGAAGGATGAGGTCCAAGGCCATGTGCCCCACATCCGCCTCTTCAAACAGGGGGGTGGACCCCGAGCTGCGCAAGCCGAGCACTACGCTGCCGGGAGCCACAAAAGCCACCGTGGGATAAGGCGGGGTTTTGGAAACGCCCAGGCGCTTGGCCACGGCCTTGGCCGCAATACGGTACGCCTTTGTGGTGCTCTCCACGAGCCTTTCCAGGGCGCTCAAGGGGATTTCCCCGAAGTTCAGACCCTTGCCCCGAACGCGCACCTCGAGGTCCACCTGGGGACGAACGGTCTCCGGGTCGTCGGAGAAAAGCAGCCTGACCACTTCTCCAGGGGCCGGGTTTCGGGCCGCGGCCGCATCGATGAGGTCATAAAGGCGTTCGCTTACCTCGGGCTCAAAGGCACAGAAGCCGTCTTCACTTTCCTCATCGCAAAGAGCAGGGACGCCCAGGATGACCACCACGGCGCCGCTGGGCAGGGTGTGGGTGTACGTGATGGTCTTTTTTACCAACGCCCCGTTCATCCCGACACCTCATGGGTGGTTACGACAAAGTACCCCTCCCTCCAGCTTACTTTCACCCGGACCCTTCTGTCATCCTCGAGGGTGCGCTCGAAGTTGATGCCCGGTCTCCGATCCCGAGGATTACCCGGCAGATCCTTGCTCACAGCCGCTCCGTTCATAACCACATCGCGCACCTCATTTGGCCTGATGCCCCGTTCCATCATGCGCCGAAAGGCATGTTTTTCAATGCTATACCTACCTTGGCGAAAGGCTTGCCGGATGCGCTCCACCTCCCAGGCGTGGATCTGCGAAGTGGAGAAGTCGAAGGGCTCTTCACCGCCCGCCATCGCCTACCCTCCCGCTCGAGCTCCCGCGATCTCCTCCGGGTCCACCACCCACCCCCGGCGCTCCTCCTCCAAGAGGTGGCGGTAGATGCCCAGAGTGATGTTGGGGTTGGCGTGGCCCATGCGCTCGGCCATAAGCGCCATGAGGGCCCGCTTACGGCGCGCCATGCAGCCCTCCCAAATCCAGCTCCATGTCCGTGCCTAAATCACCCCAGTACACCTCGAGGCGCAGCCCCTTCACGTCCTGCTTGTCCAAGGCCTCCAGGAAAAAGCTCCCCTCCAAAGAGGGCTGGACCTGGGCAAGGTCCTGGGAAGGGTACGCCACCCAGAAGGTGATCTCGCCGGAACACGAGCCCAACAGGCAGTCTCCTCCCCGGAAGGGGGAGGACGGCAAATAGCCCACCCGATCCCCGTGCCCGTCCAAGAGCACCAGCTGCGCCTGCCAGTCCTTCGGGGGCTTCTCCGGGCCCCAGTAGGCCAGGAAGGGCTGATGGACCATGACCGGAGGCCGGTTGCTGGGGCGGTAGGGGCGGAGGCCCCGCAGGGCAAGGTCCCCGCACTCCTGCACCACTGACGCCAGGGGCCAGAACAAGCGGAGCTCGCCCCGCACCCCCTCAAGGGGCACGGGCAGGGTGTAGCGGAAGGCCGCCGCGGTCACATCCTCGCTCACGTAGCCCCCCTTGGCAAACTCTTCCCAGGTGCTCTCGCACACCTGCCATCGGGTGTCCTCGTCCGGCCAGACCGCCAGGCGGATGAGTTCAGAAGGTGTGGGGCTTTGAGACGCAGGAGCGGAGGCGGTCTGGGGCTTGCAGCCCGCAAGGAGTACTAGGAGCAGAACCCTCCACCACATGCTTATCAGCCTAACGGTCACCACGCCAAGGACGTTGAGGCCTGCTTCCTGGGGCAGGGCTGCTACGGGCTAGATGGGGTTTGCAGGGTAGGGGACGATAGACTTCCCTTTCGCCGCAAACAGCTTCTCGGGGCGGCACACTCTCTATCGTCATGCTCTTCAGCCACTCATTTGAGGGGTGGTCGCTAGGAGCTCAAGGTTCGTCCTGCAGGAGCCAGTTCACGAAAGCGTTCACCACATCGCTTTCCGCCAGCAGCTCAGGGGCCTCCAGGACCGCCTCCAGGAAGACGCGGACCGTTGCCGGGATGGCCTCCCGCAGCAGTTCCTGCACGCTTCGGCCCGCGTAGGGTCCGCGGGGAAGGGGGGCGGTGAAGAGGGAGCCTGTGGCCAGGGGGGCGGCGGCCCTCAGGGCCTCGGCCGTTCTCTGCAGGAGGAGTGCCTCCCCTTCTGCCCCCAGGGCCTCCTCAGGGGTGAGGAGGGGCCGGCCCGAGAGGTCCCGGGCCTCGAGGCCCAAGGCGTAGAGCCTGCGGGCCAGGCTCTCCGGCCCCACCTCCAAGGGCAGCGAGGCCCTGGCCTCCCCATAGCGGACCTCCAGGGTGTACCGCCCCGGCTCGGGCAGGAGGACCGCGGGGGCGGTCTCCTCCAGGGCGGTGGTGAGGGGCGGGAACCCCAGGGGTTTCCGCTCGTGGGCCAGGAGCTCACCCTCCCGGTAAAGGAGGGTCTCCAGCTCCTGCCGGGGCAGGTAGGGCTCCCCAAAGAGGCGCACCTCGGGGAAGACCGCCTCCCCGGCGCGGAAGGGCCGGGCATCCCGGTCCCCGGGGATGAGGGAGAGCTTGAGGACCTCCAGGCCCCCCCGGGCCTCCCCCAGCCGGGCCAGGGCCCGCCTGGCGGCGAAGGCCGCGGGGTGCCGGGGGTGGGCCTGCAGGAAGGCCCGGTAGAGGGCCTCGGCAGGGAGCCCGGTCCGCTCGGAAAGGTAGGCGCGGAAGTAGAGGGGGAGGGGCTCTTCCCGGGGCACCAGGTCCTCCAGTGCCTCGGGGAAGGTGTCCCCTTCGTCCAGCCTGAGGGCCCGGTCGTAGGCGGCCTTGGCCCCCAGATAGTCCCCGTAGATGGCCCGGAAGAGCCCCAGGTTGTAGTAGGCGGTGGCGTTGGGCCCAAGGCGCACCGCCCGCTCCGAGGCCAGGAGGGCCCGGGGGAGGTCTCCCGTGAGGTAGTGGGCCCAGCCCAGGTTGGTCCAGTAGAGCCAGTAGTCCGGCCGGAGCCTGAGGGCCTGGAGCAGGGCGTCCCGGGCCTCCTCCCCGTTCCCTTCCGCAAAGGCGGCGAAGCTGACCTCTTCCCAAGCTAGGGAAAGCTCGGGGAAGGCCTGTGCCAGGGCCCGGGCCGAGGCCTTCCAGCCCTCGTCCTCGAGGATGCGGAGGACCAGGTGGGCGGCGGTGCGCTCCAATGGGTTTCCCTGGCGCATGGCCTCCGCCAGGCTCAGGGCCTCCCCCTGCCTCCCCTCGGCCAGGAGGCGGAAGGCCTGGTAGGCGGGGGGAAGCCGCCCCTGCCAGAGGAGGAGGAGCCTTTGGGGCAGGATTCCCTCCAAAAGCCCGGCCCCTCTGCCCTCCCTCAGGTCCAGGGCGGACTGGTGCAGGGGGTCGGGGTCCTCCCCCTGGGCTAGGGCCCGGAGGCGGGCCTCGGGGAGGGTGGGGGAGGGGAGGGGACTAAACCTGGGGGCCAGGCCCTGCCCCTGGAGCCAGAGCCAGGCCAGTTCCGGGGTGCGGAAAATCCCCTCTTGGGCCTTCCCTTCCCGGGCCAGGATGAGCCTCAGGCCCCCTGCCTCCTGCCGGCCCAGGAGGACCCATTCCGCCCCCGTGGCCGCCTGGGCCAGGCGGGCCCCGGCCCGGGTGTAAAGCCCCCCCGCCAGGTCGTAGCTTCCCCGCCAGGGCAGGTCGGGGAAGACCAGGGCCACCGCCGAGGGAGGCGGGGCTGAAAGCCCCTGGGCGAAGGCTTGGGCCAGGCGGAAGCCCTCGGGGCCCTCAAAGGGCAGGACGAGGCCCTGGGCCAAGGCGCTGGCCCCAAGGAGGAGGGAAGCCAGAATCCACTTCACGGGGGCATTCTAGCCCTTTTTCCTGAGGACGGTGTAAGCGAAGCGGAAAAGCCGGGGAGCCCGCCGCCAGCGCTTGGGGTCCAGGCCCACCCTTAGGAGCCACTCCACCCCCAGGCGCCGGGCCCAGAGGGGGGGCCTTTGGGCCTCCCCCGCCAGCACGTCCAGGGTGCCCCCCACCCCCATGGCCACCTTGGCCCCCAGGTGGGCCTTGTGGCGGTGGATGAAGACCTCCTGCCTTTCCCCCATGCCCACCAGGAGGAGGTCGGGGCGCTTCCCCTGGATGTCTGTCACCACCGGCCCCTCTTCCCGGAAGTAGCCGTGGTGGCAGCCCACCACCTCCGCCCCCAGGCGCCTCGCCTCGAGGGCCGCCCGCTCCGCCACCCCGGGCTTGCCCCCCAGGAGGTAGACCCGGATCCCGGGGAAGCGGCCGAAGAGGGCCAGGGTGAGGTCCACCCCGGTGACCCTTTCCTTGAGCTCCACCCCCAAAAGCCGCCTGGCAGCCCAGAGGATGCCCACCCCGTCCGGGGTGACGAGCTCGGCCTCGAGGATGGCCCGCTTCAAGGCCCCGTCCTCCTGGGCCCGCACGGCGATCTCCGGGTTCAGGGTCACCACCTGGTGGGTCCTGTCCGCCTGGAGAAAGCCCGCGATGCGCTCCAGGGCTTCCGCCATCCCCACGGGGTCCAGGGGGAGGCCCAAAAGCTCTAGGCGCTCCATGCCACGAACCTCTGGGCGTAGCGGTCCTGGGTGAGGCCGAAGGCCTCCTTGGGGAAGCGGCGCACCCCGGCGAGCCGGGGCACCACGGGATCCACCCCGATGAGGCTGGCCCAGGCCAGCTCCTCCGTGCGCCCCTGGCGGTGCAGGGCCTGGCCCTCTGGGCTTTGGAAGAGGGCTTCCTGGGGGTCGGGGAAAGCCTTGAGGAGGGCGGTGGCCAGGCTGGGGGGGGTTTCCGGAAAGAGGCGCTTGGCCAGAAAGCCTGCCGCCACCACCGCCGAAAGCAGGGGCTCGGGGGCTCCGGCGGGGCGCAGGACGGGCCCTGGCAGGGAGCGCAGGGCCGCCAAGGCGGCCTTGGCGTTGCGGAAGTTGGCCAAGTAGACCTCCTCTTCCTCGGGGAGGAGGCTCGCGTTCAGGATAGGGGCCACCAGGACGGCCTTCTTCCCCCGGACCTCGGCCCCCGTCAGGTCCACCAGGGAGAGGCGGCCGTGGAAGCCCTCGGGGGGAAAGCCTTCCACCTCACCCAAGAGCAGAACCTCTTCCTTCAGCTCCTCCGCCAGGAGGCGGGCCACCTTGGGCCCTGGAGCCACCCAGACCTCTGTGGCCCCTTGGGCCAAGAGCAGGCTAAGGACGCTCCCTGCGGGCAGGGCTTCCACCAGGACTAGGGGATTGGGGGCCGGTGTCCGGCAGAGGTCAACCCGGCACACCCCGCCATGATACCCTAGCCTGGGCGTATGCGGCTCAAGGACCTGGGCGAGCGGGCCCTTTTGGCGAGGCTTTCCCCCATGGGCTACCCGGAGGAGGCCCCCCTGCCCCCAGGGGACGACGCCGGGGGGGTTTGGGTGGGGGGGGAGGCCTGGCTCCTGAAGACCGACGGCTTCCTCTACCGGGAAGTGGCCCTCCATGGCATGGGGCCCTTTGAGGTGGGCTTTAGGGGGGTGGCGGCCACGGCCTCGGACCTCATCGCCAAGATGGGGAGGCCCTTGGGGTTTGCCCTGGGGCTCTTTCTGCCCCCGGACCTCGAGGCGTCCTTTGTCCTGGACCTGGTGGAGGGTGCGGCGGAGGCGGCCAGGCGGCTGGGGGCCCCCCTCCTCGGCGGCGACACCAACGCCGGGCGCGAGGTGGCCCTCACCGTTTCTGGCTTTGCCAGAACCGCCAGCCCCCTGCCCCGAAGGGCCTTCCCCGGGGATCTCCTCTACCTGGCCGGGGACCGTTGGGGCAGGACGGGGGCGGCCATACGGGCCCACTACCAGGAAAGAGACCTGGGGGCCTACCCGAAGATCCGGGAGGCGGCCTTTTACCCCCTGCCCCGGCGGGAACTCCTAAGCCTCGAGGGACTTCCCCGGGGTAGCCTGGACTCCTCCGATGGCCTGGCGGAAACCCTCTGGCAGCTGGCGGAGCTGGGGGTGCGGGTGGACCTGGAAGCCCTTCCCCTCTACCCCGATGTCCTGGCCTTTGCGGGAAGCGAGGAGGCGGCTTTGGACCTCGTCCTCTACGGGGGGGAAGAGTTCGAGGCCGTGTTGGTGGTGCCCCCCGGGGCCGAGGCCCAGGTCCTGGCCCGGGCGGAGGCGGGGGGCCTACCCCTTTTCCGCGCGGGGCGGGTGGGGGAGGGAAGGGGGGTCTTCCTCCGGGGGGAACCCCTTCCCCGAAAGGGGTACGACCACTTCCGCCCCTAGGAGCCACTGGGTTTCCTCCCCCAGGGTCCTGGCGAAACGGGGGCTTCGCCCGGAGAGGGCCCGCCATTCCTCCAGGGTGTAGACCAGGGCCTCCGCGGGCACGGGAAGCTCCTCCAGGGGGAGCCGGGTGGGCCTTTGCCAGGGGGGGAGTTCCGAGGCCGCCACCACCAGGACCAGGTCCAGGTCGCTCCCCACCCCATGGTTCCCCCGGGCGTAGGAACCGAAGTAGCCCAGGGCCAAGAGGCCGGGGATGGGGTGGCGGCGAAGCCAGGTCCGAAGGGCCTCCTCCACCTCTTCCCGGCTAGGCCATCTGAGCACGGGTGAAGTCAAGGATCTCACGGGCATAGCGCAGGGCCTCCTCGCTCTGCAGGGGGCCGTAGTGCTCCGCGGAAGGGCCCTCGGGGAAGGCGTCCGGGTAGCGGGTGGGAATGTAGAGCCCATCCAGGTACCTTGCCTTTTCCACCAGTTCGGGGGGGACTTCCAGGGGCAGCTCCCGGAGGAGCCGGGCGATGAGGTGACCCCAAGCCTCCTGGCCCAGGTGGAGGTGCAAGGCCTTGACCGCTTTCTCCGCGGCCTGCTGGGCGGCGAAGCAGGCCCACTCGTGCCTTCCCGCTCCCCGGGCGATCTCGGCCATCTCCAGGTCCCTTTCCGCCTGGAGGAACCAGTCCTTGGCCCGGTTCACCCTTCCAGTTTACCGACTTCAGGCTATACTCCAGGGTATGCGGGCCTTCAAGGCGCACCTCCAGGGCCTTTCCCCCTACCCCTACAAGAAGGCGGAGGCCCCGGTGAAGCTGGACCAGAACGAAAGCCCCTTTGACCTGCCCCAGCCCCTCAAGGAGGAGGCCCTGCGCCGCATGGCCCGGCTTCCCTGGAACCGCTACCCGGAGATCCACGCGGAGGGCTTGCGGAGGAGGCTTGCCGCCCTCACGGGCTGGCCGGAGGAGGGGGTGGTCCTGGCCCCGGGGTCCAACCTCCTCATCCTGGCCCTGAGCCTGGCGGCGGAGGAGGTCCTGGACCTAAGTCCCTCCTTCCCCCACTACGCCCACGCCGCCAGGATGGCGGGCACCCCCTACCGGGCGGTGCCCCTGGGGGAGGGGTTTGCCCTGCCCTTGGAGGGGCTCCTCGAGGCTTTCCGGGGCGGGATCCTCTTCCTGCCCAACCCCCACGCCCCCACGGGGGCCCTTTTCCCGGAGGAAGCCTTGCGGGCTCTGGCGGAGCGGGCTAAGGAGGTGGGGGGGTTGTTGGTGGTGGACGAGGCCTACCGGGAGTTTTCCGGCACCGACTTTAGCCCCCTGGGGCGGGAAAACCCCCACGTGGCCTTCCTGCGCACCTTCTCCAAGGCTTTCTCCTTGGGGGGTGTGAGGGCAGGGTACCTCCTGGCCGCCCCCGAGGTGGCGGGGGTGGTGCGGGAGGTGCTCCCCCCCTTTGTCCTCCCCGCCCACACCGGGGCCATCCTGGAGGTGGTGCTGGAAAACCCCGGCTACGCCGCGGAGGTGGCGGCCTACGTGCGGAGGGAGCGGGAAAGGGTCTACGGGAGGCTCCTCGCCCACCCCGCCTGGCGCCCCTACCCCAGCCACACCAACTTCCTCCTGGTGCGCACCCCGGACGCGGAGGCGGCCTTCCGCCACCTCCTGGCCCAGGGGGTTCTGGTGCGCCGCCAGGACCGCTACCCGGGGCTTGCGGGGTGCCTGCGGGTGAGCGTGGGCCTCAAGGAGGAGATGGACGCCTTTTTGCGGGCGGCCTTTGGGGTGGCCTATGCGTGAGGCCTCTGTGGAAAGGGCCACGGCGGAGACCTGGGTCCGGGTGCGCCTGGGCCTGGATGGCCCCGTGGGGGGTAAGGTGGCCACGGGCCTGCCCTTCCTGGACCACATGCTCCTGCAGCTCCAGCGGCACGGCCGCTTTCTCCTGGAGGTGGAGGCCAGGGGGGACCTCGAGGTGGACCCCCACCACCTGGTGGAGGACGTGGGCATCACCCTGGGGCAGGCCCTGAAGGAGGCCCTGGGGGAGGGGGTGGGCCTGGAGCGCTACGCCGAGGCCTATGCCCCCATGGACGAGACCCTGGTGCTCTGCGTCTTGGACCTCTCGGGCAGGCCCCACCTGGAGTACCGCCCGGAGGAATGGCCCGTGGTGGGAGAGGCGGGGGGGGTGAACCACTACCACCTCCGGGAGTTCCTGCGGGGCCTCGCCAACCACGGCCGCCTCACCCTGCACCTGCGGCTCCTTTCCGGGCGGGAGGCCCACCACGTGCTGGAGGCCAGCTTTAAGGCCCTGGCCCGGGCCCTCCACCGGGCCACCCGGGTCACGGGGGAGGGGCTTCCCAGCACCAAGGGGGTGCTTTAGCCCGTGAGGACCCTCCTCATCGACTACGGCTCGGGGAACCTCCGGAGCGCGGCCAAGGCCCTCGAGGCCGCGGGCTTTGCCGTGAGCGTTTCCTCAGACCCTCGGGCGCACCTCGAGGCCAGCCTCCTGGTCCTCCCCGGCCAGGGCCACTTCGGCCAGGTGATGGGGGCCTTTCAGGGAAGCGGCTTCGTGGACCGGGTCCTGGCCCACCTGGAAAGGGGGCTTCCCTTCCTCGGCATCTGCGTGGGGATGCAAGTCCTGTACCAGGAGAGCGAAGAGGCTCCCGGGGTTAAAGGGTTGGGTCTGGTGGAGGGGGTGGTGCGGCGCTTTACCCACGGCCGCGTGCCCCAGATGGGCTGGAACCGGGTGGCCTTTGCTGGCCTCTTCGCGGAGCTCTCGGGGCGGCACTTTTACTTCGCCAACTCCTACTATGGCCCCCTTACCTCGTACTCCCTTGGCCGGGGGGAGTACGGGGGCACCCCCTTTACCGCCCTCCTGGCCAAGGAAAACCTCCTGGCCCCCCAGTTTCACCCGGAAAAGAGCGGGAAGGCGGGCCTGGCCTTTTTAGCCCTGGCCCACCGCTACTTCCAAGTCCTCTAGGCGGATGAGCCTCCCCTGGGCCCCCAGGCCCGTGGCCGCCAGGGCGCCTGCCAGGTTGGCGAGCTTGCCCGCCTCCACCGGGGTTTTCCCGCTCAGGATGGCGTGGGCAAAGACGGCGGTGTAGGCGTCCCCGGCTCCGGTGGAGTCCACGATGTCCTCCACGGGGAAGGGTTCGATGAGCTCCTCCCCTTCCGGGGTGACCACGATGGAGCCCATGGCCCCCACCTTGATGGCCAGGCGGTGGAAGCCCTCTTTCCGGAGACGGCCCACCCCTTCGGAGAGGGAGGAGGCCTCCGTCAGGGCCAGAAGCTCCGTCTGGTTCATGAGAAGCCAGGTTACGCCCCGCAGGTACCTTAAGAGCTCCGTGCCCGCCGCCCGTACCGCCCCCGTGCCCAGGTCGGCGAAGACGGGCATCTCCCGCTTCCGGGCGGCCTCCAGGACCTCCACCGCGTAGCTGCGGCTGGGCCCCCCCACCAGGGCGTAGGCAGAGAGGACCACCGCGTCCGCCTGGTCCAGGAAGCGGGGCTTGAAGAGGGAAGGGTCCAGGTGGCGGCTTGCCCCCTCGGCGCTCACCATGGCCCGTTCCCCCCCGGGCACCAGGAGGATCAGCACCGAGCTGGTGGTGTGCTCGGGATCTTCCTGCAGGTGGCGGAGGTCCACCCCCATCTCCCGCACCCGGGCCAGGGCCAGCTCGGCGAAGGGGTCCTGCCCCACCCGACCGGCCAGGTAGACCCGGTGGCCCAGGCTCGCCAGCTGCGCCGCCAGGGTAGCCCCAGCTCCCCCGGGCTTCATCAGGGCCCGGCGGGAGGGGATCTCCTCCCCCGGTTCCGGTATTCGCTCCACGAAGAAGAGAAGGTCCACGGAAACGTCCCCCAGCACGAAAAACCGCATCTTGCCTCCTTCCGCCAAGGCGCAGGGTTTACCCCCACTATAGCGCAAGGGCCCCGTTGCTTTGCCGGAGAGTATATCCGCAGGTTATGAGAAGACGATAACAAAGTGGCCTCCCCGCAGGGAGGCCGCTCCCGGCTTGCTGCGGGGTGCTCAAAAGCGCCGGTCCACCACCAGGCCCCCCTCCAGCTCGGAGGCGAGCTCCACCTCGTCCACCTTCAGGCCCGTGGCCTTCTGGATGGCCTCCAGGAGGCCCGGGGGCACCTTCTCCGCCTTGAGGCGGAGGACCAGCTTGTCCGTGCCCTCCAGCTTCCTCTCCAGCACCACTTGGAAGCCCTTGGGGTCCAGGCCGAAGCCTCCCAGGATGGGGGCGAGCTCCGTGGGGTAGAGCTTGACCCCCTTCACCTTCACCATCTGGTCGGTGCGGCCGAAGACCCCCCGGGGTAGCACGGTAAGCCCCTCCCGCCTCTCGGCGATGGCCAGGTCCCCGGTGCGGAAGCGCACCATGGGCATGAGGGTGCGGCTTAGGGCCGTCACCACCAGCTCCCCCTTCTCCCCCTCGGGGATGGGCTTCAGGGTCTCGGGGTCCAGGACCTCCAGCACCGCCATCTCCGGGATCTCCCAGAGGCCGTCTTTCTCCAGGCGCTCCCCGGCCACGATGCCGAGCTCGCTGGTGCCGTAGGCGTCCAGGGCAGTGCACCCCAGGACGGCCTCCACCTTCTCCCGGAAGCCGGGCACGGAGGTGAAGGGCTCCCCCCCGGCCAGGAGAAGGGGGAAGCGCCCCCCCGCCTGGCCCACCTTGAGGGCGAAGGAGGGGTTGGTCACCAGGACGTCAAAGCCATAGGCCTGGCCGATTTCCGCGATGCGGGCCGCCTCTCCCGGCCCGTGGGGGAAGACCAGGTTCCCGGCGCGCCAGAGGGCCTGGTGGAAAAGCCACCCCCCAGCGAAGACGTGGTAGCTGAAGGCTACCAGCACCTTTTTCCCGGTGAGGCCGAGCCTGCGGTAGTGCTCCGCCAGGGCCTCGGCCTGGTAGCGCAGGTCGTCCTGGGAGAGGTACTCGGGCATCCAGCCCAGGAGGGGGCTTGGGGTGAGGTGCATGAGGCTCGCCCCCGTGGGCGGCCTGGGGTTTTCCTTGAGGTAGGCCACCCACTCCTCCCGGGTGGTGAGGGGAAGCTCCCCCAGGCTTTCCAGGCCGACCCCTTCCGGGTCCACGCCTTTGAACTTTTCCCGGTAAACAGGGTGTTCCTTAGCCGCGCGGATGACCTCCCTGAGCCTGGCGATCCGGTCCATGCTGGCCTCCTTGGGAGGGGATTATACCCCACCGGGACCGGCCGCTCCCCGGGACCTAGAGGAGCCGGTCCTGGACCGCTTCGCCCGCCTCTTCCGCTTCCTCCTCGGGGGGCTTGCGCTCCTCGGGTTTTGGTTTGGGGAGTTCCTCTTCCTGGAAGAGCGGACCCTCCAGCACCTGGTCGAGGAGGGCTTCCTGCTCCGGGTGCAGGCGCAGGGTGCACTCCAGGGCCCAGACCACTTCCAGAAGCTCCCGGCTGAGGTCGGGCCCCCAGGCGGTGGGAAGAATGTGGTCCAGAGGGCTTCCCTTCCTGCCCGCCCCCCGGGTGCGGAAGTCCAGCCAGGCCTTGAGGGGCTGGAAGCCCGAGATTTCGTAGCCCCACACCTCCGGGGTCACGGGGGCCACCTCCCCGTCCCCCACCCTCAGGGTCCGGGTCTTTGGGTCGTAGGCGTGGTCCTGAGGGTAGCTCGAGGGGGCCTTTTGCCAGCGGGCCTCCCCGTGGAGGAGGCAGGCCCCCCCAAACCGCTCCCCGAAGGTATGGCAGCAAAGGAGGCGCCTTCCCAGCTCCACCCCCCTTTGGAAGAGGGTTCCCTCCTTGGTGAGGGGCACCCGCACCGGGGGGTGGCGCACCTCCTCCCGGAAGCGTTCGCTGAAGGCGGGCTGGGCCAGGAGGGCGTAGACGTAGGCCAGGAAATCCTCCGGGGCCACGGGGAAGCCGTAAGCGTCTTCCAGAAGTTCCAAAAGCCCGGGGACCAGGTTGGGCCTCCGGCCTTCCCGGTCCCGGTAGAGGGGGATGACGTCCTTGCCGCCGCGGTTAGAGAAGTGGTGCCGGTCCGGTACGTAGGTGGTGGCGGTTAGGGCAGGCCCTTGCCCCAGGGGGCTTGTGAGAAGGGAGGTGAGGAAGATTTGCTTGGGGCCATAGACGCGCCAAAGGGCAGGCCGAGGGTAGCTGCACACCCTGCCGTCCGCGATGGCCCAGGCCCGGTCAAAGGAGCGATAGCCGTAGCGCAGGATGGCCTCCGGGGGTTCGGTGGGGCTCAAGGAGCTCAAGGGAGGGAGCTTCTCCCCCCTCAGGATGGCGGGGTAGGCGCGGTCCACCCGGCGGTCCCGCTCCTCCCGGAAGGCCGCCTCCAGGTTGGTGGCGGTGAGGAGGGCATGCCAGCGCGCCTCCAACACCTCCCGGGTGGGGCCGATGGGCCAGGTGCGCTTGAACTCTACCCCGCTGTGCTGCCAGGGGAAGAGGTGGGTGAGCCTGGGCCAGGCGGCGTAGGCCCCGGCGGGCTCGGGCACAAAGGGGTCGTAAAGGCCCCGCCCTACCTCCTGGAAGGGAACCCTCTTTAGGTCCTCCATTTCGGCCAGATGGGCGAGCTTTGCCGCCCGCGTGGCCCCGGGCACCCGGTGGTAGAAGACCCGGGCAGGGCGGCCTTCCTCCTTCTCCCCATAGCGCACGGCGAGGGCAATGGCCACGGGGGTCTGGATGGCGAAAACGTTTTCCTCCTTCACCGCCCCCCGGCCCTCGCCCCCCAGGTCCAGGACGTAGATTTCGTCCGCCACCCGGCGCATGTGGGCCCGCATCCCCGCAAAGCCGGGGCCGGTGAGGTAGGAACTGGCGGTGATGAAGGCCACGATGCCGGGGCGCCTGGGGTCTTGCTCAAAAGCCTTCCACAGGGCCCAGCGCCAGAAATAGACGTAGAGGTTGTAGAGGTTCTTGGCGTGGACGCCCAGGCCCAGGGCCTCCAGGGGCTTCAGGAAGTCTTCCAGTAAGGGGGGGCTTTGGCCGTTTTCCGGGTCGCGGGGATGCAGGAGCCAGCCTGCCCGCCTGCGCCTTTCCTCCTCGCTTTCCCCCTGCACCCGGTCGTAAGGGGGGTTGCCCAGGACCACCAGGATGGGCTCCTCGCGCTTCACCCGGCTGGCCCGTTCGTGCTCCTCGGCCAGACGTTCGTAGACCATGCCCAGGCGCTCCAGGGGCTTGCCCCCGTAGGGGTCTTCCAGGGTGTCCGTGAGGTAGACCTTGAGGCCCCCTTCAGGAAGCTGGCCTCCTTCCTCCCGCACCGCCCGGCTCAGGCGGAACTGGGCCACGGCGTAGGGGCCGAGCATCAGTTCAAAGCCAAAAAGCCTTTGGGCCACCTCCGTGGCCTTCTGGCCCCGGAAGCCCGGTCCGTAGAGGGCTTCGGCGTTTTCCAGGGCCCGTTCCAGCACCCCAAGGAGGAAGGTGCCGGTGCCCAGGGCGGGGTCCAGAACCGTCACGCCCTCGTGCCCCAGGCCCCCCGCCCGTTTCAGGCGCCCCTTCAGGAGCCCGTCCACCAGGCGTACCATGGCCCCCACCACCTCCTTGGGGGTGTAGTAGACCCCCAGGTCCTTGCGCAGCTCGGGGTCGTAGGCCGCCAGGNCCATGGCCCCCACCACTTCCTTGGGGGTATAGTAGACCCCCATGTCCTTGCGGAGCTCGGGGTCGTAGGCCGCCAGGAAGTCCTCGTAGAAGTAGAGCCAGGGCTCGGTTCCCCGCTTGGCCAGGGCCTGGGGGTCTATGGCGGCCAGGGCCCGCCTCAGGAGGTTATAGCCCGCGTAGATTTCTTGAATGACAAGGGGATGGTTGGCCAGGAAAAGCGCGTCCATTAGGAGGCCGTGGCCCTCGTGGAGGTAGGCCAGGATGTTTTCCAGGGCGAAGGGCCCTTTGGCCTCGCTCCACTCCAGCCGTGCCAGGAGGAAGGCGTAGGTGAGGAGCTGGGCGAAGGCGTCGGCGAAGGCTTTTTCGTCGGCCCCGGGCAGGAAGGTGCGCCGCCACTCCTCGTAGAGCTTCTTCAGGCTTTCCCCTCGAGGCGGGGGGGCCTCCAGGGCCTCCAGGGCCTCCTCCCGCAGGTAGCGGGCGATGGGGGCGAGGAGCTGGGCCAGCTCCTGGGGGTCCTTGGGGGCGGCAAGGCCCCAGCCCTTGAAGTCCAGGAGAAGCGCTTCAAAGGCCCGCACCTCCTCGGGGCTTGGGCCTTTGGGGCTCAGGTCTGCCCGGTGCAGGGGTTCTCCTTCCCGGTAGAGGAGGAAGGTGAGGCCGTCGGTGTAGATGAGGTTGGGGAGGTGCTTGAAGCGCTCCCACTGCCTCCGGTCGTGCCCGGCGAAGGCCTTGGGGTCCAGGTTTTTCCCAGGGGCCTTGACCTCCACGTAGCCCACCAGGAGGGTACCCTGAAAGATGCCCAAATCCGGCCGCCCCACGCTGTGGTGGGCCACCTCGGTGAAGGCTTCCAGGCCCAGGCGGCGGAAGAGGTTCCGCACCAGCACCTTGAGCTGGTCCTCCGGGGAAAAGCCGGGAGGCGGGGCGGGGTGGTGGAAGACCTCCCGGTAGTCCTTTAGGTAAGCTTCCAGGGCCCGTTCCAGCATTTGCCGGAAGTTTACCACGCCCCCGCCAGGGCGAGGAGGCGGGGAAGGTCCCGGGCCAGGTCCTCCCAGGTGTCCCGCCTGAGGGTCAGGTGCCCCACCTTGCGCCCCGGGCGCACCGCCTTGCCGTACCAGTGGAGGTGGAGGCCGGGGAGGGCCAGGGCCTCCCGGAAGTCGGGCTTTACCCCGATGAGGTTGGCCATGGCGCTATGGCCCCGGGGGGCGGTGGGGCCTAAGGGGAAGCCCAGGAGGGCCCGGAGGTGGTTTTCAAACTGGCTCGTTTCCGCCCCCTCGAGGGTCCAGTGGCCGGAGTTGTGCACCCGGGGGGCCATCTCGTTGAAGAGGAGTTCTTCCCCCACTTGAAAAAGTTCCAGGGCTAGAACCCCCACATATCCTAAGGCTTCCATGGCCTTCTGGGCATAACCTTCTGCCTTCTCCTGTAACGCTTGGGAGGTTCCAGGGGCCGGGGCCAGGGAAAGCCGGAGGATGCCCCCCTGGTGGCGGTTTTCCACCAGGGGGTAGAAGGCCACCTCCCCCCCAAGGCCCCGCACCGCCAGGAGGGACACTTCCCGGTGGAAGGGGACGAAGCCCTCGAGGATCAACCCCTCTCCCCCCAGGGCGTGGAAAGCCTTTTCCGCCTCCTCCCATGAGGTGAGCAGGGCCTGCCCCTTGCCGTCGTACCCGCCCCGGCGGGTCTTGAGGAGGGCAGGGAAGCCCACCTCCGCCAGGCCCTCCCCAAGCTCCTCTAAGGTGTCCACCCTGCGGAAGGGAGGGGTGGGCACTCCCAGGCTCTGCATGAAGGATTTCTCTGCAAGGCGGTCCTGGGCGATCTCCAGGGCCTTGGGGGGCGGGTAGACGGGGAGCTTTTCCGCAAGCCTCCGCGCCGCCTCCACGGGCACGTTCTCAAACTCGTAGGTGATGAGGTCCAGCCCATGGGCGAAGCGGAAGAGGGCCTTTTCGTCCAGATAGTCCCCCACCACGAGCTCCCCCACCCCTCCGGCGCAGGCCTCAGGGCTTGGGTCCAGGAAGCGGAAGGCAAGGCCCAGGGGGTAGCCCGCCAGGGCCAGCATCCGCCCCAGCTGGCCCCCGCCCAGGACGCCGACCCTCACGCCTCCTCCCGGGGGTCGGGGTGGGCCAGGACGGCCTCGGTCTGGGCCTGGCGGTAGGCCTGAAGGCGCGCCATCACCTCGGGGTGGGAAAGCCCCACGATGCTGGCGGCCAGGAGGGCGGCGTTCACCGCTCCCGCCCGGCCGATGGCCAGGGTGCCCACGGGAACGCCCGCGGGCATCTGCGCGATGGAAAGGAGGGAGTCTAGGCCCCTTAGGGCCTGGCTTTCCACCGGCACCCCCAGGACGGGCAGGGGGGTGTGGGCGGCGGTCATGCCGGGGAGGTGGGCCGCCCCTCCCGCCCCGGCGATGATCACCAAGAGGCCCCGTTCTTTAGCGCTTTTGGCGTACTCCGCCATGAGGTCCGGGGTGCGGTGGGCGGAGACGATGCGCACCTCGTAGGGCACGCCCAGGGCGTCCAGCGTCTCCGCCGCGTGGCGCAGGGTCTCCCAGTCCGACCTCGAACCCATGATCACGCCCACCAAAGGCCGCATCGTACCGGATTGTACCAAGCCCCCTTCCCCGTGGTAGAAGGCAGGGCATGGACGCCCTGGAACTCCTAAGGCTCAACCTCCTTTCCCCCATGGTCCTGGCCTTCGCCCTGGGGGTTTTGGCCCGCCTCCTCAGGAGCGACCTGGCCTTTCCTGAGGCCCTGTACACGGCCCTTTCCCTTTACCTCCTCTTCGCCATCGGCTTCAAGGGGGGGGTGGAGCTTTCCAAAACGCCCCTGGCTGTCCTCCTCCTGCCCCTGCTGGCCACCCTCTTCCTGGGCCTGGCCCGACCCCTCTCCGGCTACCTGGCGGCCCGGCGCCTTCTCCGGGTGGACCGGGTGGACGCGGGGGCCCTGGCCGCCCACTACGGCTCCGTCTCTGCGGTCACTTTCCTCGCCGCCCTCACCTTCGCCCAGGGGCTGGGCTACCGGCCGGAGGGCTTCCTCCCCACCCTGGTGGCCCTTTTGGAGGTGCCAGGTATCGTCCTGGCCCTCCTCCTCGCCAAGCGGGGTGGGGGGAACCTGGGGGAGGCCTTCCAGGAGGTGCTCACGGGGAGGAGCGTGGTTCTCCTCCTGGGAGGGCTCGCCGTGGGGGGGCTTTCGGGGGAGGCGGGGATGGAGCGGGTCAAGCCCTTCTTCGTGGACCCCTTCTACGGGGTCCTCACCCTCTTCCTCCTGGACCTGGGGATGGTAGCGGCCTCGAGGTTCGCCACCCTCAAGCAGATGGGCTTCCGCCTGCTGCTCTACGGCACCCTCCTCCCCCTCCTCCATGGGGCCATAGGGGTCTACCTCGGCCACCTGGCGGGGCTTTCCCTGGGCGGGGCCACCGTGCTTGGAGCCATGAGCGCCAGCGCCAGCTACATCGCTGCCCCGGCTGCGGTGCGCATCGCCCTGCCCGAGGCCAACCCCAGCCTGTACCTCACCGCCAGCCTGGCGGTGACCTTCCCCTTTAACCTGGTCTTGGGTATCCCCATGTATCACGCTTTGGCCAGGTGGATAGGGGGGTGAGGCATGGACCTGGTGCCTTTGAAGCTGGTGACCATCGTGGCGGAAAGCGTCTTGGAGAAGAAGCTGGTGGAGGAGGTCAAGCGCCTGGGGGCCAAGGGGTACACCGTTGTACCCGCCCGGGGGGAGGGTTCCCGGGGGATGCGGAGCATCGACTGGGAGGGGCAGAACATCCGCCTGGAGACCATCGTTCCCGAGGAGGTGGCCCTCAGGATCCTCGCCCGCCTGCAGGAGGCCTACTTCCCCCACTACGCCGTCATCGCCTACGTGGAGAACGTCTGGGTGGTCCGGGGGGAGAAGTACGTGTAGGCCTCGGTTCAGCCCCTCAGGCCCCAGGCGCCCTGAGCTTCCGGTGCAGGAGGGGCAAAAGGGCCAGGAGGAGCAGGGTGGGCCAGAGGATCCAGGGGGATACCGTCTGCCCCAGGAAGAAGGCCAAAAGGACCAGGCCCTGGGTCCAGAGGAGGCTTCCCAGGGCGGTGAGGAGAAGGTAGGGCAACAGGGGGAACCCTAGGGCCCCAAGCAGGAAGGGCACCGCCGTGCGCATCCCCGGCACGAAGGGGGCGAGGAGCAGCGCGGAAGGGCCATAGCGCAAGAGAAGCCGTTCGGCCCGCCTTATAAGCCCCTGGGGGAAACGGGCCCTCACCCTGGGCCCCAAGGCCCGGCCCAGGGCGTACCCCACCCCGTGCCCCAGGTAGCTGCCCAGGAAGAGGAGGGGAAGGAGGGGGAAGAGGCCAAGCCTCCCTTCCCCGGCCAGGGCCCCCAGGGCCAGGAGGAGGGTATCCCCCCCAGGGACGAGGAGGCCGAAGGGAAAGCCCACCTCCAGGAAGAGGAGGAGGGTGGGGACCAGGTAGGGCCAGGAGGCGTTCATCTTAAGAGGCTTGGGGCGCCGGCTTGCGCAAGGCCCAGAGGCTCCCTAGGAGGAGCACCCCCAGGATGAGGAGGCTGAAGGTCTCCTTGTCCAGGCCCACCGCCAGCTCGGGGCGATGGAGGGCTTCCTTGGCCAACTTGTCCCAGCCGCCCAGCAGGAGCTTCACCCCCGCCAGGCCCACCACCCCGTAGGCCAGGTGCTTGAAGCGGGGGTAGCGGTCCAGGAGGCTCACCACCAGGCTGGCCAGCATCCTTAGGGCCAGGATCCCCAGGAAGACCCCGGTGTAGATGACCCATAGCTTGTCGGAGAGGGCCACGGCCACCAGGACCGAGTCCACGGCGAAGGCCAGGTCCATGAGCTCCACCTGGGCCACCACCTTCCAAAACCCTGCGGCGCTTACCTCCAAAGGAGGGGGGGCGTGGGCTTCCTCCGGCTTCAGGAAGTGCCTGAGGGCGATGTAGAGGAGGTAGGCCGCCCCCAGGGCCTGCACCCACCAGAGCTTGATGACCAAGGCGGCGAAGAGGAGGGCCAGGCCGCGGAGGACGTAGGCCCCCAGGATGCCGTAGAAGAGGGCTTTGCGCCGCAGGTGGTGGGGGAGTTTCTGCACCATCACCCCCAGGATCAGGGCGTTGTCCGCCGAGAGGATGACCTCCAGGGCCACCAGGATCAGGATCACCGAGAGAACGCCCGCTTCCATTCACCCCTCCAAAAGAAAGGACCACCGCTTCCTGCGGTGGTCTTGCCCGGGCTTCCTGCCCCCGGCCTCCCGGGGCCCTGGGGCCCGTCCTGACGGGAGGCCGGCTTGGGGCTACTCCCCAACCGGGGCCATTATACCCAAAAGGGGATGGGGTTTCCTGGCTATACTGGGGGCATGGACAGGGAGGTGAAGGAGCTCCCCACCAAGGAGCAGGTCCTCGAGGCCCTGAAGGTGGTCTACGACCCGGAGATCCCCGTGAACATCGTGGACCTGGGCCTCGTGTACGACGTGGAGGTCCACGAGAACGGGGTGGTGGAGGTCACCATGACCCTCACCGCCATCGGCTGCCCGGCCCAGGACGTGGTCAAGGCGGACGCGGAGATGGCGGTCATGCGCCTGCCCGGGGTGCAGGGGGTGAACGTGGAGTTCGTCTGGACGCCCCCCTGGACCCCCGCCAAGATGACCGAGGAGGGCAAGCGCATGATGCGCATGTTCGGCTTCAACGTGTGAAAATAGGGTTGTGCCGGTCAGCCGCTATTACGACGTCAAGCGGGACGAAAGAGGCGAGCGGTATCTGGAGCCCTACGTTTCCGGCTTCCTCCTGCTGAGGCTTCCCCTCCTCAACAAGGGCACGGCCTTCACCGAGGAGGAGCGGAGGGCCCTGGGCCTGGAGGGGCTCCTTCCCCCTTACGTGAACACCCTGGAGGAGCAGAAGGAGCGCGTCTACCGCCGCTACCGCCTCATCACGAGCCCCCTGGAGAAGCACATCTACCTGCGCCATCTCCAGGACCGCAACGAGGTCCTCTTCTACGCCCTTCTGGTGGACCACCTGGAGGAGATGCTCCCCATCCTCTACACCCCCACCGTGGGGGAGGCGGTGCGGGAGTTCTCCCACATCTACCGCTACCCCCGGGGCTTCACCGCCAGCACGGGGAACATCGACCGGGTGGAGGAGGCGCTCGCGAACGTTCCCCTGGAGGAGGTGCGCCTCATCGTGGCCACCGATTCCTCGGCCATCCTGGGCATCGGGGACCAGGGGTACGGGGGCATGGCCATCGCCATCGGCAAGCTCACCCTCTACACCGCCGCAGGGGGGGTGGGGCCGGACAAGACCCTGCCCGTGGAGCTGGACGTGGGCACCGACCGGGAGGACCTCCTCACGGACCCCCTCTACCTGGGGGTGCGGCACCGGCGCCTCCGGGGAGAGGGGTACTACCGCTTTTTGGACCGCTTCGTGGAGGCGGTGCGCAGGCGCTACCCCAAGGCCCTCATCCAGTGGGAGGACTTCGCCAAAGAAACCGCCTTCACCGTCTTGGAGCGCTACCGCAAGGTGGTGCCCTCCTTCAACGACGACATCCAGGGCACGGGGGCGGTGGCCCTGGCGGGGGTGCTCTCCGCCTGCCGCCTGAAGGGGGAAAGGCTTTCGGACCAGGTGGTGGTGGTCTACGGGGCCGGGGCGGGGGGCATCGGGGTGGCCTGGGCCCTGGTGGAGGGCATGAAGCGGGAGGGCCTCTCCGAGGAGGAGGCGAAGGCCCGGGTTCTGGTCCTGGACTCCAAAGGGCTTTTGGTGGAGGGGCGGAGCATGGAGGCCTACAAGCAGCCCTACGCGCAAAGGCGGGGGCGCATCGCGGGATGGGCGTTTGCGGGTCCTTACCCCAACCTCCTGGAAACCATCCGCAACGCCCGGGCCACCGTGCTTCTGGGCCTTTCCGGCCAGGGGGGGAGCTTCAGCGAGCCCGTAGCCCGGGCCATGCTGGAAAACACCCAAAGGCCCGTGATCTTCCCCCTTTCCAACCCCACTTCCGCCTGCGAAGCCCTGCCCGATGACCTCATCTACTGGACGGAAGGGCGGGCCCTGGTGGCCGCGGGGAGCCCCTTCCCCCCGGTGNTGCCCGACGACCTCATCTACTGGACGGAGGGAAGGGCCCTGGTGGCGGCGGGGAGCCCCTTCCCCCCGGTGGGGTACATGGGGCGCACCCTCCCCGTGGGCCAGGGGAACAACGCCTTCGTCTTCCCCGGCCTGGGCCTGGGGGCGGTCTTGGCCCGGGCCCGGGAGGTCACGGACGGGATGGTCCTGGAGGCAGCCTACGCCCTTTACGACTACACGGAGGCTCACTTCCCCCACCTTCTCTACCCCCCGGTGGCCCGCCTCAGGGAGGTCTCCCCCTACGTGGCCGCCCGGGTGATGGGGAGGGCCCTCGAGGAGGGGGTGGCGGAGGAGGAGCGGGTCTTGGGCCTTTCCCTCAAGGGGCTCATGGAGTTCGTGCGCTCCCGCTTCTGGGAGCCCCGGTACCTCCCCTACCGCCCGGCCCCGGTAATCTAGGGGCATGGCCTGGCGGCTTTACGCCCTGGAGCTTCCCTTGCGGGAGGTGGAGGAGGCCCTTCCCCAGGGGAGTGAACCGGAAGCGTTCCATCCCCTGGAGGAGCCCTGGGAGGCCAAGGCCGCCCCTCCCACGCCTTGGCCAGAGCCCCTTTGCTTCCTGGATGGGCGGGAGCGGGTGGAAGCCCTGGTGGCGGAGGGGAGTAGGCTCGCCCTCCTGGGGTGCGTGGCTGCGGGAGCCGCGGTGTGGGAAGGAGGGCGGATGCGCCTTCACGCTCCCCTCGTGCGCCGGGTGGGGGTGGGATTGGAGGGGCCCCTTTCCGTGGGGGAGCTGGCCTACGGGGCGGTGCCCCCCGTGGGGGAGGGCCTCGAGGGCCTTCAAGAGGGCTTGCGCCAGGCCCGGGCTGGCCTGGAGCGGGAGCTGGCTAAGGGGTTGGTGGGGGGGCTTTTGGTGGTGGATGGGCCGGTGCGCTGGGTGCGAGAAGGCCCCGTGTTGGGCTACATCAAAACCCACTGGGCCCGCTACCTGCCCAGGGAGCAGGAGGGCCTCCTCCGGAGGCTCGTCCCAGGGGAGCGCACCCCCCTTTTCCGGGTGCGCAGGAAGGGGATGGAGCTTGCCAGCTGGTACCTGCGCCTGCCCCTTGCCCCGGAGGGGGTGCGCCCCCCGGAAAGCGGCCTCCTCCGGGTGGAAACCCCCCTCCTGGGGGACTTCCGCGCCCTGGCCGACCTTTCCTTGAGCCTCTTTCCCGCCTTGGCCTCCCACCCGTTGAAAGACCCTCGGGCCCCGCAGAACCTCCTGCCCGTGGGGGGGCTGGAGCGGGAGCTTGCCCGAAGGATGGGGAGCCGCGAGGTGGTGGGCCGCATCCTGGCCCGGTACCTGGGAGGTGGATAGTGGAGCGGATCGGTGTGGTGCTGGGCAGCCGGGAGGCCACCCCCCTGGAGTTCTGGGTGGGGGTGGAGGGGGGAGGGCTTTTGCGCCTGGACGACCTGGTGGTGGTGGAGGGCCACCACCCCAAGGTGGGCAGGGTGCGCTACTTCGGCATGGTGGACCGCGTGGCCAAGGTCC
This sequence comes from Thermus thermamylovorans, assembly GCF_004307015.1. Lineage (NCBI taxonomy): Bacteria > Thermotogati > Deinococcota > Deinococci > Thermales > Thermaceae > Thermus > Thermus thermamylovorans. Next base: position 95,914 of record NZ_SIJL01000002.1, read on the forward strand.
ACGAGGGGGAGAGTTTTGACACGGACACCTTTTTGGCGGTGGAGGGGAAGATCCCCGTGAGCCTGGCCTACGTGGCCCACGTGAGCGTGACCCGCATCCTGCCCGAGGAGTTCTTCCCCCCGGACCCCGGCTCCCCCGTCTACCTCGCGCAAGGGGAAGAGCTGGAGCTTGCCCTCTACTACGAGGCCATGCGCAACCAGCGGGGGAGCACCAAGCTCCCCGCGGGCCTCCTCAAGAACGGGGAGGTGGCCTACCTCAACCTGGAGTTCCTGAACGGGGCAAAGGGGGGCCACGTGAACATCTCCGGGATCAGCGGCGTGGCGGCCAAGACCAGCTACGCCACATTCCTCCTCAAAAGCCTCCTGGAAAGTGGGGTCCTGGAGGAGGCCCACCAGGCCAAGGTGCTCCTCTTCAACGTGAAGGGGGAAGACCTCTTCTTCCTGGACAAGAAGAACGCCCGCCTCACGGAGGAGGCCAGGGCGGCCTATGCCCGGCTGGGCCTCCCCGCCACCCCCTTTGGCAGCGTGGCCTTCCTGGCCCCCCCCAAAAAGGAGGGGTACCTGCCGGACGTGGACACCCGGCTGGAGGGGGTCAGGGCCTACCACTGGGACCTGGTGCAGTTCGCCCAAAGGGGCCTCCTCCCCTTCCTCTTCGCCGACAAGGGGGCCCTTTCCAACCTGGGTTTCCTGGTGGCCCACGTGGCGGAAAAGCTCAGGCGGCTGGCCCAGGGGCAGAAGGGGCCGGCCCTCCTGGTGGAGGACTGGCCAGGGGAGGATCTGCCCGAGGGCATCACCTTCGACGCCTTGGGCAAGGTGCGCCTCAAGGGCTTTGCCGAGCTCGTAGCCTACCTGGAGTTCAAGCTCCTGGGCCCGGAAAGCGGCGAAGGGGAGGGGGACCGGGCCTGGACAGCCCGCCAGGCCCGCCCCACCCTCGAGGCCTTCGTGCGGCGCCTGCGGGCCAGCGTGGAAGGGGTGGGCCACCTCCTCCGGGGGGACCGCCCCGGGAACCCCCCGGACCCCCTGAAGGGGGAGCAGGTGCACGTGGTGGACCTGGCCAAGCTCCGGCCCCAGGCGCAGATGTTCGTGGTGGGCGCTCTCCTCAAGGACCTCTTCGAGCGCAAGGAGCGGGGCCAGTACCGGGGCCAGGTCTTCGTCGTCCTGGACGAGCTCAACAAGTACGCCCCCCGGGACGAGGAAAGCCCCATCAAGGACGTCCTCCTGGACATCGCCGAGCGGGGCCGCTCCTTAGGGGTGATCCTCATCGGGGCGCAGCAGACGGCGAGCGAGGTGGAGCGCAGGGTGGTGGGCAACGCCGCCATCCGGGTGGTGGGCCGTCTGGACGCCGCCGAGGCCGAGCGGCCCGAGTACCGCCACCTGCCCGCCTCCTTCCGCCAGCGGGCCCTCATCCTGCCTCAGGGGGCGGTGATCCTCTCCCAGCCCGAGATCCCCGTGCCCCTCCTCGTGCGCTTCCCCTTCCCCGCCTGGGCCACCAAGCGGGAGGAGGTCCTGGAGGACAACTCCGCGGAGGCGCTCAGGCGGGAACTCTTCTGACGCCTCCTGGGGGTGGCAGCTGGGCCGCGCGAGGAACCCACGGGGAGGCCTCCGTCCTGGGGGTAAGATGGCCTTGCCATGAAGAAGACCCCACTTTATGAAGCCCACCTGCGCCACGGGGGGCGCCTGGTGGGGTTCGCGGGCTACGCCCTGCCGGTGCAGTACGCCTCCATCCGCGAGGAGCACCTTTCGGTGCGCCGAGGGGTGGGGCTTTTCGACGTGAGCCACATGGGGGAGTTCCTTGTGCAGGGTCCTGAGGCCCAGGCCTTCCTCCAGTGGGCCACGGCCAACGACGCCGCCAGGCTGAAGGTGGGCCGGGCCCAGTACTCCATGCTCCCCAACGCCCAGGGGGGTGTGGTGGACGACATCTACCTCTACCGCCTGGGGGAGGAGGCGTACCTCATGGTGGTGAATGCAGCCAACATCGCCAAGGACTTGGCCCACCTCCAAGGGTTGGCCCGGGGTTTCCGGGCGGAGCTCCAGGACGTTTCCGAGGCAACGGCGCTCTTGGCCTTGCAGGGGCCCAAGGCGGCGGAGCTTTTGCAGGGCCTCACGGATACCGACCTGGCCACGAAGAGGAAAAACGATGTCTGGGAGGCCCAGGTGGCGGGGAGGCCCGCCCGGCTGGCCCGCACCGGGTACACGGGGGAGGACGGGTTTGAGCTCTTCTTGGCCCCCGAGGATGCCGAGCCCGTCTTCGAAACCCTCCTGGAGGCGGGGGCTACCCCTTGTGGCCTCGGGGCCCGGGACACCCTGAGGCTGGAGGCGGGCTTTCCCCTTTACGGCCACGAGCTCACCGACGCCACCAACCCCTTGTGCACCCCCTGGGCCTGGGTGGTGAAAAGGGAAAAGGACTTCTACGGCAAGGGGGCCCTGCTCGCCTCTCCTTGCCAGGAAAAGCTGGTCGGCCTGGTGCTGGAGACGGGCATCCCCCGGGAGGGCTACCCCGTGCTTTCCGGGGAGGAGCGGGTGGGCCGGGTGACGAGCGGGGGCTTCTCGCCCCTTTTGGAAAAGGGGATCGCCCTCGCCTACGTGGGGCAGGAGGCGGGGGAGCCCTTCTTCGTGGAGATACGGGGCAGGCTGGTACGGGCTTCCCTTAGCCCCCTGCCCTTCGTGCCGCTAAAATAGCGGGGGTTAGGAGGCGCCATGGACATACCCAAGGACCGCTTTTACACCAAGACCCACGAATGGGCCCTGCCCGAAGGGGACACGGTGCTGGTGGGTATCACCGACTACGCCCAGGACGCTTTGGGGGACGTGGTCTACGTGGAGCTTCCCGAGGTAGGGCGGAAGGTGGAAAAAGGCGAAGCGGTGGCGGTGGTGGAGAGCGTGAAGACCGCCTCCGACATCTACGCCCCCGTGGCCGGGGAGGTGGTGGAGGTGAACGCCGCCTTGGAGAAGACCCCGGAGCTCATCAACCAGGACCCCTATGGGGAGGGCTGGATCTTCCGCATCCGCCCCCTGGACATAGACCACCTGGACGACCTCCTGGACGCGGAGGGGTACCAGGAGGCTTTGGAGGGTGAGGCCTGAGGCCATGGCGGCCCGGGGGCTTGGCCGGGTCCGGCGCCTAAGGGGTCGGCAAGCCCCCTCTGTGGCCCCGGGTCAAATGGCCCGGGGCCTTTGTTTAAGGATGGGAGTATGGACTACGCGCCCCACACGGAAGAGGAGATCCGGGCCATGCTGGAGAAGGTGGGGGCGGAAAGCCTTCAGGACCTTTACCGGCACCTGCCCGAGGAGATCTTGAACCCAGGGATCGCCTTGCCCGAACCCCTGCCCGAGTGGGCGGTCCTGGAGGAGCTAAACCGCCTTGCCGCGAGGAACCAGCCCGCCCACAGGGCCTTCTTAGGCGGGGGGATCCGTAGCCACCACACCCCCCCGGTGGTCCAGGCCTTGGGCTCCCGGGGGGAGTTCCTCACCGCCTACACCCCCTACCAGCCGGAGGTGAGCCAAGGGGTCTTGCAGGCCACCTTCGAGTACCAGACCATGATCGCCGAGCTTGCGGGCCTGGAGGTGGCCAACGCCTCCCTTTACGACGGGGCTACCGCCTTGGCGGAGGGGGTGCTCCTGGCCCTCCGGGAGACGGGCAGGATGCGGGTCCTGGTCTCCCAGGGGGTACACCCCGAGTACCGGCAGGTGCTGGGGAGCTACCTCGAGGCGGTGGGGGCGGGGCTCCACACCCTGCCCCTGGAGGGGGGCCGCACCCCCTTGGGGGAGGTGCCCGAGGGGGTGGGGGCGGTGGTGGCGCAAAACCCCAACTTCCTGGGGGCCCTGGAGGACCTCTCCCCCCTGGCGGAGGCCGCCCACGCCGCGGGGGCGCTTTTCGTGGTCGTGGCCGACCCCCTCTCCTTGGGGGTGCTCAAGCCCCCGGGGGCCTACGGGGCGGACATCGCCGTGGGGGACGGGCAGAGCCTGGGGCTGCCCATGGGCTTTGGCGGGCCCCACTTTGGCTACCTGGCCACGAAGAAGGCCTTTGTGCGCCAGATCCCCGGACGGCTGGTCTCGGAGACGGTGGACGCGGAGGGGAGGCGGGGCTTCATCCTCACCCTCCAGGCCCGGGAGCAGTACATCCGCCGGGCCAAGGCCAAGAGCAACATCACCACCAACGCCCAGCTCACCGCCCTCATGGGGGCCATGTACCTGGCGGCCCTGGGGCCAGAGGGGCTTAAGGAGGTGGCCCTGCAGGGGGTGGCCATGGCCCACCGCCTCCGGGAGCTTCTTCTGGAGATCCCGGGGGTGGAGCCCTTTACCCCGAAGCCCTTCTTCAACGAGTTCGCCCTGAGGCTTCCCAAGCCCCCCGTGGAGGTGCGGCGGGCCCTGGCCCAAAGGGGCCTCCACGCCGCCACCCCCGTGCCCCGGGAGTACGGGGAGAACCTGGCCCTCTTCGCCGCCACCGAGCTGCACACGGAGGAAGACCTCCTCCGGCTTAGGGACGCCCTCAAGGAGGTGCTGGCATGAGCTTTCCCCTGATTTTCGAGCGGAGCCGCAAGGGCAGGCGGGGCCTGAGGCTCGTGAAGGGGGTGCCCCCCGCGGAGGACCTCCTTCCCCAGGAGTTCCTGCGGCCAAGCCCCCCCCGCCTCCCCGAGGTGGACGAGCTCACCCTGGTGCGCCACTACACGGGGCTCTCCCGCCGCCAGGTGGGGGTGGACACCACCTTCTACCCCCTGGGGAGCTGCACCATGAAGTACAACCCCAAGCTCCACGAGGAGGCCGTAAGGCCCTTCGCCCACCTCCACCCTTACCAGGACCCGGGGACGGCCCAGGGCGCCCTGGAGCTCATGTGGCAGCTTGCGGAGTACCTGAAGGCCCTCACCGGCATGGACGCCATCACCCTGCAGCCTGCGGCTGGGGCCCACGGGGAGCTCACGGGGATCCTCATCATCCGCGCCTACCACGAGGACCGGGGGGAAGGGAAGACCCGCAGGCTCGTCCTGGTTCCCGACTCCGCCCACGGCTCCAACCCCGCCACCGCCAGCATGGCGGGCTACGGGGTGAAGGAGGTGCCCTCGGGGCCCGACGGGGAGGTGGACCTCGAGGCCCTGAAGCGGGAGCTCGGCCCCCACGTGGCGGCCATCATGCTCACCAACCCCAACACCCTGGGCCTTTTTGAGCGGCGCATCCTGGAGATCTCCCGCCTGGCCAAGGAGGCCGGGGTCCAGCTCTACTACGACGGGGCCAACCTGAACGCCATCCTGGGCTGGGCCCGCCCCGGGGACATGGGCTTCGACGTGGTCCACCTGAACCTGCACAAGACCTTCACCGTGCCCCACGGGGGCGGGGGACCGGGCTCGGGGCCGGTGGGGGTGAGGGCCCACCTGGCCCCCTACCTGCCCGTGCCCACGGTGGAGCGGGGGGAGGAGGGCGTTTACCTCAGCTTTGACCGCCCCAAGAGCATCGGCCGGGTGCGGAGCTTCTACGGGAACTTCCTGGCCCTGGTGCGGGCTTGGGCCTACATCCGCACCCTGGGCCTTCCGGGCCTCAAGCGGGCCGCGGCCCTCTCCGTTCTCAACGCCCGCTACCTGGAAGAACTCCTCAAGGAGAAGGGGTACCGGGTGCCCTACGAGGGGCCTTGCATGCACGAGTTCGTGGCCCAACCCCCCCAGGGGTTCCGCGCCCTGGACATCGCCAAGGGCCTTTTAGAGCTCGGCTTCCACCCCCCTACGGTCTACTTCCCCTTGATCGTCAAGGAGGCCCTCATGGTGGAGCCCACGGAGACCGAGAGCAAGGAGACTCTCGAGGCCTTCGCCGAGGCCATGGGGGCCCTCCTGCAAAAGCCCAAGGAGTGGCTCGAGGGCGCCCCCTACTCCACCCCCGTGCGCCGCCTGGATGAGCTCAGGGCCAACCGGCAGCCCAAGCTCACCCACTTCGACGAGCCGGGTCTTCCCTAGGGGAAAAGGGGGCGGGGCTAAAGGCCCCGCCCCCGCCTACTTCCATCTACCTCACCACGGGAAGCCCCGCGGCCTTCCAGGCGTCCAGCCCGCCGCTGATGCTTTGGACGTTGTAGCCTTGGCCCCGCAGGAAGACCGTGGCCATGGCGCCCCTGTGGCCCACCTTGCAGTACACGATCACCGGCTTGCCCTTGGGCACCTCACCGATGCGCCGGGGCAGGTCGCGGATGGGGATGTTCACCGCTCCCTGGATCCGCTCCGCCTGGAACTCGCTGGGCTCCCGCACGTCCAGGAGGAAGACGTCCATGGCGTCCATCTGCTGCTTGGCCACCGCCGGGGCCATGGCGTAGAACCCCGCGGGCAGGGTGGAGAGGAAGTTGCCTACCTCCCGCACCGTCATGGCGGAGAAGGTGGCCGTAGTGGCCTGGGCCAGAACCGGAAGGACCAGAAGGAGACCGAGCCAAGCGAACCTGTAGCCTTTCATCCTACACCTCCTTTGCGCTCAAGGGGTAAGACCCCTTAAAGGCCAAGACCTTGCCACTGCCCCACCATTGCCAAAAGGGCCCGTAGGCCTGCTGCCGCCAAGAAGCCCGCCCAAGGAGCAAGCCGCTCCCGCCAGAAAACCCCCAGGCCCAGGAGGAGGATGAGGCCGTAGAGAATCCCCCCCTCTTCCCACAGGTGCCCCCGGGCCTCGGGGCTTAAGGTGAGGGGGTAGAGGAAGGCCAGGAGGAGGGAAGCCCCGAGAAGGAGCCGCAAGGGGTAGAGGGCCCAGACGCCCCGGAGGAGGGCCGCCACCCCCAGGGTGAGGGCTAGAGCGGTGAGGGGGAAGATCCCCGCCATGAGGGCGTTCCAGAGGGGACGGCCCGCGTTCACCGCCAGGGCCATCCCCGGGTAGGCCAGGGCTACCAGGCTGCAGAGGAGCAGGGCCCAGGCCAGGGGCTTCCGCGGCCCCCTGCCCAGGTAGAGGAGGCCGGAGGCGAGGAAGCCCAGGGCCAGCCCCCAGGCTCCCCACCAGATGGGGCTTGCCGGCTGGAAGGAGAGGAAGAGCCAGGCGTGGCTAAAGCGGAAGCGGGCCGGGGATTCCGCCCAGAGGACGAAGAGGTCCAGGGCGATGAAGAGGAGGGCGAGGAGGGTGTAGCGCCGCGCCTCCTCGTGCCCCTTGAGGTGGAGGAGGGCGGCGAGAAGGGCCATCCCCCCCGCTAGCCCCACCAGCACGAAATGGAGGGCGTTGGTCCAGTGCCAGAACTCCCCCGCGTTGGGGAGGCCGTAGAACTCAGTCATGGCGCACCTCCTTCACCTGCCGCTCCTGGGTGAGCCCCCGCTTGGAGGGGGCGTTGAGGTAGAAGAGCTTAGGCCTGGTGCCCAGCTCCGGCCGAAGCACGTCCACCCGCCCCGCCTCCCGCAGGGCCCGGGAAACCGGGCTTTCCGGGTCGTCCAGGTCGCCGAAGGTGCGGCAGAAGGTGGGACAGGTTGCCACGCAGGCGGGCGCCTGGCCCCTTTCCAGGCGGTGGGCGCAGAAGGTGCACTTCTCCACGTAGCCCGCGGGGTGCAGGTAGCGGGCGTCGTAAGGGCAGGCGGCGATGCAGGCCCCGCAGGCGATGCACCGCCTGGGGTCCACCAGGACCAGCCCGTCCTCCCTCTGGTAGCTTGCCCCCGTGGGGCAGACGGGGACGCAGGGGGGGTTTTCGCAGTGCAGGCACTGCTCGGGGCGGAACTCCACGGTGAGGTCCGGGTAGGCCCCCACCTCCCGCTCCCTTATCCAGAGGTTGAAGACCCCTGGGGGCACCTGGTTTTCCATCTTGCAGGCCACCGCGCAGGCGGCGCAGCCCACGCAGAGGCTAAGGTCTATGGCCATGGCGTACCGGGGCATCACGTCCTCCTTTCGTCAAAGGGCCGCTTGGCCAAGGCGGTGAGGGAGGGGAGCCTGGGGCGTTCTGCCTTCTCTAGCCGGACGAAGTTCACCCTTAGGCCCGCCCCGCCGGAGATGGGGTCCAGCTTGTACCGGGTCTGCAGGTAGTTGTCCGAGGCTCCCCGGCCGTGGGCCACCTTCATGAGGGGGGCCTTGTGGCCGAAGCCGTGGACGATGTAGACGCAGTCCTTGCGGATCCTCTCCGTGGCCTTCACCCGCACCGGGCCCTCCTTGACCCCGTCCTGGTTCACCAGGGTCACGTAGTCCCCGTTCTTGAGCCCGAGCTTCTGGGCTTCCTCTCGGTGGATCCAGACCTCGTTTTCCGGGTCCATCTCCATGAGGATCCAGTTGTTTTGCGTGCGGGCGAAGGTGTGCACGGGGCTTCTGCCGTAGAGGAGGCGATAGTGGCCCTCCGGGGGCTCCTCCGGGGGGGTGAAGACGGGAAGGGGCTGGTGGCCCGCCTCCTTGAAGGCCTGGCAGTAGAGCTCGATCTTTCCCGAGGGGGTGCCGAAGGGGAGGCGGCCTTCCCGCTCCCAGTCCTCCAGCCAGGGCCGGCCCCGCTGCACCAGGGTGCCCATGCCCTTCAGGGTTTCCAGGTCGAAGCCGATGGCCTGCAGGCGGGTGTCCAGGTACTCCTCGATGGTCTGCCAGGGGAAGAACTCCTCCAGGCCCAGCCTGAGGCCCAGCTCCCGGGCGATCCACCAGCCGGGCTTGGTGTCGAAGAGGGGCTCGTGGGCGGGGACCCGGAGCTGGATGAAGGGCCGCTGGTGGGCCACCAGGACGAAGTCGTCGTAGCGCTCCAGGTAGGTGGCCTCGGGCAGGATCACGTCCGCCCACATCACGTGCTCCTGGGGCAGGACGTCGATGGCCACGTAGAGGTCGAGCTTCCGGAGAGCCTCCTTGGTGCGGGGTACGTTGGGGATGGAGTGGAAGAGGTTCACCCCGTAGGCGAACAGGCCCTTGATGGGGTAAGGCTCCCCGGTGATCATGGGCTCGATGAGTTCCTGGATGGCCGTGGTGCGGGCGAAGAACTTGCCCTTGTCCGCCCTGGGGCGGAAGCCCTCGGGTTCCGCGTCGCCCACCGCGGGCCCTGCGCACCCCCCGGCCGCGGGCTTGAGGGGAAGCGGCGGCGTGGGGTATTCGGGGAGGAAGGGGCTTTGGGCGATGTAGAAGCCGCCCGGCCGCCCGTAGTTCCCCAGGAGCACGTTCACGTAGAGGAGGGCCATCACCCGGTAGGTGTCGTCCCCGTACCAGGTGTTGTGCCGGGTGGGGGGCAGCACCGCCTTAGGCTTGTGGGCCGCCATCTCCCGGGCCACCCGGCGGATGGTTTCCGCGGGGATTTCCGTGTGCCCCTCGGCCCACTCGGGGGTGAAGTCCTTCACGTGGGCCTTGAGCTCCTCGAAGCCCGTGGTGTACTTCTCCACGTACTCTTTGTCGTAAAGGTTCTCGTAAATGAGCACGTGGATCCAGGCGAGGAGCAAAGCGGTGTCCGTGCCCGGCTTGATGGGAAGCCAGAGGTGGGCCTTGGCCGCGGCGGTGGAGTGCCGGGGGTCCACCACCACCAGCTTGGCCCCCCGTTTCAGGGCCAGGGCGAAGTCCTGGAGCTGGGTGTTGTGGGTGTCCTCCCCGATGTGGTGGCCGATGAGGACGATGTAGCGGGCGTTTTCCCAGTCGATGGGCTCGTGGCCGCCGATGGGACGGCCGAAGACCCACTGGGCGGCCACCTCCCGGGGAGCGGTGCAGAGGGATACGGAGGGCTTGGCGGCGTTGGGGCTGCCCCAGGCGGCGGGCAGGAAGTCCACGAACCAGTAGTCTCCCGTGCCGTGGCCGAAGAAGGCGATGGCCTCCGGGCCGTACTTCTCCTTGATCTCCAGCATCTTCTTGGCCACGTAGTCCAGGGCTTCCTCCCACGTGGCCACCCGGTACTTGCCCTCGCCCCGCTCACTCCCTTCCACCCGGATCAGGGGCCGCTTCAGGCGGTCGGGGTCGTAGGTGGTCTGGGGCGCCCCTTGGCCCCGGGGGCAGAGGCGGCCCCGGCTTTTGGGGTTGGCCTCGTACCCCTCCACCTTGTAGACCCGGTTGCCCACCGCGTGGGCCACGATGCCGCAGCGCCAGAAGCACCCTTCGCAGATCTGGTAGACCGTCCGCACCTCCTGGGCGTACCAAGGGGTCTTTAGGGCCCTCGCGGGGCCGCTCCCCTTGAGGGCCAGGGCCCCTACCCCCACGCCCAGGGCGCTAAGCTTGAGAAACTCCCGTCTTTGCATGGATGGCCTCCTCCAACAGGCCCACCAGCGTGCCGTAGAAGCCGGTGGGGTCGTGGGCCTTTACCGCCTGACCGAAGCGCCCCAGCCAGGGGCCCAGGAACTCCTCCAGGAGCCTTCGGGCCAGGTCGGGCCGACGGGGGCCCAGGAGGGCTATAGCCTCCCCCAGGGCCGCCAGGTGGTCGGGCAGGTCCCGCCAGGACTCCTGCACCTCGAGGCCCCCCTCCCGGTAGACTGCCAGGAGCCGGTGGAGGGAAGGGCCGAGAAGCTCCCCGTCCAGGGCGTAACCGGCGTAAGGGGGAGCGGGGACGCCCCTGGGATTGGCTACAAAAAGGGCGGTGTAGGCGGCCTGGAGCTCCTCTGGGGGCACCCGAGGCAGGACCACGGGGTGGCCGGTAAGCTCCTCCAAGGCCTCCTCCAGGGTTCCTGCCCCAAACCCTCGGAAGAGGGCCTCCCCCGGTGGTGCGAAGAGGCTTGCGGTAACCCAGCCCAGGAGTTCCATCGCGCACCTCCTGGTTCCAAGCTAGAGCTTGCCCTCTCTTTCACAAGACGGAAGGGTTTACCGCTTCCTGTCGGAAGGGATCCTAAGGCAAATGTCCTTGGGAAAAATGTCCCGAGTGCCCACCCGGGGTCTACCCTGCCCGGGAGGGGAGGCCGTCAGGCCAGGCCGTGCTCCCGGGCCCAGCGCACCAGGTCCGGCGTGTCCATAAGGCCCAGCTTGTTCAGGGCCCGCTGCTTGTAGGTGTAGGCGGTCTTTACGGAAAGCCCCAGACGCTCGGCGGCCTGGGAAAGGGTGTAGCCATGGGCGAGGAGCGCTACCACCGCCTTTTCCCGTTCCGAAAGGGCCTCGGGGCCGGGCTCGGCCTGCCCATCCAGGAGGGCCTCGGTGAGGCTCGGGTGCAGGTAGCGCAGGCCCCGCCTCAGGCGCTCCATGGCTTCCAGGAGCTCCTGGTCCAGGGCGTGCTTAGGGAGGTAGCCCCGGGCTCCGAGCTGAAAGGCCCGGGCCACGTAGGCGGGCTCGTCGTGCATGGAGACCACCAGCACCTTGGCCCGCTTGGCCAGCTCCGGGAGGGCCTCGAGGCCCCCCATCCCCGGAAGGTTCAGGTCCAAAAGGACCAGGTCCGCCTCCCAGGGGGCGGCCAGGGCCTCCTCGGCGGTGGCGAACTCCGCCACCACCCGGTGCCCCCCCTCCTCCAGGAGGAGGCGGAGCCCTTTCCGGACCAGGTGGTGGTCCTCCAGGAGCACCACCCTCATAGGGGCACCCCGAACTCCACCCGTGTTCCCTGCCCCGGGACGGAGTGGACCAGGAGGCTTCCCCCCAGGCCCTGGATGCGCTCCTGCATGCCCAGCATCCCTACGGAGGCCGGGGTCTTCTCCGGGTCAAAGCCCACCCCGTCGTCCGCCACCACCCCGAAAAGCCGGTCCCCTTCCCGCCACAGGCGCACCTGCACCCGCTGGGCCTGGGCGTGGCGCAGGGTGTTGGTGAGGGCCTCCTGCACCACCCGGAAGAGGGCTACCTCCTTCTCCTTGGGCAGGGGTGGGATCTCCAGATGAGCTTCGACCTCCACCCCTCCCTTGCGATACTCCTCTAGATAGCGTTTGAGGGCTTCCTTAAGGCCCAGGTCGTCCAAAAGTGGCATGCGGAGCTCTCTAGAGAGCCTCCTGACCTCCTCCAGGGCCTCCGCCACACGCCTCCGGGCCTCGGCAAGCTGTTCCGGCCGCCTTTCTGCCACCTTCAGGGTGAGGAGAGCAGCGGTGAGGAGGCTGCCTACTCCGTCGTGGAGTTCCCGGCCCACCCGGCGCCTTTCCTCCTCCTGGGCCCAAAGGAGCCTTCCCGAAAGCTCCAGCCCGGGGCGCCTTAAGGCCAGGAGGAGGAGGGCAGGGAGGGCTTCTGGAATTTTCTGACCCAATTCTAACTTTAGCACCAACACGGCCAAGGTTCTGCTCCCTTGCCGCAGGGGCAGGGCCACGAAACCATCCCTTTCCACCCGGGTTCCCTGCCGTAGGGCTTCCTCCGCCAGGGCCCGGGACCAGGGTGCTAGAGAGCAGTTCGCGCGGCAGGCTTGCATCTGCAATAAGGAGAGGCTCTCTCCCACCCAGTAGGCCTCGCCGCAGCGGATAACCCCCGCCTCCTCCAGGGCAGTAAGGGCCCGGCGAAAAACCTCCTGTCGTCCCCGGGCCTCGCTTAGAACCTCGGCCAGACGGGTGCAGTCCACGGTTCCAGCCTACGCCCGCCTTGGGGGGAAAGGTGTCCCTAGAGGCCAAAGTAGGCCCGGGCAGCCATCACGTCCCTGGCGATCTGGGCCTTGAGTTCCTCTGGGTTGGCGAAGCGCTTTTCCTCCCGGAGGTGTTTCAGGAAAGACACACGTACCTCCTCCCCGTAAAGCTCCCCGGCGAAACCCAAGAGGTGGACCTCAAGCCGCCGTTCCCCTCCGCCCAAGGTGGGCCTGGTACCCACGTTGGCCACCCCCCGGTAGCGGCCGAAAGCCCCCTGGGCCTCCACCGCGTAGACCCCGGGGGGGAGGACCTTCTTGGGATGGACGGCCAGGTTGGCGGTGGGGAAAGCCAGCCTCCGCCCCAGCCCATCCCCCTCCACCACCACCCCGTAGGCCCCGTAGGGGCGGCCCAGGAGGTGGCGGGCTTCTTCTACCCGGCCCTCCTGGAGGAGGGCCCGAATGTGGCTGGACTTCACCGGTTCCCCCCCCAGGGTGAGGAGGGGGACGGTGCGCACCGGGGCCACCTGCGCCAGGTCCTCCGGGCCCCCCCTCCGCCCCTGGCCGAAGCGGAAGTCCTCCCCCACGTGGATGCGGCTGGCCCCCAAAGCCCTCAGGTCTTCCAGAAACTCCTCCGCCCGCCTCCTGGCGAAGGTTTCGTTGAAGGGTACGGCCAGGATCAGCTCTACCCCCAGGGCCCTTAAGGCCTCCACCTTTTCCGTGAGGTCCATGAGGAAGCCCTCTCCCCGGGTGAAGACCTTGGCGGGGGGGTCGAAGGTGTAGACCAGGAGGGGTTCTTTCAAGGCCTTGGCCTCGGCCAGGGCCTGGCGAAGGAGGTGCTGGTGGCCCAGGTGCACCCCGTCAAAGGAGCCCACGGCCACCACCTTGGGCCCCTGGGGTACGTCAGCGACCTCGGAGAAAAGCATGGTGGTAGAGGATCCCTACGATCCCGGTGGCCGAGAATTCCACCTGGCCCCGGCGGTGAAGCTGCAAAGCCCTCTCCGGTTCCAGCCAGACCACCTCGATCCTCTCGTCCTCGTCGGGAGGGGCTTCTGCTACCCTCAGGTTCTCCGCCAGGAAGACGTGGGTCTTCTCATCGGTGAACCCGGGGGAGACGAAGTAGCTGAAGAGGGGGGTGAGGTCCCCGGTGAGGCCCGTTTCCTCGGCCAGCTCCCGCCTGGCGGCCTCCAGGGCATCTTCCCCGGGTTCAATAAGCCCCGCGGGGATCTCCAAGGGGGCGAGCCCCACCGCCGGGCGGTGCTGGCGCACGAAGAGCATCTTCCCATCCCGCACGGCCAAAATGGCTACCGCCGGCTTGTGCTCCACGATCTCGTAACGGCCTTCCAGGGCCAGGCTCAGGATGCGGCCCCGGTAGAGATAGGTGCGCTCCACGGCCCCATCTTAAGGGAAGGCCCCGGGGCGTGCTCCGGGGCCTGTGGTGAGAGCGGGGAGTTACTTCAGAGCTTCCAGGGTGGCGGTAAGGACTGTATAGGTGTAGGTAGGGTTGTGCACTCCTCTGGCTCCCCCGTACTTCAGGAGGAGGTAGTTCCAGGCAGCCCGCACCACAGGGTCTCCGGTGGGAAACACAGGCTGCCCTTCCCCGTCTCGGATATCTCCTAGCTGGCTGATGAGTTCCCTACCGTCTTCCAAGACGAGCCGCAAGGCGATTTGTCCCGCTGCCGAAAGGATTTCTACCCTCCTTACCCGTCCCTCCACGGCCACGTTGGGGGTAAACTGCCCTGTTTCTGGGTTGTAGGCCCGTACCGTCCTGATGCGGTTGGAGACCGCTGCTACCCGCTGGCTGATGCGGGCCTCTACCTGCTTCATCAGCTGTTCAAAGCCTTGGGCCACCATCTCCCGCTGGAACTTCGGACCATGGCAGGAGGTGCAAAGGTTTTCTGGGGCCTTAAAGGTGTGGCTGGTGTACTCCTCCCGGGTGAGCCGCATGTGGCAAGTAACGCAGGAGCCACCAGTGAAGTGGGCGTGGGGGTTCAGCCATTCCTGCGTGTCGTCCACGAAGTAGGCGTTCTTGCCCAGAAGCACATCGCCCTGGGCAGAATAGTGGGGGGAGGTGTAGCGTCCGTGATCGGCGGCATTCCAGCTGATCTTCCCTTCGCGGGTGCTGTGACAAACCATGCACAGGGCGCCCGCACCCACCGCACTGGCCTGGAAGCCGGAGGGCAGTACCGGGGTGTTGTTGACCACGCGCAGGTTCCAGTCCGCGTCATGGCAGGTTTGGCAGGTAATGGGTCGGACGTCGGCCTGGGTGAGGCCCAAAGATCGCAAGTGCTCCACCGTGGCGAGCCTGCCGTCGGGTCCTACCAGATGACCAGGATTTCCCTGCTTTAACTGCTCTAGCCAGGCCAAAAAGCCCTGCTCGCTGTGGCAGCGGGCACAATGGCGGGTTCCCTCTCCCCGGATTTCCACGGGAACCTGCTGGAGGGTTTGGGAACCCATTTCCCTGTTGTTGTGGGGGCTTTCCGCCCACTCCCGGGGAATGGTGGATGCGCTGAAAGAAGCCAACAGCAGAATCGAAAACAGAGAGGCCAAAACGGTTTTTTTCATGGTTACCTCCCTTGGTTGTGGGTAGTGTTTACCCCAACTATAATGAAAGTCAAGGGTAATCAGTCCCTTACTAAGGTAGAAGTTTTGCGTCTTTTTAATGATATTTACCTAATAGAAAATCGCTTAATCAAGTAGACCCTTGCCGGGAGGGGAATGGCTACCTTGAGGGCCCGGCAAGCTGGGTGCTGAGATTAAGGCTCGGTTCCCTCTTTGGGACATCAGGGCGAAGGTTGCTCCGGAGGGCGGAACCCTGGCCTTCGGCTCCGACGCCCCGGTGGCCCCGCTGGGGTACGGGCGAAACTTCCTCGCCGCCACCTCCCACCCCCTGGTTCCCGAGGAGAGCCTTTCCCCGGAAAAGGTCCTTTGGGCGCCCGCGGAAGGGGCTTCCCTGGCGGCGGGCTGGCGGGACTACGGCCGCCTGGAGCCAAGGATGCGGGCCGACCTTACCCTCTGGGAGGGGAGGAGGTCCATGGGCCGGGTTTACCGGGGTAAACTAGATTTAATTTAATAAACCGGGGGTGTATACTGGCGGCGTGTACGGGGTTCTGGTTTGGCCGCCCGCCGACCTTATGGCCTTTATGGAGGAACTTCAGGCGGCCCATGGGGTGAAGGGCTTCGGCCCGCCCCACCTGAACCTCCGCCAGCCCTTTGACTGGCCCTATGAAGAGGAGGCCCTGAAGATCGCCCTTGCGGGTATCCTGCGTGGGCACGCTCCCTTTCGCCTGCGCCTTGGGGGATGGGCGTATTTTCCCCAAGGGGTCGTCTACCTCAGGGCCTACGGGGGGACCCCCTTCAGGCGGCTTTACCACGCCCTGGAACCCCTGGCCCCACCCCTTAAGGAGATCGAGGGGCCAAGCTATGTGCCCCATCTGACCCTAGCCCTGGAGCTTCCCGAGGAGGAAGCGCAACGCCTGCTTCGAAGCCTGCCTCCGCCTCCCCGCGGTTCCTTCCTGGTCCGGGAGGTGGCCTTGGTGAAGGACCAGGAGGGAGACGACCTGGTGGAGATCGCCCGCTTCCCCCTGGGTCCTGGGTGAGGCTGTCCCGTTCCCTGGCCCAGCGGAAACCGGACAAAAGCCTTTAGTCTAGGAAGTCCCGCAGCTTGCGGGTGCGGGACTCGTGGTACTTGAGCTTCCTCAGGGCCTTGTTTTCGATCTGGCGGATGCGCTCCCGGGTAACCCCGAAGTAGGCCCCCACCTCTTCCAGGGTGTGCTCCCGGCCATCGATGAGCCCCTTGCGGAGCTTGAGCACCATGGCCTCGCGCTCGGAAAGCTTGGAGAGGGCCTTCTCTAGCTCCTCGGAGAGGAGGCTCTGGGCGGCGGCCTCCACGGGGGAGGGCAGGTGCTCGTCGGGGATGAAGTCCCCGTAGAAGCTGTCCTTCTCGTCCCCGATGGGGGTCTCCAGGGAGACGGGCTCTTGGGCGATCTTGAGGGTCTCCTCCACCCGTTTGGCGTCCCAGCCCGGGCCCATGGCCTCGGCGATCTCCTCGTAGGTGGGCTCGCGGCCCAGCTCCTGCTGGAGTTGGCGAGCGGTGCGGGAGAGCTTGTTGATGGTCTCCACCATGTGCACCGGGATGCGGATGGTGCGCGCCTGGTCGGCGATGGCCCGGTTGATGGCCTGGCGGATCCACCAGGTGGCGTAGGTGGAGAACTTGAAGCGGCGCTTGTACTCGAACTTCTCCACCGCCCGGATCAGGCCCTGGTTGCCCTCCTGGATGAGGTCCAGGAAGGACAGGCCCCGGCCCGTGTACTTCTTGGCGATGGACACCACCAGGCGTAGGTTGGCCTCGATGAGGTGTTGCCTTGCGGCCTCCCCCTCCCGGGCGAGGTGCAGGTAGCGTTTGAGCTCCTTGGGGAGGCCCTTGAGCCCGGCGTCTACCTCTTCCACCACCTTGGGGTCCAGCTTCTCCTTGAGCCCGGGGATCTCGGCGATGCGGGCCGCCCCCAGGATCTTGGCCCGCACCACCTCGCGGATGAGGTCCCCGTCCAGCCCCGTGGCCTCGGAGAGCCTCTTGATGGCCTCCATCCCCTCCTCCACCTTCCTGGCCAGCTCGATCTCCTCCTCCAGGGTGAGGAGGGGGACCTGGCCGATCTCGTGCAGGTACTGGCGCACAGGGTCGGAGGTGGAGACCTTGGGGAGGGCGAGCTCCTCCTCCTCGAAGAGCTCCTCGCCTTCGCCCTCGGGCAGAAGGAGGTCGTCGGCCTCGAGGTCCAAGGGCTCGTCCAAGGCGCCTAGGTCCGGGTCGGCCTCCAGGAGCTCGGGGTCGGGCTCGGGGAGGTCCGGAGGCTCCTCCGGGAGGGCTTCCACCTCCAGTACCTGGGTCCTGGAGGGGGCCTCCACCTCCTCCTGCCCCTCGCCCCGGGGGTTCGGGTGCTCGCCTGTTTCTCTCGCCATGGTCTTGGTCTTCTTGCTCTTGGCCTTCTTCAACGCCGACCTCCCTAAGGCTGGCTTGGCCTCGACTTTTCAGCGAAGAGCACCTTGTACTCCCGTACCAAAAGGGTCCTAAAAGCGCCGAAACGCTCCTCCAGCAGGGGTTCGTACTTGAGGAAGGGATTGGCCACCAGAAAAAACCCACCGCCCGGCTTCAGCCGGGCCGCCGCCGCTTCCACGAAGGCCTGGGCCACATCCAGGATGACCGCACCCCCCACGTGAAAGGGGGGGTTCGTCACTATGATGTCAAACCGCTCCCTTTCCGTCAAGGCCTCGTCCACGTCGGAGTGCAGGACCCGGGCCGTGAGGCCGTTTCCCCCCAGGCTCCTTTGGAGGGAGAGGACGGAGACCAGGTCGTCCTCCACCGCGGTGACCTCGGCCCCCATCCGGGCCAAGGGCAGGGTGAGGGCCCCGTAGCCTGCCCCCAGGTCCAGGACCCTTTGGCCCCGCACCCCTTCCCGGCCCACCTCCCCCAGGAGGGCCTCCAGGAGCAGGAGGGAGGCCCGGTCCACCTTGCCCGCGGAGAAGACCCCGGGGAGGTGGAAGAAGGCGTACTCCTCCCCCAGGAGGCAGGCGCGAAAGCTCCGCCAGAGGGGGGCAAAGGGCGGGGCCTCCTTCTCCTTCTCCAACAGGGCCACCCGCACCGACCCTTCCCGCCGCAGCACCTCCCCGTAGCCCAAGAGGCCCTTGGCCTCCCTGAGGTAGCGTTCGAAGCCCTTGTTCTTGTCCCCCGCCAAGTACACCCGCCCCCCCATCTTCAGGGCGCGCGCAGCGGCCACCAAACTCGCTTGCACGTAGGCTGTTCCCCGGCCCGCGGGCAGGGCCAAGACCACCAGGTGGTAGGCCTCTTCTTCCGCCTCCCAAGGGGGGGCGAGGCGGGCAGAGAGGCCGCTTGCCCGGAGGCAGCGGAAGGCGGCCCTCGAGGTCTCCAGCCGCTCCACGGCCATCCGCCCCTCCAGGGGGAGGCTGCCCCAGCCCACCCCGGGGTTGAGGTCCAAAGCCCGCTCCCCGAAGGGGGCCACGGTCTGCTGCAGCAGGCCGTAGACGGGGTCCCGGTAGCCCCGGGCCCCCGGCTTCACGTAAAGCACCCCCCCGGACCGGGGCAGGGGGGTTAGGCGGTGGTATTCCGCTAGGGTCAGGGCCACGACGCTCCAGGATACGGGTCTTGGGGCGGGAGGGCAAATGTGATAGTATTCCTCTTCAAGCCGCCCCCTGGGCGGGAAGGAGGCGCGCGTGGCCCTGGTGGTACAGAAGTACGGCGGCACCTCGGTGGGCGACCTGGAGCGCATCCACAAGGTGGCCCAGCGCATCGCCCACTACCGGGAGAAGGGGCATAAACTTGCGGTGGTGGTGTCGGCCATGGGCCACACCACCGACGAGCTCATCGCCCTGGCCAAAAGGGTGAACCCGAGACCCCCTTTCCGGGAGCTGGACCTCCTCACCACCACGGGAGAGCAGGTCTCGGTGGCTCTCCTTGCCATGCAGCTTTGGGCCATGGGTATCCCCGCCAGGGGCTTTGTGCAGCACCAGATTGGCATCCGGACCGACGGGCGCTACGGGGACGCCCGCATCCTGGAGGTGGACCCCAGCCGCATCCAAGAGGCTCTGGACCAGGGTTATGTGGCGGTGATCGCCGGCTTCATGGGTACCACGGCGGAGGGGGAGATCGCCACCCTGGGCCGGGGGGGGTCGGACACCACCGCCGTGGCCATCGCCGCCGCCCTGGGGGCCAAGGAGTGCGAGATCTACACCGACACCGAAGGGGTCTACACCACCGACCCCCACCTGATCCCCGAGGCCAGGAAGCTGGAAACCATCGGCTACGACCAGATGCTGGAGATGGCCGCCCTGGGGGCCAGGGTCCTCCACCCCCGGGCGGTCTACTACGCCAAGCGCTACGGGGTGGTGCTCCACGTGCGCTCTAGCTTCTCCTACAACCCCGGTACCCTGGTGAAGGAGGTCAGCATGGAAATGGGCAAGGCGGTGACGGGGGTGGCCCTGGACCTGGACCACGCCCAGATCGGGCTCATCGGCATCCCCGACCAGCCGGGGATCGCGGCTAAGGTCTTCCAGGCCCTGGCCGAAAGGGGCATCGCCGTGGACATGATCATCCAGGGGGTGCCCGGCCACGACCCCTCCCGGCAGCAGATGGCCTTCACGGTGAAAAGGGACTTCGCCCAGGAGGCCTTGGAGGCCCTCGAGCCCGTACTCGCCGAGATCGGCGGCGAGGCCATCCTCCGCCCGGAGATCGCCAAGGTGTCCATCGTGGGGGTGGGGCTGGCCTCGGCCCCGGAGATCCCCGCCAAGATGTTCCGGGCGGTGGCCTCCACCGGGGCCAACATCGAGATGATCGCCACCAGCGAGGTGCGCATCTCCGTCATCATCCCCGCCCAGTACGCGGAGGCAGCCTTGAGGGCGGTACACCAGGCCTTTGAGCTGGACAAAACCTGATGCCCTTTCCCGCCAAACCCTTCCCACCCCTCCCCTAGGCGCGGGGGAAGGCCCGCGGCAGCCCCACGCCGGAGCCCCCACCCCTCAGGCCCCAGGGGCTGAGGGCGGGGTGTCCTCAGATGAGCCCTAGGGCCTTGACCTGCTCCATCTCGTCCAGAAGCTCCTTTGCGGTGATCTCCATCCGCTTCCGGGCGAACTCGCCAATCTCCAGGCCTTCCACGATCCGGTACTCCCCGCCCTTGGCGGTCACGGGGAAGGAGTAGACGATGCCCTCGGGGGTGCCGTAGGCGCCGTCCGAGGGGACGGCCATGGAGACCCAGTCCCCCTCCGGGGTGCCCAGGACCCAGTCGCGGAGGTGCTCGATGGCGGCGTTGGCGGCGCTGGCGGCGCTAGAAGCCCCCCGGGCCTGGATGACGGCCGCGCCCCTTTGGGCCACGGTGGGGATGAACTCCTTCTCGTACCAGCCCATGTCCACCCGCTCCAGGGCGGGTTTGCCGTCCACCTCCGCGTGGAAGAGGTCGGGGAACATGGTGGAGGAGTGGTTGCCCCAAACCGCCACCCGGCGGATCCGGTCCACGCCCACCCCGGTCTTCTTGGCCAGCTGAGCCTTGGCCCGGTTGTGGTCCAGGCGGGTCATGGCGGTGAAGTTTCTGGGATCGAGCCCGGGGGCGTTTTTGTAGGCGATGAGGGCGTTGGTGTTGGCAGGGTTGCCCACCACCAGGACCTTCACGTCCCGCTTGGCCACCTCCGCCAGGGCCCGGCCCTGCTCGGTGAAGATCTTGCCGTTCATCTCCAGGAGGTCCCGGCGCTCCATGCCCGCCTTCCGGGGGGCGGCCCCCACCAGGAGGGCGTAGTCCACGTCCTGGAAGGCTACCCTAGGGTTGTCGGTGGCCTCCACCCCTGCCAGGAGAGGGAAAGCGCAGTCCTCTAGCTCCATCACCACCCCCTCCAGGGCTCGGAGGGCCTGAGGGATCTCCAGGAGCTTCAGGATCACGGGCTGGTCCTTGCCCAGCATCTCCCCCGCGGCGATGCGGAAGAGGAGGCTGTAGCCGATCTGGCCTGCGGCGCCGGTTACCGCCACCCGAACGGGGCTTTTCATGGTTTGACCTCCCACGGGCTTCCGCCCAGGGGCATTCTACCCCTAGAGCCTGCGGTAGATGCGCCTTTCCGCCTCGATGGCCTGATCCAGCTCCTGGATTTCCCGCAGGATGTCCAGGCTGGGGTTTTGCTGCAGAGCCTCCTTGAGCTTGGACCGCCGCTCCAGGTAGTAGGCCTCCCGCAGGCGGGCCAGGGTCTTCTCTAGGACCTCCTGAAGCCGGGGCTCTTCCACGCTGGGGGCCATCATCAGCCGCTCAAAGAGGATACCCCCCGCCTTCTTGCGGCTCAGGACTTGGCGCAGGTGGTCCCGCCGGGGTTCCTTGCGGGCCAGGTCCAGGAACTCCGCAAGGAGGGAGCCCTCTGGGGGCCAGACGTGGTCGGCCACGTAGGCTATCCAAGGGACGAAGCGGGCCTCGTCCAGGGTGAGGAGGAGGGCGATCACGTCCAGCTCCAGAAGGAGGGTCCGGTTTTTGGGCTCGGCCCTGGGTGGGGGAGGAGGGGGGACCTTGCCCCGCCTACGGCTCAGGAGGTACTCCTCCAGCTGGCGTGGGGGGAGGCCCAGGCGTTCCACCACCAGGGCCTTGAGCCGCTCGGCCACGGGGTCGAAGGGCTCGGAGGAGAGCATCCTGGGGGTGAGGGCCTCCAGCACCTTGCGCTTGTGCTCCGGGCGGGAGAGGTCCAGGCCCCGGGCGGCCTCCTGGAAGCGGAAGGCCACCTCGGGGAGGGCCTCCTCCAGGGCCTTTTGGAAGAGGGCGGGGCCTTCCGGGTGGAGGAGGAGCTCGCCTGGGTCCTTGGCGGGAAGCCGCACCGCGTAAAAGAGAAACTGCCGGGCCAGGGCCAGGTCCAGGCTCTGGAGGGCGGCTTTCTGCCCGGCCTCGTCCGCGTCAAAGGCCAGGTACACCTCCCGCACCTCCTGGCCCTTGAGGAGGCGGGCCTGCTCCTCGGAAAGCCCCGAGCCCAGGACGGCCACCGCCTCGGCAAAGCCCATCTGGTGCAGGGCGATAGCGTCAAAAAGCCCCTCCACCACGATGGCCCGCCCTTCCCGGAGCCTGGGCTTGGCCTCGGGGTAGGCGAAGAGCACCTCCCGCTTGCGGAAGAGGGGGGTTTCCGGGGAGTTCAGGTACTTGGGGGCCTCGTCCCCCAGGGCCCTGCCCGTGAAGGCCACGATCCGCCCCAGGGGGTCCTTGATGGGGAAGGTGATGCGCTGGCGGAAGCGGTCGTAGAAGCGCCCGTCTTTCTCCGCCAGCACTCCGGCCTTCAGCCCTTCTTCCGGGCTCACCCCGTGGCGGCTCAGGTAGAGGAGGAGGCCCTCCGCCTTGGGGGGGGCGTAGCCCAGGCCGAAGCGGGCCAGGCTCTCCTCCGAAAGGCCCCGTCCCCTCAGGTAGGCCTGGGCCTCCGGGGAGGCCTTAAGCCCCTCCAGGAAGTAAGCCTGGGCGAGCCTCAGGACCTCCAAAAGCTCCCGGCGGTTTTGCGGGGCGCCCCTTTGGGGGATCTCCACCCCGGCCTCCTCTGCCAGGCGCTCCAGCGCCCCCAGGAAGTCCAGGCCCTCTATTTTCTCCACGAAGGCGAAGAGGTCGCCCCCTGCCTTGCAGCCGAAGCAGTGGAAAAGACCCTTCTCCTCGTCCACGTAGAAGGAGGGGGTCTTCTCCTGGTGGAAGGGGCAGAGGCCCCTAAAGCGGCCCCGGCCTGCGGGCTTCAAGGCCACGTAACGGGAAACCACCTCCCTCAAGGAGAGGCGGCGCTTGATGGCCTCTACCGCCTGAGCCGTGTCCATCCTGCCCCCCGCTTACGCCAAAGCTCCCGTACCCACCTTCCCAGGATACCGTACCCGCGGAGGTCCTCTTGGGGTTGTTCCCCGGCCAAGACCGCCTGCCAGGCCCGGGTCAGGGGCACGGAGGGGGTGAAACCCAGGAGGTGCTCCACCCTTTCCCCCTCCTCCAGGAGGAGCTGGGCCCTTAGAAGCCTCGCCACCTCCTGGTGCACGGCGAAGCCCGTGCGGTGGGTCTGGTAGAGGAGGTGCTGGGAGAGGGTCTGGGCCTTCCTGGGGGAGCGGGGCCAGAGGTGGAGGGCCAGGGAGGTGAGGGCC
Source organism: Thermus thermamylovorans (assembly GCF_004307015.1). NCBI lineage: Bacteria > Thermotogati > Deinococcota > Deinococci > Thermales > Thermaceae > Thermus > Thermus thermamylovorans. The sequence continues at coordinate 118,862 of NZ_SIJL01000002.1, forward strand.
AGGTGGTAGACGTAGGGGTTGGCCAGGCGCCGCCCCTCCTTGAGGGCCTCCTTGAGGAGGGGGGTGGGGTCTTGGCCCCTCCGCCAGCGGTGGTGGGCCAGGGCCAAGACCGCCAGGCCCTTGCCGTCGGGGTGTTGCAGGGCTTCCAAGAAGAGGTCCTCGCGGAAGCGTCCTTTGAGGATCCAGGTGCTGAGGAGGGCGGCGGCCAGCCAGGGGTGGGGCACCTCGCGGTGGATGGCCTCCCCTTCCGCCACCGCCCGCTCCAGGCGCCCTACCTCCAGGAGGAACCGGAGGCGGGTGGCGTGGAAGCGCACGCGGGCCTCGAGGTCCACCCCTTCCAGCCCCAGACTTCCTCCCTCCGGGGGGCCGAGAAGGGCCTTCGCTTCCCCATACCGCCCCAGGTCCATGAGGAGGCCCGCCCTCAGGCTGCGGTGGTGGAGCTGGAGGGCGGGGGGCACCAGGGGGTGGGGTGGGGTGAGGACCTCCAGGGCCAGCCGGGGCTGGAAGGTCCGCCACAGGGCCCCGGCCGCCAGCAAGCGGGCCTGGGCCTCCTCCAGGGGGTAGGGCTTGAGCCCGGACAGGAGGGGGAGGAGGGCCAGGGGGTCTTGGATCTGCTTCAGGGCCTGGAGCACGGGGTCCTGGGCTCGAGGGCCCTCCCGGGCCTCCTCCGCCTGGCCCAGGGAGGCCTTGGCGTCCTGGAGCTCCAGGGAAAGGGCCTGGCGCCAGCCCGCGGGAGCGGCCTCCAGGGCTTCCCCGTACAGGGGGATGGCCTCCTCGGGCCGCCCCTCCCGCCAGGCCCGCTGCGCCAGGATGCGCAGGGCCTGGGCGGCTTCCCGGCCCAGCCCTCCCTGCCGCAGGTGCCGGGCCATGGCCAGGGGGCGCTGGGCCTCCCGGTAAAAGCGGGCCGCCTCGCGGTGCCAGGCTTGGGCCTGGGCCTCGGGGACCATGGCCTGCGCCGCCAGCGCCACCTCGGGCACGGGCCTTCCCCCCTCCACCAGCCCCTCCCGCTCCAGGCGTTCCAGGGAGAAGGGGCCCACCAGCTGGCGGAGGAGTTCCGCCGGGGCCTCCTCCAGGAGGCCCAGGGCCAGGAGGGCTTGGCGCTCGGCCAGGGGCAGGGCGTCCAGGGCGGGCTGCAGGGAGGGCAGGGGAGGAGCCTTCAGGCCCCGCACTTCCAGGGTGGGCGCGAAGAGGGGCTTGCGGCTTTCCGCCAGGACCAGGAGATGGGGGAAGGGGTGCTGCAGGAGCCGGGCCAGGGTGGGGTCGGGGGCATGGAGGTCTTTGAGCACCAGGAGAAGGGGCTCGGGCAGGGCCAGCAGCACCTGGCGCCAGGCCTCGAGGATGGCCTCCGCCAAAGCCTCCCGGTCCCAAGGGGGCCGGGGGGTCAGGCCCAGGCTGTAGCGCCAGGCCAGGGCGAGCTCCTGGGGAAGCTGGGCCTGCGCCAGCAAAGCCTCCGCCTGACCGAAGGTCCGTTCCACCGCCTGGCGGAGGGTGGAGCGCAGGGGGGTTTCCGGGCCCATGCGTTCCAGGACCACCGCGGGGTGCGGGTACGAGGCCAGAAACTGCTCCAGGAGAAGGCTCTTCCCGCTTCCCGGGGGGCCCACCAGGTTCAGCCGGGCGGGGGCGCGGAGGAAGGTGCGCTGGAGGAGGCGCAAAAGCCGCTCTCCTTCCGGACCCAGGTCCACGGCCACGGCCTCCACCTGGAAGGCTTCCACCTCCCCCAGACCCTTGGCCTCCCTGGCGCCCAAGCCCCGCGCCCGCACCCCGGGGGCCAGGGCCAGGGTCGCGGGCTCGGTGAGCACCTGGCCGCCTTCCGCCTGCTTGGAAAGCCGCTCGGCCAGGATCACCGGCGGTCCCACGGCGGTGGGTTCCCCCGCCTGGCCATCCCCCAGAGGGGCCCAGAGCACCTCCCCGCTGGCCACCCCGGCCCGGGCGGGGAGGGGGGAGGTCCCTACCATCGCCAGGGCCGCCTCGAGGGCCCGCCAGGGCTCCTTGCCCCGGGCCCGGGGAGCGCCAAAAAGCACCAGGATCCCGTCCCCCAGGAAGCGGTGGACGAACCCTCCCCGGGCCCGGGCCGCCCGGGCCGCTCCCTCCAGGGTCTCCTGCAGGCGGTGGTAGGCGGTGTGGAGGTCCTGGGCGAAGCCCTGGGTGGAATTCACCAGGTCGAAGAAGACCACGCTGACGAAGCGCCGCTCTTCGGACAAAAGCGCCCCCAGGGCCCGGCCGCAGGCCATGCAGAAGCGGGCCTCCGGGGGGTTCTTCTCTCCGCACTCGCAGCGCATCTCACTCCCGGAAGAGCATGAGGGGAGGCCAGAGGAGGACCTCGGCGCTTTCCGGCAGGGGCACCTCGGCGTGAAGCACCACCCGCAAGGGGCCTTGGAGCAGGTAAAACCCTTCCCCCAGGAAGACGGCCCGCCCCCCCAGGCGGTAGGCGGCACCCTCCCGCTCCAGGAAAGGCTCCCGCTCCAGGGGCCGGGCCTCCCGCACCACCCCGTGGAGGAGGACCGGCTGCTTCCCCGTAGGGGCCGGGGGGGCTCCCCGGTCAAAGGCGTAGACCAGGTGCCCCTCGGCCAGCACCTCCAGGAGGGGGCTCCCCCAGGGTTCCGGGAAGAGGTGGGCCACGAGGGCGTGCTCCTGAAAGCGGGCAAAGAAGCTCTCCGGACTTTCCTCGATGGCGGGGCCCCTAGGGCTCATGAGGGGAGTCTAATGCACCGTCCGCCGGGGGAGGGAGAAGGCCAGGCCCGCGGCCAGCATAAGGGCCGCCTTCTTGTCCAGGTACTGATTGCCGTTGCCGCACTTGGGGGAGAGGACGCAGCGGGGGCAACCCTCCCCGCAGGGGCAGCGCTTCAGGAGCTCCAGGGCCGCCCGCACCCACTCGGGGAAGCGCCGGGCGGCGGTCCGGGCGTAGCCTACCCCCCCGGGGTAGCCGTCGTAGATGAAGACCGTGGGGCCCCCTCCCGAGGGCAGGGGCCGGGGGTAAAAGGGGTAGGAGAGCCCGCCGATGTCCTGCCGCTCCGCCAGGACGAAGAGGGGCAGGAGCCCGATCAGGGTGTGTTCCAGGGCGTGGATGCCCCCGGGGATCTGGTGGGGGGGCACTGCCTCGGGGGGGTGGAACCAGAGGGCCTCGGTGGGGAAGCTGATCTCGGGGAGGGAAAGGGGCACTTCCTCCAGGACGCTTCCCGTGAAGAAGCGCTTCTTCACGTAGGCCACCACCCGCTCCCGCAGCACCACCTTGCCCACCCAAACCCCATGGCCCAGGGGTTCCCCCTCCGACACCTCCAGGTCCGTTTCCGCCCGAGGCTCGGTGTAGTAGTCCTCCAAGGCGGGGAGGAGCCACACCTCCCGCCTCTCCCGGTCGATGTTCCGCACCAGGTAGCCCTCCCCCCCGTGGAGGTAGACCGCCCCCGGGTGCGCCTCCCAGTAGGCCTGGCGCTCGTCCAGGTGGCCCAGAACCTCCCCTTCGGGGCCCCGCAGGGTGAAGGTGGACCCCAAGCCCCTTAGGGAAAGGTCCCGGTGGGGGTGGCGCCTGGGGGTATGGTAGAGCCCGTTCCGCTCCCGGAGTTCCCCCAAAGCCTCGAGGCAGAGCACCTCCTCCTTGGTCAGGGGCTTCTCCCAGGCGGCGGCGTGCAGGTGCAGGGGGCAGAGGACGGGGTTTTGGGGATCGGCCACCGCGTGCTCCGGGGGGCTTTGCAAGAGGAGTTCGGGGCGCTGGAGAAAGTACTCGTCCAGGGGGTCTTCCCGGGGGATGAAGACCACCAGGGCCCGCCTTTCCCCCCGGCCCGCCCTTCCCGCCCGCTGCCAAAAGGCGGAGACCGAGCCCGGGTAGCCCACCAGGACCACGGCGTCCAGTTCCCCGATGTCCACCCCCAGCTCCAGGGCGCTGGTGGAGACCAGGACCCGCACCTCCCCCTGCTTCAAGGCCTCCTCCAGGCGGCGCCTTTCCCGGGCGGTGTAGCCCGCCCGGTAGGGGCGCACCACGGGGTGGGCGGCGTAGCGGGCGATGAGCTCGGCGCTCTTCCTGGCACCGGCGAAGACGATGGCCCGGAGGCCCCCTTCCGCCAGGCTCCGGGCCAAGTAGGCGGCTTCCAGAAGAGGGCTCCGGCGCCTTTCCCCCTTGCGGTCCAGCGCCTTGGGGAGAAGGACCAGGAGCTCCCTTTCCGAGCGGGCAACCTCCTCCCTGAGCTCCACGAAGGGGAGGCCGGTGAGGTTCTCCGCGTGCTCCTTGGCGTTTCCTATGGTGGCGCTGGCCGCGATCACCTGGGGGCTGGCCCCGTAGTGCCGGGCCAGCCGCAGGAGGCGGAAGAGGACCAGGGCCACGTGGGTGCCGAAGACCCCCCGGTAGGCGTGGAGTTCGTCCAGGACCAGGTAGCGGAGGCGGGAGAGGAAGGGAGCCCACGGGCCGTGGCGGGGCAGGAGGCCATGGTGGAGCATGTCGGGGTTGGAGAGGAGGACGAGGCCCTCCTCCCGGGCTTTCCGCCTCAGGTGGCCTCCCGTATCCCCGTCGTAGGGGTAGACCCCCCTCAGCCCCAAGGCCTCGGCCATGGCCCTCAGGCGCTTCAGCTGGTCGTGGGCCAGGGCCTTGGTGGGGAAGAGGAGGAGGCTCGTGCCCCCTTCCAGGGCGGCCTTGAGCACCGGGGCTTGGAAGACCAGGCTTTTGCCGGCGGCGGTGGAGTAGGCCATGACCACGTTTTCCCCTTCCTCCACCCGGAGGAGGGCCTCCTTCTGGTGGGCGAAGGGCACAAGGCCCAGGGCCTTCAGCACCCCAGCGAAGGCTCCCCGGTAGGGGGCGCTCCGGGGGGGTTTTGCGGGCAGGATCCGGGCGAAGGCCACCCGGCCCCGGAACTCGGGGTCGGCCTCCAGCCACTCCCGGTAGCTCCCCCATCCCCTCAGGGCCTCGGGCAGCACCCCTCCATTATGGCTCCCCCTAGAGCTCCTTCACCCAGACCTCGTGGATCACAGGATGGCCGTGGTAGGGGGCCCAGAAGGGGCTGGCCCGCTTGGCGTAAAGCCGGAAGCCCAGGGACCGGTAAAGCCTGCGGGCGGCGGCGTTGGCCCGGGTGGTGGAGAGCTGCACCCCCCGCACCCCTTTGTGGCCCAGGCAGTCCAGAAAGGCCCCGAGGAGGGCCTTTCCTACCCCTCGGCCCTGAGCCTCGGGGCTCACCGCGATGTGCAGGTGGGCGGGGTAGCGCCCCTTGGGGGCCTTGGGCCCCGGGTAGAGGAGGAGGCGGAGGAGGTAGCGCAGGTGGGGGAGGGGCGGGCCGTAGCGCCCCAGGAGGAGGCCGAGGAGGAGTAGGGGCAGGCGGGGGACCAGGTAGAGGGCCAGGGCCAGTTCGGAACAGGCCCCCAGGATGTAGCCCAGGATCGCCCCTTCCTCCTCGACCACCAGGTTGCAGCATCCTCGCCGGAGGTAGGGGGCCACGAAGAGCTCTTCCCAGAGCCTCTGGCTGGGGAAGACCCCCTGCCCTTCCCGGCCCAGGAGGAGGCTTCCGTGGGAAAGCCTGCTGATGGCGGGAAGGTCGTCCTCCCGGGCGGGGCGCAGGCAGGCCATGGGACCAGTCTAAGGGCCCTTTCCCGCCCCCTGCCAGGGAAGGTATCCCTCGCCGCGGTAGCGGCCAAGGACCCTCCTCCGGCCGGGGGTAAAATGCCCCCGTGCGCCGCCTGGCCCCGTGGCAGTGGCTGCTCTTGCTCCTCCTCCTCTACGCCTTCTTGGCCGAGGCCCTGAGGCTTTGGCTCGGCCTCCTCTGGGCCGAACGGGTGGCCCTCCTCCTCGCGGCCCTGGCGGTCTGGGCTTTCATCAACGGGCGCTTCGTCTTTGCCTACTACCACGCCCTGGCCACCTCCTTGCGGGTGCGCCGCCTGCCCCCCGCCGAGGAGCCTGCGCCGGGGGAGCACCTTTTGGTTCTGGCCCCCCACCCCGACGACGAGGTGCTGGCGGCCGCGGGCCGCATGCGCCGCACCCTCCTGGCGGGGGGGCGGGTGAGCGTGGTCTACCTCACCTCCGGGGACGCCTTTGACCTGGCAGCAGGAGGTCCCCTTTCCTCCCAAGAAGCCCTGCGCCGCCTGGCCTTGAGGCGCATGGTGGAGGCCTGGCGGGGCCTGGAGGCCCTGGGCCTTTCCCGGGAAAGCGCCCTGTTCCTGGGCTTCCCCGACCAGGGGCTCTTCCAGCTCTTCACCGCCCACTACTACCTCCCCTACGAGAGCCCCCACACGGGCCTGCGGGGGGTGGCCTACCCCGGGTGCTACCGCCCGGGGCTCCCCTACACGGGGAAGGCCCTGGAGACCGCCTTGGTGGAGCTCCTGAGGGACCTCAGGCCCACCCGCATCCTCCTGCCGAGCCCCCTGGACGCCCACCGGGACCACCAGGCCACCGCCTACTTCGGCATGCGGGCGGCGGCGGCCTTGGGGATGGAGCGGCATCTGGAGTACTACCTGGTCCACGGGGGGTACCAGTACCCCCTGCCCAAGGGCCTCCATCCCCGCCTGCCCCTCTACCCGCCCCCTAGGGGCCGGGGCCTCTTCTGGCGCCGCTTTCCCCTCACCGAGGAGGAGGTGCGCTTCAAAGAGAAGGCCATCCGGGCCCACCGCAGCCAGATGCGGCTCCTATCGCGCTTCCTCCTGGCCTTCGTGCGGCAAAACGAGCTCTTTACTCCCCTCCCCATCCCCGCCCACGGGGTCCTAGCCCCGGAGGAGGAGGGGTGGGCCGCCCTCGAGGGGCGGGAGGTCCTTTAGGCTCTCCAGGCCGAAGACCTCCAGGAAGCGCTCGGTGGTGCCGTAGAGCCTGGGCCGTCCCGGGGCCTCCTTCTCCCCCACCACCCGGATGAGGCCTCGTTCCAAAAGGCTTTCCAGGACACCCTCCACGCTCTTCCCCCGCATGGCCTCCAGCTCCCCCCGGGCCACGGGCTGGTGGTAGGCGATGAGGGCCAGAACCTCCAGGGCGGCCTTGGACAGGCGGGGCGGGGAGGGCTTCAGCACCCGTTCCACCGCCGGGAGGGCCTGCTCGTGCACCACGAGCCGCCATCCTCCGGCCACCCGCTCTAGGGCCACCCCCAGGTGCCCCGCCTCGAGGTCCTCGGCCAAGGCGGCGAGGGCCCGCAGCAAGGCCTCCTCCGGGTGGCCCAGGGCCCGCAGCTCCCTCAGGCCCACGGGCCTCCCCGCGGCGAAGAGGACGGCCAGGAGCTCCCCCTTGAGGTCAGGCATCCCGCAGGTAGGGCAGGAGGGCTTCCCGGGGGATAGCCCCTTCCCGGAGCACCTCCCCGGTGCGCAGGTCCACCACGCTGGAGGCGAGGCCTCCTGCCTCTCCGGGGAAGACGTAGTCCACGGCGAAGCCCCGGGCCTCGGCCTCGCTGCGCACCGGGGGCTCGCCGCTCCGGTTGAGGCTCGTGGCCGCCGCGTGCCCCCCCACCCGCCGGAGAAACTCCCGCAGAGCCTCGTGGGCGGGCATCCTGAGGCCCACGGAGCCGTCCGGGCTGATCCAGAGGGGAATCCCCTTTCCCGGCACCACCACGGTGAGCCCCCCGGGCCAGAAGGCCTGGGCCAGGCGCAAAAACCTCTCCTCCAAGGGACCCAGTTCCGCAAGCCTCAAGGCGGCTTCTAGGTCCGCCACCAGCACCTGGAGGGGCTTTTTCTCCTCCCGCCCCTTCAGGGCGTAGATCCGGCGGCAGGCGGCCTCGTCCTCCATACGGGCCAGCACCCCCCAGACGGTGTCCGTGGGGAAGGCCACCAGACCGCCCCTTTGCAGGACCGCCACCGCCTCGGCGAGCTCCTTCTGGTATACTTCGGCCATGCCAGTCTACCAGTATAAGGCCCGGGACCGGCAGGGCCGCCTGGTGGAGGCCACCATCGAGGCCGAGGACCTGCGCACCGCCGCCAGGCTCCTCCGAGACCGCGGGCTTTTTGTGGCCGAGATCAAGGAGCCGGGGAAGGGTCTTCAGGCCGAGGTCCGGATCCCCGCCCTGGAGCGGGGCCCGGGACTCAAGGACCTGGCCATCTTCTCCCGGCAGCTGGCCACCATGCTGGGGGCCGGGCTCACCCTCCTCCAGTCCCTGGCCATCCTGGAGCGGCAGACGGAAAACAGGAAGTTCCGGGAGATCCTCAAGCAGGTGCGTACGGACATCGAGGGGGGGATGGCCTTCTCCGAAGCCCTCGCCAAGCACAAGTTTTTCTCCCGGCTCTACGTGAACCTGGTGCGGGCGGGGGAGACCTCGGGGGGGCTGGACGTGATCCTGGACCGCCTGGCCGCCTTCCTGGAGAAGGAGCTGGAGCTGAGGGGCAAGATCCGCAGCGCCATGACCTATCCCGTGATCGTATTCATCTTCGCCGTGGGCGTGGCCTACTTCCTCCTCACCGGCATCGTGCCCCAGTTCGCCCAGATTCTCACCGACCTGGGCTCGGAGCTTCCCCTCCTCACCCGTTTCCTCATCGCGGTTTCCGACCTCCTGCGGGCCGCCACCCTGCCCCTCCTTCTCCTGCTCGTGGTCCTCGTCTTCGCCTACCGCTGGTACTACGGCACCCCCCAGGGCCGGAAGGCCATCGACCGGATCAAGCTGCGCATCCCCGTCTTCGGCAACCTGAACCGCAAGACCGCCGTGGCCCGCTTCTCCCGCACCCTGGCTCTCCTCCTCCAGAGCGGGGTGAACATCGTGGAGTCCTTGGACATCACCAAGGGCACCGCGGGCAACAGCGTGGTGGAGGAGATCGTGGAGGCGGCCAAGCTGCGGATCCAGCAGGGCGACCCCCTGAACCTCACCCTGGCCCAGCACCCCTTCGTCTTCCCGCCCATGGTGAGCTCCATGGTGGCCATCGGGGAGGAGACGGGGGCTTTGGACACCATGCTCTCCAAGATCGCCGACTTCTACGAGCGGGAGGTGGACGAGGCGGTGGCCAGCCTCACCGCGGCCATCGAGCCCCTCATGATCATCTTCCTGGGGGTGATCGTGGGGATGATCGTGGCGGGGATGTTCCTGCCCCTCTTCCGCATCATCGGCACCCTCTCCGTGCAATGAGCCTCTCCGCTACCTCCGGGGGAACCGGCATCACGGAGAGCCGGTTCCCCCTTTTCACCAGGGGGTGGTCCTGGGGGAAGCAGGCCTTGAGTTCGGCGAGGGGCACCAGGGGCCACGCCTCCAGGTACTCCACCTCCACCGTGTACCAGCGGGGCCTTTCCCGCGTGGCCTTGGGGTCGAAGTAGGGGCTATGGGGGTCAAACTGGGTGGGGTCGGGGAGAAGGGTCCCCTTCACCCGGCAGAGCCCGGCGATCCCCGGAGGGTTGGCGCCCGAGTGGTAGAAGAAGCAGAGGTCCCCTTGTTGCATCTGCATCAGGTAGTTGCGGGCCTGGTAGTTCCGCACCCCGTCCCAGATGGCCCTTCCCTCCCGTTTGAGGTCCAGGATGCTGTACACCTCGGGCTCGGACTTGAGGAGCCAGTAGGCCATGCCCTGGAGTCTAAAGGGGTCTTTAGCCGGGGCCAAGCCCCTTGCGGGGTTCCCGCGAGGAGGATGGGGGCATGGCCCGGCTCCTGCTCTTCCCCCTCCTGGCCCTACTCCCCGCCTGCACCCTGACCCTGGAGCTAGTCTACCCCGGCCACCGCATCTCGGGGCTGGAGACCCAGAGGACCTACTGCACCTACGGGGACACCCGGGTGGACTTCCGCTTCCTCCTGGAAGGGAGCCTGGACCGCTTGGAGCTTTACTGGCTTGCCGAGGGGCAGCGTCCCCAGGACGCCCGGCCCGGAGAGAGGTATGCCCTCTGGGGTCCTATCCGGGGAGGTTCCTTGCGGGGTTGGCTCCAGGTTACCCCCTCCGGGGAGATCCGGGCGGTTTCCCTCACCACCCCCCAGAGCCAGGGGGAAGTCCTGCCCCAGGGGATCGTGGTGGAGCCCCTGCCGGAGCGCAGGCTTTGGCTTAGGGGCTTCACCGGGGGGGTGGCGGGGCCCTTTGTCCCTGCCCGAAATCCCGTCCGCCCTGACGCTTCCTCCGCCTGCGACCCCCTCTGGTAGCCTTAAGGCATGGGGGTCCTCGAGGCGGTGCAAAGGGAGCTCAAGGCCCTCTTCGGTCCCCGGGCCCTCCTGGGGCCGGAAAAGGGGGTCTACCGTTACGACGCCATCCTGGTGGGGTCTGAGCCCCTGGCGGTGGTCCTCCCGGAGAGCCTTGAGGAGGTGCAGGCCCTGGTGCGCCTCGCCCGCCGCTATGGCTTCCCCCTGGTGCCCCGGGGGGCGGGGAGCGGCCTCTCGGGGGGCGCGGTGCCCGAGGAGGGCAGCCTGGTGGTGGCCTTCACCCGCATGCTCCGTCTGGAGGTCTACCCCGAGGCCCAGGCGGCCTTCGCCGAGGCGGGGGTTCCCACGGCCCGCATCTCGGAGGAGGCCAGGCCTTACGGGCTCTTTTACCCTCCGGATCCCGCCTCCTGGCGCACCAGCACCCTGGGGGGGAACCTGGGGGAGAACGCCGGGGGGCCCCTGTGCTTCAAGTACGGGGTCACGGGGGACTACCTCCTGGAGCTGGAGTTCGTGGACGCCTTCGGGGAGGCTCACCGCCTCTCCCGAGAGGCCTACGACCTGCCGGGCCTCCTCGTGGGCTCCGAGGGCACCCTGGCCCTCCTCACCGGGGCCAGGGTGCGGCTGCTCCCCCTCCCCCGGCACCGGGCCACCCTGATGGCCCTCTTCCCCGGGGTGGAGCCTCTGGCCGAGGCGGTGTCCCGGGCCGTGGCCCAGGGGGCGCTCCCCGCCAAGCTGGAGTTTATGGATCCCGTCTGCGTGGGGGCGGTGGAGGACTACCTGGGGATGGGCCTCCCCCGGGGGCGGGCCCTCCTCCTGGCGGAGACGGACGGGGACGACCCCGAGCTGGTGGAGGAGGAGCTCTCCTTGGTGGAGAGGACAGCCCTGGACTTGGGGGCGCAGGTGGAGCGGGCCGCGGGCGGGGAGGAGGCTGAGGCCCTGTGGCGGGCCCGGCGGGCGGTGAGCCCGGCCTTGGGCCGCATCCGGCCCAAGCGGGTGAACGAGGACATCGCCGTCCCCCGCTCCGCCCTGCCCCGGGTGGTGGGGGAGATCGAGGCCCTGGGGCGGGCCTTTGGCCTGGTCGTGGCCCAGTTCGGCCACATCGGGGACGGGAACCTGCACCCCAACATCCTCTTCGACCCCAAGGTGGAGCCTGAGGCGAAGGTTTGGGAGCTGGCCCACGGGATTGCCCGGGTGGCCCTGCGCCACGGGGGGGTGCTTTCCGGGGAGCACGGCATCGGCCTCATGAAGCGTGCCTTCATGGCCGAGGCAGTGGATCCCGAAACCCTGGGGGCCTTTCTCCGGGTGAAGGAAGCCCTGGACCCCCAGGGGCTCTTGAACCCGGGCAAGCTCCTCCCTGACCCCTGAGGGCCCCCGCCTTGGGGGCGGGATGCCTTCCCTTTTCACGGGCTTTTTATGGCAGAGGCCTAGCCTGAAGCCGTGGCAGGCTTGGCGCGGGCACTCTACTGGGCCGCCTGGGTGGGGCTCCTCCTGGGGATGGGTCTGCAGGTCCGCCTTTTCCCTCCCCAGGGCCTTACGGGCCTCCCCTACCTGGCCTTCGCCCTTCTCTTTCTCCTGGCCCTGGTCCGGGGCCCCAGGCGGGCTCCCCGCCTCCTCGTCCCCCTCCTGGGGGCCTACTTCCTCTTCGAACTCCTGCGCTCGGGGGAGGCCTGGGTAGGGGTGGGCTTCTGGGCCCCTGCCTTGTACCTGCTGGCCGCCTTCGCCTACGGGCCGCCCTGGGCCCTTTTCCACGGCCTCCTTTGGGGGGGCCTGCTGGTGCTCCTGCCCCCGGCCCTGGGCCGGGAGACCGGGCCCTTGTGGGCCCACCTGGCCCTGGCCCAGCCCGTCCTCTTGGCCCTCACCGTCCTGCTGGCCCGCTTCCGGGAGCTTTCCGGCCAGGTGCGCTTCTGGCGGGAGCAGGCCCTCACCGACCCCCTTACGGGCCTGCCCAACCGCCGGGCCCTGGAGATGGCCCTGGAGCGGGAGGTAGCCCGGGTGGAGCGGGGGGAGAGGCCTTTCAGCCTGATCCTCCTGGACCTGGACGACTTCAAGCGGGTGAACGACCAGAAGGGCCACCCTGAGGGGGACCGCCTCTTGCGGGAGGTGGCCCGCTACCTGGTCGCCCGGGTGCGCCGGGGGGATCTGGTGGGGCGCTGGGGCGGGGAGGAGTTCGCCCTCCTCCTGCCCGCCACCGACCCGCACCGCGCCGAGGTCCTGGCCCACCGGCTCCGCCAGGGGTTGAAGGCCCTGGGGGTCACCGCCAGCTTCGGGGTGGCGGGCTACGGAGGGAACCTGGCGGCCCTCTTCCGCCAGGCCGACGAGGCCCTCTACCTGGCCAAGCGCCGGGGTAAGGACCGGGTGGAGCGCCACCCGGGCCCCGGGGGGGCCCCTCAGGGGAGCCGGTAGCCCGCCCGGGCCAGGACCCTCCGGGCGGTCTCCCGCTCCTCCCGGGTGGCGAAGGAGAGGCGGAGGGCCCCGGCCTCCTCCCGGATGGTGAGGACCTCGAGGTCCTTGATGTTCACCCCCGCCTCCCCGAGGGCGGTAGCCACGCGGGCGATCTCCCCGGGGCGGTCCGGCACCTGGACCACCAGGTCGTGCATCTCGGGAAGCAGGCTGCGCCGCACGATGGGCAGGGCGTCCCGGGTGCGCTTGGCCTCCTCGGCGGCCTCCAGGAGGGCCTCGGGCTGCTCCAGAAGCTCCTCCAGCTCCAGGAGGAGGCCCCGCAGCTCCTCCACCGCCTCCCTGAGGGCCTCCCGGTTGGTCACCACCATGTCCCGGCTCATCCGGGGGGAGCCCGAGGCCACCCGGGTGAGGTCGCGGAAGCCGCCGGCGGCCAGGAACATCAGGAGGTCCCGCTCCGGGCTTCGCGCCACCATGCGGTTCAGGGCCACGGCCAGGAGGTAGGGGAGGTGGGAGACCCGGGCCACCAGCCGGTCGTGGAGGAGGGGAGGCATCTCCAGGGGGTAGGCCCCCAGGGCCTCCACCAGCTGGCGCACCCTCTCCTTGGCCTCAGGGGCCGTCCTTTCCGTGGGGGTGAGAACCCAGACGGCGTTCTGCAGGAGCCCGGCGTGGGCGTTTTCCACCCCCGCCCGCTCGCTCCCCGCCATGGGGTGCCCCCCCAGGAAGCGGGGGAAGAGGCCCTCCAGGGCGGCCACCACCTCCCCCTTCACGCTCCCCACGTCCGTCCAGAGGCTTTGGGGGTGGGCCAGGGGGGCCAGGGCCCGGCCCAGGCCCGGTAGCGCCCCCACGGGGGCTGCCAGGATGCCGAGTTCCAGCTCCCCCACCCAGGGCCCGAGCCCCGCGTGCACCCGCTCCACCACCCCCAGGAAGAGGGCCTTTTCCAGGGCCAGGGGGTCTTGGTCGTAGGCGTGGACCTCCTGGGCCAGGAAGCGCTCCTTGAGGCCCAGGGCCACGCTTCCCCCCAGGAGGCCCACCCCGAAGATCCCCACCTTGCCAAAAAGGGGCTTCATACCGCCGCCGGCGCGGAAAGCGCCTTGCCCAAAGCCCCCACCAGGGACCGGACCCGGCGCATCAGCTCGGCGAACTCCTCCTCCTGGAGCTGCTGGGCCGCGTCGGAGAGGGCCTTTTCCGGCTCGGGATGGGTCTCCACGATGAGGCCGTCCGCCCCCGCGGCGAGCCCCGCCAGGGCCAGGGGGATGACCCACTCCCGCCGCCCTGCGGGGTGGGAGGGGTCCACCCATACGGGGAGGTGGGTCCAGCTCTTGAGCACGGGCACCGCGGCCACGTCCAGGGTGAAGCGGGTGGCCCGCTCGAAGGTGCGGATCCCCCTTTCCACCAGGATCACCCGCATGTTCCCCCGGGAGAGGATGTACTCCGCGCTCATCAGGAACTCTTCCAGGGTCATGCTCATTCCCCGCTTGAGGAGGACGGGCTTGCCCGCCTCCCCCACCGCCTGGAGGAGGGCGAAGTTCTGGGCGTTCCGGGCCCCGATCTGGAGGGCGTCCGCGTACTCCGCCACCAGCGCCACCTGCTCGGGGGAGAGCACCTCGGTGACCACGGGGAGGCCCGTTTCCCGCCGGGCCTCCGCCAGGATCTTCAGGCCCTCCACCCCCAGGCCCTGGAAGGCGTAGGGGCTCGTCCGGGGCTTGAAGGCCCCGCCCCGGAGCATCCCCGCCCCGTGGGCCTTGGCGTAGCGGGCGGCCTTTAGGGTCTGCTCCCTGGACTCCACCCCGCAGGGGCCCGCCGCCACCAGGACGTGCCCGCCCCCCGTCTTGCCCGTGGGGAACTCCAGGACGGTGGGGAAGGGCTGGACCTCGAGGCTTGCCAGCTTCCAGGGCTTGGAGATGGGGATGACCTCCGCCACCCCCGGCAGGGCCCGGAAGTGCTCCATGAGCTCGGGGGTGGGCCCCCGGCCGATGGCCCCCACCAGGGTGGTCTCCACCCCCCGGGAGAGGTGGGGGCGGTACCCCACCTGCTCGATCTCCCGGATCACCTGGGAAAGCTCCTCCTCCGTATGCCCGTGCCGCATCACGATCAGCATGCTCCCCTCCTAAAAAGCCTGGGGCGCCCCCTTTTGGGGGCGCCCACTTGCGGCCAAAGCCTATGCAGACCGCAAAGCGCCCCCGGCAGGAGGATAAAAGCCGAAGGGGCGCCCGAAGGTCCGCATATTGCCCCTAAGCCTAGGCGAGGCCCCGGGCCTTGTCAAGGGGCGCGGGCCGGGGTTAGGCCACCTTTCGCACCAGGCGGACCTTGGCCCCGCAGGGGTCCAGAAACTCCTCCTCCCGATCCAAGGGGTCCAGGAGGGCATAGCCCAGGAGCCCCGTGGCCCCTTGCGGGGCCGGGCGCTTGCCCGCCCAGGTGTTGGCCCCCACGTGGTGGTGGTAGCCGTCCCAGGCGAAGAAGAGGGCGCCCGGGTAGGTGCGCAGGGTGGTGGCCATGCCCAGAGCCCCGGCGAAGAAGGTCTCGCTTCTTGGAGGCTAGCCACGTGCAGGTGGATGTGGCCGAGGAGCGCCTCCGGGGCGAGGGGGCTCGGCCCAGGGCTTTCCCTGAGGAGCCCCTCCAGGTCCAGGGGGGCGGTGAACATCCGTGTCCCTCCGGGCCACCTCTCCTGCGGCCGGTCCCAGTAGAGCTCGAGGCCGTTCCCCTCCGGGTCGCGGAAGTAAAGGGCCTCGGAGACCCCGTGGTCTGCTGCGCCCTCAAAGGTGGCCCCGCCCTGCAAAAGCCTCCTGGCCACCCCCGCCAGGGCTCGCCGGTCAGGCAGGAGGAGGGCAAAGTGGTAGAGGCCTAACGAGGGGTAGGGCCTCATGGGAGCCTGAGGATCGTGAAGAAGCTCCAGGTAAAAGCCCCGCCCTTCGGGGGCCAGTCGGTAGCGGGACCAACCCTCCTCTAACCCAAGCCCCAGGAGGTCCCGGTAAAAGCCCAAGGCGGCTCCCAGGTCCCGCACCCTGAGGGCCAGGCCTAGGAGCCGCCTAGGGAAGGCCATTACCGCGCCACCGCCTCCTGCGCCTTGACCGCTTCTGTGTCCACGCTGAAGCGCACCTCCTCCCCCACCAGCACCCCGCCCATCTCCAGGGCCACGTTCCAGCTGAGGCCGAAGTCCTTGCGGTTCAGCCTGCCCTGGAAGTGGGCGGCGATGCGCTCGTTGCCCCAGGGATCCTTGGCGGGTCCAAAGGTCTCCACCTCAAAGGCCAGCGGCCGGGTGACGCCGCGGATGGTGACCTCCCCTTCCACCCGGTAACGGCCTTCCCCGAGGGGCGTGATCCGCTCACTTCGGAAGAGGATCTCGGGGTGGTTGGCCGCATCCAGGAAGTCCGCCGAGCGCAGGTGGGCGTCCCGGTCGGCCACCCCCGTGTGGATGCTCTGGGCGTCCAGCCGGGCCTCCACCTTGAGGGGCCTTCCCGCCCCGTCCGTCTCCACGTAGCCCTCCTTGAGGTTCAAGGTACCCCTCACCGTGGCGATCATCATGTGACGCACGGCGAACTCCACGCTGGTGTGGGCGGGGTCTAGGTTCCAACGCATCCTTTCCTCCCTTCGGGCCTGGGGCCCAAGGCCATGCTACGCGGTGTGCTATATAAAGTCAAGCACTATTCAGAGTAGTACATAGGGGCGAAGGGCAGGCCCAAGGCCTCCGCGAAGGCGGAAAGCCCCAGGCGGTCCGGTTCCTCCAGGTGGTAGCGGAAGTTCCAAAGGTAGTGCTCCATCAGGGCGGGGTGGACCCCAAGCCGCCGGGCCTCGGCCTCGGCCACCTTCCCCAGGCGGGCCAGGCCCAGCCGCCGGGCCCGCCTCAGGGCCGCCACCAGGGCCTTAGGGGGCGGGTTCTCCTTGCGGTAGGCCCAGACGGCAAAGACGAAGGGGAGCTTGGTGCGGGCAAACCAGAGCATGGAGAGGTCCTCCACCCCTACCTCCCCAAAGCGGGTGGGGAGGGCGTGGGGGGTTTCGGGAAGGGCGGGGAGGAGGCGGGCGTAGGCCTGGATGGCCCGGTCGCCGATGAGGAGCACCCCGTCGTAGGCCTCCAGAAGCTCCAACCCTCCTTCCGCCCGCTCGTACCTGGGCGCCAGGCCCTGCTCGCGGAGAAGGAGCTTGAGGAGGGCCACGCTGGTGGCGCTTTCCGTGGTGAGGGCCACCCGCTTCAGGTGGGCAAGCTCCCCCCGGTGGAAAAGGTTCACCGAGTAGACCCGGCCCAAAACGGCCACGGAGAAGTCGGGAAGGAGGGCGAGCTCCTCCTGGTGTTTCAGGTAGAAGTAGCTGGAGACCAGGGAAAGCCCTATTTCCCCTGAGCGAACCTGTTGGTTGAGCTCCGAGGGCACGCCGTAGCGCAGGGTCCAGCCATCGGGCTCCAGAAAGCGGTAGAGGGGGGCGGTGTTGGCGTAAAGGGGAACCCCCAGGACGTAGGCCATCAGGCTCCCACCCGGTCCCAGACCCGCACCTCCCGGTAGAGGGCGTCCCGCTCCACGGGGATCCGCCCCGCGGCCAGGATGATCTGGGCCAGGGCCTCCTTGGAAAGCCCCTCGGGGGTGGGGCTTCCCGCCATGTGCACGATGCGCTCCTCGATGAGGGTGCCGTCGATGTCCGTCACTCCCCAGTCCAAGGAGACCTGGGCCAGCTCCGGGGTCAGGGTGGCCCAGTACCCCTTGATGTGGGGGATGTTGTCCAGGTAAAGCCGGGCCACCGCCAGGTTGCGGAGGTCGTCCAGCCCCGTGGTGTGCTCCCGCTTGCCGAGCTCCCGGGCCAGCGGGTTTCCGTCTGGCTGGAAGGCCAGGGGGATGAAGCTCATGAAGCCCCCGGTCTCGTCCTGGAGGCGGCGCAGGCGGTCCATGTGGTCCAGGCGCTCCTCCAGGGTCTCGATGTGCCCGTAGAGCATGGTGGCGTTGGTGGGGATCCCCAGCTGGTGGGCGGTGCGGTGGACCGAAAGCCACCCTTCCGCGGAGACCTTGGCCCGGGCGATCCGCCGCCGTACCCTTTCGGCGAAGATCTCCGCCCCGCCCCCGGGCATGGCATCCAGGCCCGCCTCCTTGAGGGCCTGGAGCACCTCCCGGTAGGGCAGGCGGGCGATCTTGGAGAAGTGGTGGATCTCCGCCGCGGTCCAGGCCTTCACCTGCACCCCGGGGAAACTGGCCTTCAGGGCCCGCACCAGGTCCAGATAGTAGGTAAAGGGCCTTTTGGGGTGGTGGCCCGCGGTCAGGTGGATCTCCGTGAGGCCGGGCTGGTAGCGCTCCCGCACCCAGGCCACCACCTCCTCCACCTCCCAGTCCCAGGCTCCCTCCTCCCCGAACCTGCGCTGGAAGGCGCAGAAGGTGCAGCCCACGTAGCAGATGTTGGTCTGGGAAACGCGGATGGAGTGAACGAAGTAGGTCTTGTGGCCGTGCTTCCGCTCCCGCACCCGGTTGGCCAGGCGCATGAGGGTGGGGAGGTCCTGGGTCTCGTAGAGGACGAGGCCTTCCTGGAAGGAAAGCCGTCCCCCCGCCTCCACCTTCTCGGCGATGGGGAGGAGCCTGGGGTCTCTGATCCCCTTCACGGGGAGGAGTCTACTCCGTGGGAGAGGCGGTCGACCAGGGCTTCCACTTCCTTTTGCCTTCCCCCCACGCTCCTTTCCGGCAGGAGGTTCCGGAGGTAGCGGTCGGTGAGGAGGAGGTCCGCGTAGGGGTACAAGGTGGCGGCCATCACCGCGTCCAAGAGGTCGGAGGGGCGGGGTTTGCGGTGAGGGTCTGTGGCCATGAGGGCGAGGAGGCGGGCGAGGAGGCGCACGAAGGGAACCTCGCCCAGGCCGGTGCGCCCCTTTACCTCCTTCAGAGCGGCCTCGAGGGCCTCCCGGTAGGGGAGGCCCCTCAGGGCCTCGGGCAGGCCCAGGAAGGGGGAGAGGTCCGCGGGGACCTCCCAGCTCCCCCCCGTCCAGAGGAGGTCTTCCCGAAAGAGCCCCCGGGCCTGCCTCCAGGCCACCTCCTGCCAAGGGCGGACCCAAAGGCCTCCCGAAAGGGCGGCGAAAACCTCCTGGAGGGCCGGGAGGAGGTAGCCCACCCTCTCCTCCGGCCCCCGCACGGGGTGTAGGGTTTCCAGGACGTGGAAGGGGCTCGGCGGGGCCAGGGCCCGGCCCTTGAGAGCCCGGTAGAGCCGGCCGAAGGCCTCGTGCCCCCCCTGGCCCAGGAGGTGCTTGGCCATGCGGCTGGCGTAGTTCTGGTCCAGGTAGACCAGCATGGCACCTATTCCCGCTGGCGGCGCAGGAGCCAAAGGGCCGCCGCCAGGAGGAGGACCGCGGCGGCGAAGAGCAGGTAGTCCAGGGCCGCCTCCAGCTCCAGAAAGAGGACCCGCTCGAAGAAGATGACCAGGAGCAGGGTGATGATGACCTCCCCCAGCCGGTTTTTCAAACCGGAAAGGTTCTGGACGAAGAAGACGCTCCGGCTGGTCTCCGGCAGGGAGCGGATGAAGAGCTCGAAGAGGCCCAGGCTGAAGATGAAGAAGGTGGCGCTCAGAAGGGAGACCTCCACCGCCTTGATGAGGCGGGGAAGGGCCTCGTTGAGCTCCAGGGGCAAGGCCCCGAGGACCAGGAGGAGGGACTGCACGGCAAAGTAGATGCCTCCCAGGAAGATGGCGCCGATGGGCAGGAGGAGGGCGATCCGCGCCAGGGTGGTGGCCAGGTGGGCCCCCATGGCCCTAGGGAACGTAGGGCGCCCCTGCGCCCGCTCCGGTGGACTCGCGCTCGATCAGGATGGGCTCGAACCGGACCTCGCGGGGAGGGCCGGTGTAGCCTTGCATCCGGTCCAGGAGGAGCTGGGCCGCCTTGGCCCCCATGGCCTCCACCGGCTGGGCGATGGTGGAAAGCCCCACCTCCTCGGCGAAGGGGTGGCCGTCAAAACCCAGCACCCGCACCTCCCGCCCCACGGTCAGGCCCAGGCGCCCCGCCTCCTCCAGGACCCCCAGGGCCACCAGGTCGGCCCCGGCGAAGACGTTGAGGGGGGGAGAGGTTCTCTCCAGAAAGTACCGCAGGGCCAGCCTCCCCCCTTCCTGGGAGAGCCTCGTGGTGTACAGGTGCTCCGGAGGGAAAGGGCGCCCCGCCGTCGCCAGGGCCTCGGCGAAACCCGCCATCCGTTCGGCAAAGACCGTGTGCCGGAAGGCGCGGTCGGGCTCCTCCTCCACCTTGATGGCGAAGATGGCCCCGGGAAAGCGGGCTAGGCACTCCCCCGCCAGGCGGCCGCCCAGGGAGTTGTCCAGGTACACCGAGTCGTACCGGGGGTTTCTGGCGTCCACCAGCACCACGGGGCGGTCCGTGGGCAAGCGTCCCCCGTCGAAGTGCTCCGTGAGGTCGTAGGAGGCCAGGATGAGCCCGTCGGTGAGGTAGGCCAGGGTGGTGCTCTCCAGGTAGCGCCGGAGGCGGTTCTGGGAGAGGATGGGGAAGAGGGCCAGGTCGTAGCGCTTCTCCAGGAGCACGCCCTCTAGGCCCTCGATGAGCCTGCGGTAGAACTCCGTGGCCACGAAGGGGAGGAGGATGGAGACCGTGTAGCTCCGGCCCCCGGCGATGCGCCGGGCGTGGGGGTTGGGGGTGTAGCCCAGCTCCTCCATGGCCCGGAGAACCCGGGCCCGGGTTTCCGGGCGCACCGCCTTGTGGTTGTTGAGCACCCGGCTCACCGTGCCCAGGCCCACCCCGGCCCGGGTGGCCACTTCGTGGATGGTAGGTCTTTTCCTTTTCATGGTGGGATCGGGGCAAAGAGGGAGCGCGCCCGTGGAAACTTCCACCCTCAGGATAGGGCAGGGAGGCCCTTCCTGCAAGAATGGGGCCGTGGGCTACCTGGTCCTGGCTTACCTCCTGGGCTCCTTGGTGGCGGGGCTCCTCCTCTTCCCGGAGGTGCGGGGGCGGGATCTCCCCGGGGGCTCGGGGGTCTTCCGGCGCAAGGGGCCTCTGGCCTCGGCCCTGGTGGTCCTCTTCGACCTGGGCAAGGGGGCCCTGGCCGCCTCTCTCACCCCCCTGGAGTGGCGGCCCCTGGCGGGGGCGGCGGTGGTGGCGGGGCACAACTGGCCCCTCTTTTTCCGCTTCCGGGGGGGCGGGGGCATCGCCCCTTCCCTGGGCTTCTTCCTGGTCTGGTTTCCGGGGGAGACCCTGGCGGCGGCCGGGGTGGGGCTCTGGGTGGCGGGGCTCTACCACGCCCTCTACTGGCGCTTGCGCCGGCGGGGCATCTACCCCATTCCCTTCGGCGCCGCCTTCGGCTACCTGGCCTTCCTCCTCCTGGTCCCCGAGGGGGGGCGGCTGGGGGCGGCCCTGGTGGCGGCCTTGGTGGCCTTGAGGGGCGTGCAGATTCTCCGGGGAAGGTGGTAGCCTTGGGGCATGAAGATCCTGCGCTTTGGCGGAGGCCGCTGGGGGATCCTGGAGGGGGAGACGGTGGTGGAGACGGACGGCCCCGGGGGCAACCCCACGGGGAGGCGTTACGACCTGGCAGCGGTGCGCCTCCTGGTGCCCGCTACCCCCAGCAAGATCGTGTGCGTGGGGCGGAACTACCGGGAGCACATCCGGGAGATGGGCCACGACTTCGGCCAGGACCTGCCCAAGGAGCCGGGCCTCTTCCTCAAGGCCCCCAACGCCTTGGCCCACCCGGCGAATCCCCGGGACCCCTGGAACACCGGGGAGGCGGTGCCCTACCCCTTCTTCACCCAGGAGCTCCACTACGAGGGGGAGCTGGCGGTGGTCATCGGGGACCGGATGCGCCGCGTCCCCCCGGAAAAGGCCCTGGACCACGTCCTGGGCTACACCATCGCCGTGGACATCACCGCCCGGGACGCCCAGAGGCGGGACCTGCAGTGGGTCAGGGCCAAGAGCGCCGACGGCTTCCTGCCCCTGGGGCCCTGGATCGAAACCGGCCTGGACCCGCAGAACACCTGGGTGCGCACCTACGTGAACGACGAGCTAAGGCAGGAGGGGCACACCTCGGCCATGATCTTCAGCGTGGCGGAGATTCTGGCCTACATCTCCAGCTTCATGACCCTGGAGCCCCTGGACGTGGTTCTCACCGGCACCCCCGAGGGGGTGGGGGTTCTGAACCCAGGGGACCGCATCGAGGTGGCGGTGGAGGGGATCGGTACCCTGCACACCCGTATCGGCCCCAAGGAGGTGCGCCCGTGGTGAGGGTCCTGGACCTCCGCTTCCAGGGGGCGGAGCGGGTCATCGCCA
Organism: Thermus thermamylovorans; assembly: GCF_004307015.1. NCBI lineage: Bacteria > Thermotogati > Deinococcota > Deinococci > Thermales > Thermaceae > Thermus > Thermus thermamylovorans. Next base: position 140,459 of record NZ_SIJL01000002.1, read on the forward strand.
GTTTCCTCCTGGATTCCCGGGAGGGCCCGGTGCTCATCGAAACCGGGCCCGAGAGCACCTACCCCCGGCTGGTGGAGGCCCTGCGGGAGGAGGGGGTCGCCCCGGAGGAGGTGCGCCACGTGTTCGTGACCCACATCCACCTGGACCACGCGGGGGCCGCCTGGCGGTTGGCGGAGGGGGGGGCCACGGTGTACGTCCACCCCCGGGGCGCTCCCCACCTCCTGGACCCCTCTCGCCTTCTGGCCTCCGCCGAGCGCATCTACGGCCCCATGCTGAGGCCCCTCTGGGGGGAACTCCGGGGGGTGCCCGAGGAAAGGGTGCGGGTCCTGGGGGACGGGGAGGTGGTGGATCTGGGAGGGCTTAGGGTGCAGGCCCTGGAGACCCTGGGCCACGCCAGCCACCACCACGCCTATCTGGTGGACGGGGCCCTCTTTGCCGGGGACATCGCCGGGGTGCGCATCGCCCCCGGGCCCGTCCTCCCCCCCACCCCCCCTCCCGACATCCACCTGGAGAGCTGGTACGCCTCCTTGGACCGCGTCCTGGCCCTCCGCCCCGAGGCCCTTTACCTCACCCATTTCGGGGCCTACCGGGACGTGGAGGCCCACCTCCTGGCCCTGCGCCAGGCCCTGGAGGACTGGGCGGGCTGGACCTTAAGCCGCCTCAAGGAGGGCCTTTCCCCCGAGGCCCTGACCCCCCGCTTCGAGGCCTACTGGCGGGAGGGGCTTTTGCGGGCTGGGGTGGATGAGGCGGGGGTCCACCTCTACGAGCTCGCCGATCCCCCCTTCATGAACCTGCAGGGCCTGGTGCGCTACTGGCAGAAGCACCATCCGGAGGCGCTGGCATAGGATGCTGAGCCCCTTTCCCTTAGGCCGCCCGGCGCGGATGGCCGTTTTCGCCTCGGGGCGGGGGACGAACCTCGAGGCCCTCCTCCAGGCCTTTCCCCAGGGCCACCCCCTGGGGGAGGTGGTCCTTGTCCTCTCCGACAACCCCGAGGCCTTCGCCTTGGAGCGGGCGAGGGGGCGGGGCGTGGAGGCCCTCTTCCTCCCCTGGCGGGGGCGGCGGGCCTTCGAGGGGGAGGCCCTGGCCCTCCTGGCCGAGCGGAGGGTGGACCTGGTGCTCCTCGCGGGTTTCCTGCGCCTCCTCTCCCCGGCCTTCGTGGGGAGGTGGTACGGCCGCCTCCTCAACATCCACCCCTCCCTCCTTCCCGATTACCCCGGGCTTCGCGTCCACCAACGGGTGCTCCAGGCCGGGGAGCGGGAGACGGGGAGCACCGTCCACTTCGTGGACCAGGGGATGGACACCGGCCCCATCGTGCTCCAGGGGCGGGTGCCCGTCCTCCCCGGGGACACCCCGGAGCTTCTGGAGAGGCGGGTGCTCCGCCTGGAACACCGGCTCTACCCCAAGGCGGTGCGCCTGGTCCTCCTGGGTCTCGCCCGGCCCCCGGAGGCCTTCGGACCCCTGGCGCCTTCCCTCCTCGCCCTTCCCCCCCGGGAGCGGGCCCTGGGCCTGAAGGCCCTCGCCCTCCTCCGGGCCTGGGGCCGGGAGGACCTCCTGGGAGAGGCCCTTCAGGCCCTCGCCGCCCCCCAGCCTGGGGAGGGGGGGCGGGACCCTTGGGTCCGGGGGGCCTTCCTCGCTGCCCATCTCCTCGCCTGTCCCCACCCGGCCCTGAAGGAGGAGGCCGCAGAGCTCCCCGAACCGGTGCGGGGGCCGGTCCTGGGGGCCCTGAAGCGGGTAGAATCCCCCCTATGAGGGTCCTGGTGGTGGGTTCCGGGGGGCGGGAGCACGCCCTCCTGTGGAAGGCGGCCCAAAGCCCTCTGGTGGAGAGGCTCTACGCCGCCCCCGGCAACGCCGGGATGGCCGCCTTGGCGGAGCTCGTCCCCTGGAGCGGGGAGGTGGAGGCCCTGGCGGACTGGGCTTTGAGCGAGGGGATCGACCTCACCCTGGTGGGCCCGGAGGCCCCCCTGGTGGAGGGCATCGCCGACGCCTTTTTGGAACGGGGTTTGCGCATCTTCGGTCCCACCCAAAAGGCGGCCATGATCGAGGGCTCCAAGGCCTTCGCCAAGGGCCTCATGGAGCGCTACGGCATCCCCACCGCCCGCTACCGGACCTTCCAGGACCCGATCCTGGCCCTGGAGTACCTGGAGGAGGTGGGGGTGCCTGTGGTGGTCAAGGACTCCGGGCTGGCGGCGGGCAAGGGGGTGACGGTGGCCTTCGACCTCCACGCCGCCAAGCAAGCGGTGGCCAACATCCTCAACCGGGCCGAGGGGGGGGAGGTGGTCATCGAGGAGTACCTCGAGGGGGAGGAGGCCACGGTCCTGGCCCTCACCGATGGGGAAACCCTGTTGCCCCTCCTCCCCTCCCAGGACCACAAGCGCCTTCTGGACGGGGACCAGGGGCCCATGACCGGGGGGATGGGGGCGGTGGCCCCTTACCCCATGGATGGGGCCACCTTGCGGCGGGTGGAGGAGGAGATCCTGAGGCCCCTCCTCCGGGGCCTGCGGGCCGAGGGGGTGGTCTACCGGGGGGTGGTCTACGCCGGCCTCATGCTTACCCGGGAGGGCCCCAAGGTGCTGGAGTTCAACGCCCGCTTCGGGGACCCCGAGGCCCAGGCCCTCCTGCCCCTTCTGGAGAGCGACCTGGTGGAGCTGGCCCTAAGGGTGGCCGAGGGGCGGCTTACGGGGGCCGGCCTCGCCTGGCGGGAGGGGGCTTCGGTTTGCGTGGTTCTGGCGGCCCCGGGCTACCCCGAGGCTCCCCGGAAGGGCATTCCCCTTCGCGTCCCCGAGCCCCCCGAGGGGGTCCTGGTCTTCCACGCGGGTACCAGGCGGGAAGGGGAGGGTCTGGTGAGCGCGGGGGGCCGGGTCCTGAACGTGGTGGGCCTGGGGAAGGACCTGGGGGAGGCCCGGGAACGGGCCTACGCCTTCCTCCCGAAGGTGGGTTTTCCAGGGGCGGTCTACCGCCGGGACATCGGGAGGAGGGCCCTGGGGCGGCCTAGTACCTGAGCCCGGCCAGGGGGAGCCGGGCGCAGTCCCGGAGCACCTCCCCCAGGGTCCGGTACCCCCGCTCCCGCAGCAGGGGGACCATGCGGGCGAAGACCTCGGCGGTCATGAGGGCGTCCCCTAAGGCGGTGTGGCGGCCCAGGACCGGTACCCCGAAGCGCTCCGCCAGCCGCTCCAAGCGGTGGTCCTGAAGGTCGGGGAAGAGGAGGTGGGAGAGGAGGAGGGTGTCCACCAGGGGGGGCTGGTCCACCCCGGCCCGGCGCAGGAAGGCCATGTCGAAGGCCCCGTTGTGGGCCAGGAGCACGGTGTCCTCCAAGAAGGCCCGGAAGCCTGGCAACACCTCCTCCAGCCGGGGTTTGCCCTGCAGCATCTCCCAGGTGAGGCCGTGGATCTCGGTGGAAGCCCTGGGGATGGGGCGGCCCGGGTCCACCAGGGCCTCGAAGGTCTCCTGCCGGAGCACCCGGCGGCCCAGGAGGTGCACCGCCCCCAGGGCGATGATGGCGTCCTTTTCGGGGTCCAGGCCCGTGGTTTCCAGGTCGAAGGCGGTGTAGAGAAGCCCCTCCAGGGGGGCCTCCTCCAGCTCCTCGGGAATGGCGAGGAGGGAGAGGTCGAAGACCTCCGCCCGGGGGGGAGGACCCTCCCTGGGGGGGAGCCGGGGGGCTTCCCGGGCCGGCAGGAGGAGGTGGAGCCTGAAACCCTCCCGCCACAGGCTGCCCTCGGCCCGCTCCACGGCCTCCTCCAGGGAAGGATGGGGGTCGGGGATGGGGTGGGGGAGGGTGAGGGTGAGGCGCAGAAGCCCGCCCGCCCGCTCCCCCTGGAGGAAGACCTCCTCTTCCTCCCGCAAGGTGGCGGCCAGGCCCCGGACCAGGGCGTAGGTGTCGGCCCGCACCAAGAGGCCCTTGGCCTCCTCCTCCAGGGCCAGCCCCGGTGAGACCCCTGCCTCCCGTTCCAGGGCCTGGGCCAGAAGGGAGAGGAGGTCTTCCGCCCGCACCTCCGCCGCCCTGGGGGGGGCCTCGAGGCGGGCCGCCAGGGCGGAGAGCTCTTCCGCGGTGGCCCGGGCAGTGCGGAGCAGGGGTTTCAGGCCCTCGGGTAAGGTCTCGCTCCCCAGGGCCTCCACCAGGGCCTTGAGCCCCGCGAGCTTGTCCTTGAGGCGGTGCAAGGTAGCCCCCTCCGGACCCCCCCCCTCCTGGGCCTCCTCCAGGAGGAGCAGGAAGCCACCCTCCCCCTCCAGGGGCACCGCCTGGATCTGGAGGAGCCCCTTGGGCCCCGGGGCCAGGAAGCGCTCCTCGGGCAGGGCTAGGGCGTGGACCAGAAGCCCCCGGTCCAGGAGGCCGAAGAGGCTCTTGCCCGCCCCCAGGCCCTCCCCCAGGAGCCGCCGGGCCGGGGCGTTGTAGAGGAGGACCTGGCCCCGGGGGGTGGCCAGCACCACCCCTTGGGGCAGGTGGCCGATGAGGGCGGCAAGCCTCTGCCTTTCCCCTTCCAGGAGGGCCTTGGCCTCCCTGACCCGGGCCTCCACCTCCTTCTCCAGGGCTTCCCTATGCGCCGCCAGGCGGTTGATGAGGCCCGCCAGGGCCTGGAGCTCAAAGGGCCCCCGGAGGCGCAGGCGGTGGGCGGGGTTGGCGAGGAGCACCTCCGCCTCCTGGCCCAGGGCCCGGGTGGCCGCCAGGTAGCCCAGGAAGAGGGGGTAGAGGAGGGCGGCCAGCACCAGGACAAAGAGGGCACCCACGAAAAGGAGGGCCGGGAACCGCTCCCCGGCCACCCGGAGGAGCTCCCGCCCCAGGGCCTCCTCCCCCTGGAGGAGGAGGAAGAGGCCGAGGCCCACCGCTCCCCCCACCAGGAGGAGGCCCAGGAGGAGGGCCCCCAGAAAGCGCAAGGCCTCCCTCACCCCTCCTCCAAGAGGCGCCGGATCTCGGCCAGAAGGGCCTCGGTGCCAAAGGGCTTGGCCATGAAGGCCTCAGCCCCCAGGGCCAGGGCCTTGGCCCGGTCCGCCTCCCGGCCCCGGGCGGTGAGGACCAGGACCTTGGGGGAGGGGGATTGCCCCTTGATCCGCTGCAAAACGGCAAAGCCGTCCACCCCCGGGAGCATCAGGTCCAGCACCACCAGGTCAAAGGTCCCTTCCCCCAGCCACGCCAAGGCCTCCTCCCCCGTCCGGGCCAGGTCCACCTCATGCCCGGCCCTCCTCAGGAGGAACTCCAGGGGGATCAGGATGCTCTCCTCGTCGTCCACCACCAGGATCCTCATGGCTCACCTCCAGGGGCAGGGTGAAGGCGAAGGCAGCCCCTTGCCCTTCCTCCAGCCAGATCCGCCCTCCCAGGCCCTCCACCAGCCTGCGGGCCAGGAAAAGCCCCAGCCCCGTGCCCCCGGAAAAGCTCTGGAAAGGCTCGAAAACCAGGGCCCGGGCCTCTGCGGGCACCCCGGGGCCGTCGTCCGCCACCCGGAAGAGGGCCTCCCCCCCCTCGGCCGTAAGCTCCAGCCGCACCCGGCTTCGCCCGTGGCGCAGGGCGTTGTGCAGGAGGTTGAGGAGCACCTGTAGGACCCGGTCGCCGTCGGTGAAGGCGCGGAGGGGGGCCAGGTGGGCCTCCATTCTAATCCCCTGCTCCCCGGCCAGGGGCTCCACCAGGGCCAGGGCCTCCTCCGCCAGGGCCCTGAGGTCCGTGGGCCTTTGCGCCAGGGGCAGGCCCGCTTGCAGGCGGGTGTAGGCCAGCACCTCCTCCACCAGGCGGGAGAGCCTGGCCGCCTCCTTGACCAGGAGGGCGGTGAAGCGGCGGCGCTCCCCCTCGGGGAGGTCGGGGTGGGCCTCCAGGATCTCCGCCAGGGCCCGCACCGCGGTGAGGGGGGTTTTGAGCTCGTGGGAGACCGCGGCGAGGAGCTCGTCCTTGGCCTCGTCCAGGGCCTTGAGGCGCTCGTAGGCCTCGGCCAGCTCCCGCCTGGCCTCCTCCAGGGCCCGGGCGTAGGCCCGCACCTCCCGGGACTCCCGGGCCGCCTCCTCCAGGAGGGCCTCAGGGGGGGCCTCCCGGGTGGCGCTGGCCAGGAGGAGCCGGGCCGTGGCCGGTCCCACCGCCCCGGCCAGCATGGCCTCCGCCTGGGCCGTCTGCTCCGAGGGGGCCAGGCCCTGCGCCCGCTGGAGGAAGGCCTCCCCGGCCTCCGGCCCCAGGACCCGGGCGAGGAGCTGGGCCAGCTCCTCCGCCTCCCCCAGGCGGCCGGCCTGGGGCCGGCCTCGGGCGAAGGCCTCCGCCTCCCGGGCCTCGGCCCCCTCCTTGCCGGTGAGGAGGGACACCCCGAGGAGCAGGGCCAGGTTGGCGGTGAGGCTCACCAGGAAGCCATGGGTCACCGGGTCCAGGCCCCGGATCCCCAGGAGCCCCTCGGGGTGGAGGAGGGGGTGGGGTCCGGTGAGGAAGACCTCGGGCAGCCACTCCGAGCGGGCCAGGGCGGGGAGGAAGAGGGTGTAGGCCCAAAGGGCCATCCCCCCCAGGAGCCCCGCCAGGGCCCCCTGGCGGGTGGCCCCCTTCCAAAAGAGGCCCAAAAGCCCCGCCGGGGCCAGCTGGGCCACGGCCACGAAGGAGATGAGGCCCATGGCCACCAGGGCGTAGGCCTCCCCGGCCAGGCGGAAGTAGAGGTAGGCCAGGAGCATCACCAGGAGGATGGCGAGCCGCCGCCAGAGGAGGAGGCTCCCCAGGGCCCGGAAGCGGAGGAGGAGGGGGGAGAGGAGGTGGTTGGAGACCATGATGGAGAGGGCCAGGCTCTCCACGATCACCATGGCGGTGGCGGCGGAAACCCCCCCCAGGAAGGCCAAAAGGGCGATGCCCTCCCCTCCCAGGGTGAGGGGGAGGGCGAGCACGTAGAGGTCGGGGTTTTCCCCGGGGAGGAGGAGGCGGCCGTAGAGGGCCAGGGGCAGGATGGGCAGGTTGATGAGGAAAAGGTAGAGGGGAAACCCCCAGGCGGCCTTGGGCAGGTGCTCCTCCTTCACGTTTTCCACCACGCTCACGTGGAACTGCCGGGGCAGGAAGAGGAAGGCCAGCCCGGAAAGGACCACCAGGGCTCCCCAGGAGAGGTAGGCCTCCAGATCCGTGGGGAAGAGGAGGAGGGCCTCGAGGTCGGGCCTCCCTCGGGCCTCGGGGAAGGGGTTCCCCAGGCGGAGGAGGACGAACCCCCCCACGAGGAGGAGGGCCAGGAGCTTCACCAGGGACTCGAAGGCCACCGCCAGCACCAGCCCCTCGTGCCGCTCGGCGGGGTCCAGGCGGCGGGTGCCAAAGAGGATGGCGAAGAGGGCCAGGGCCAAGGCGGTGAGCAGGGCCGCGTCCGCCAGGGGGGCCTCCTCCCCGCTCAGGAAGAGGAAGCCCTGGGCGATGGCCTTGAGCTGCAAGGCCAGGTAGGGGAGGAGGCCCACCACCAAAAAGCCCGTGACCAGGGCGCCCAGCCCCGGGTCCCGCCCGAAGCGCACCGCCAGGAAATCCGCCCAGGAGGTGAGGCCGTAGGCCTTGGCCAGGCGCAGGAGCCGAAGGTGCAAAAAGGGCCAGAGGAGAAGGACCAGGGTGGGGCCCAGGTAGATGGGCAGGAAGGTGGCCCCTTCCGTGGCCGCCCGGCCCACGCTCCCGAAGAAGGTCCAGGCGGTGGCGTAGACCGCCAGGGAGAGGGCGTAGGCCCAGGGGCCCTGGGCCAGGCGCCGCCCCCGGCCTTCCCCGAAGAGGGCCACCAGGAAGAGGAGGCCCAGGTAGGTCAGGAGGAGGAGGAGGAGCCAGAAGGGGTTCATGGCCGCCGGTAGAGGAGGAAGGCCAGGAGGAGGGTAAGCCCCCAGGCCCCGAAGAGGTAGAGGTAGAGGGGCGGCAGGCCCAAGGGCCCCCAGGCTTCCCGGAAGAGGAGGCCTAGAGGCAGGGTGAAGAGGAAAAGGGCCAGGAGGAAGAGGGCGAAGGCTTTCTCCCTCATCGCATCTGGAAGCGGCCTGCGGTGCTCTCCTGGAGTTCCAGGATGAGGCGGAAACCCTCCAGCGCCCTCCGCCGTTCCAGGGGGGTGAGGGCGGCCCAGAGGACCCGGTTGCCGATGGGCTGACCCTGCTGGAGGGCCCTGAGCTGGTAGGCCAGGCGCAGGCCGAAGAAGAAGCGGTAGGCCTCCAGGAGCCCCTCCGCCCCCTCCGGGCTCAGGGTGCCCCCTTCCGCCGCGGCCTTCAGGCGCTCCGGCGTGCCCTTGGCCAGGCTTCCCGCCATGAGGGCGTAAAGCCGGGCCAGGGCCACGATGGGGGCCAGGGCGCCCCGCTTGAGGTCCACCTGGCCTTCCTCGGTGCGCACCCGGCCGAAGAGGCCCAGGGGGGGGCGGAACTCCAGGGCCGCCCGGGCCAGGTGGTAGAGGAAGATCCCCTTTCGGCTGCCTTCCAGGACGGCCTCCTCCAGGGGCTTCAGGGACAGGCTCCCCGCGGCCCCCCGGAAGTCGAAGAAGATCTGCGCCTCCAGAAGCGCCTGGGGCTCGGGGGCTTCCATCCACCTGCGGAAGGTGGCCACCCACTCGGGGAGGGGCAGGCGCCAGCGGGTGGCCATGTACCCCCCCCGGCACTCGGGGATCCCCGCCCGCAAAAGCCCCCCCACCACCCGCTCCGCCAGGGCCTGAAAGTAGGCCTCGTGCCCCTCTTCCTCCAGGACCAGGGCGTTGTCCTGGTCGGTGAGGAGGGCCTGCTCCCGCCTGCCCTCCGAGCCGAAGACCATGAAGCTGTAGGCCACGGGGGGCGGGCCCAAGGCGGCCTCGGCCTCCTTGACCAGGCGGCGGAGGAGGGCGTCGTTCAGGGAGGCCACCACCCGCCCGATCTCCATCCCCCCCAGGCCCTGGGCGTGGAGGGTTTCCACCAGGCGGGCCACCTCGAGGCTGTACCGCTCCAGATCGAGCCTTTCGATGCGCCGGAGGAGGAGGAGAGGGCTCTGCACCTGGCTGAGGAGGAGGTCGGTGTGGGTGACGATCCCCACCACCTTCTCCCCCTCGGTGAGGGGGAGGTGGTGGATGCCCCGCTCCACCATGGCCGCCACCGCCTCGTAGAGGGGGGTTTCGGCGGGGAGGGCGAAGAGGGGGGCGCTCATCACCGCGGCCACGGGGGTGCTGGGGGGGCGGCCTTCCGCCAGCACCCGGTTCCTTAGGTCCCGGTCGGTGAGGATGCCCAGGGGCTCCCCGGCCACCAGGAGGCTGCTGATCCCCTCCTGGCGCATCCTCCAGGCGGCCTCCGCCACGGTGGCCGAAGGCTCTATGAACACGGGCCCTCGGCGCACTAGCTTGCCCACAGGGGTAATGAAAGAGAGGTCCTGGGCCTCCCTGAGGAGGCGGATCCGCTCCACCAGGCCCTGGCCAAAGTAGCGGGCTGCAGCAGGATGGGCCAGGAGTCGCTCAAAGGCCTCTTTGGGAAAAGCCAGGACCTGCGCGGGGCCTTTAGTCACCACGCTGAAGGCCGGGGGTTCCCCCGAGAGGAGGGAGGGGTAGCCGAAGAACTCCCCCGCTCCCAGAACCCCAACCTCCCGGTCCCCGTCCAAAAGAGCTACCTTGCCCTCTAGAAGGAGGTAGAGGTTGGTGGCTGGATTTCCACCCTGTTCTAGGAGTAAGGTTCCTGGGCCTAGGGAAAGGGTCTGCCCCATTTGGGCCAGGGCTTCCCGCTCCACCGGCGGCAGCCGGTCGAAGGGGGGTGTGCGGGCCAGGAGGTCTGTTGCCATCGTTGCAGTCCTCTCCATTATGATGGAAGAAGTGATGGAGGAGGAGAGGGAGGCCATCTACGCCAGGCTGGCGGAGTACGTGGAGCGGTTTGTGCCAACCCCGGGGAGGATGCGTCGTTTGGAAGACAACCTCGCTTGCCACCTTTTCGTCTGGACCAAGGGGGAACTCCGGCGCCCGGTAACGTGCTTTGACGAAGCTGCAGGGCCTCTGGAGCGTCTTCTCGGGGGACGCCGGGTCTTCTGCTATGACGAGTGGGAGGGTCTGCGTTTGGCCGTTACCCAGGTCTACCGCTTTGGCCGCCTCCGTCTCCTGGTCCTCACGGCGTTCAAAAAGGGGGCCAGGGTAGCCTGGCCCCCCCGTAAGGCCTAGCGCTAATCGGGCATGCGCATGTGGTCCACAAAGGCCTCCCGTTCCTTGCCCTCAGGCGGGGTAAGGAGGGAGACCACGATGGCGGTGAGGGCGTTGGCCAGGAAGGAGATGGCCCCCCAAGCAATGGTGCCGATCTTCTGGCCAAAGAGTACCAGGGGCTGGGCATCGAAGATCCCCACCGCCAGCACGTAGGGCAGGGCCACGGCCATGCCTACGATCATCCCCGCCACGATCCCATAGCGGTTGAGTCGTTTCCAGAAGATCCCCAGCATGATGGCGGGGGTAAAGGTGGAAGCGGCGAAGACAAAGGCCCAGCCCACCAGGAGAGCCACGTAGCGGCTGAAGCCGGGGTCACGGATGGCCAGGTAGCCCAGGAAGCCGCCAATAAGGCCGATGACCACCAGCATGGCCCGCACGAAGCCCACCTCGCCCGCCTCCGAGGCCTGGGGATTGATAAAGCGCTTGTAGATGTCGCGCGAGATGGCCGTGGACATGGCGAGAAGCAAGCCGTCTGCGGTGGAGAGGGCTGCCGCCAGACCGCCCACGGCTACCAGGGGCGAGATCAGCCAGAGCATCCCAAACATGTCAGGCATGCCCACCACCACGATGTCGTTGTGGAAGGCAAGTTCCCCGGGTTGGATGATTCCGTCCTCGTTGGCGTCGTTGACCCTCACCAGGCCCGTGGGGAGCCACTTTTGGATCCAAGGGGTGTTCATCACCTCGTCCACGGGCTTGTTCCAGAGGTTGCTGATGGAGAGCCGGGCGATGGCAGCATAGATGGAGGCCGTGGTGTATAGGAGGCCAATGAAAAGGAGGGCCCAGCCCACGCTGAGGCGAGCGGCATGCACGTTGGTGACCGTGTAAAAGCGCACCAGGATGTGGGGTAGGCCCATGGTGCCCAGCATGAGGACCAGGGCGGCCAGGATCCAGTTCAGCATCCCCGTGCCCCCGGCAAAGGGCCGGGCCAAGGGCTCGGTCCATAAGGGGCTAATTCCTGCGGCTGCTTCCCGGGCCTCTACTTCGGCCATCAAGGGGCCGTACTGCAAGTGGGGGATGGGGTAAAGCCCCAGGAAAGCGGCAGCTATGAGGACCGGCAGGAGGTACATGGAGATCAGGACCCAGTACTGGACGAACTGCACCCAGGTGATGCTGCGCCAACCGCTGGTCCAAGCGTAGGCCAAGGCCCCAAACACACCCACGAACACAGCGATGGTGGCGGGGATGCCCAGAAAACGGGAGAAGACCACGCCCACCCCCACCAGCTGGGCAGTGAGGTAGGTGAGCGAAGTAATGAAAACCATGAGCACAGCGATAACCCGGGCTGTGGACCAGTTGCCCGCCAGGCGCTCTATGAGTTCGGGTACCGTGTAGGTTCCGGACTTGCGCACAAAGGGAGCGATGGTGAAGGCCATCAAGGTGTAGCCCAGGGTCCAGCCGATCACGTAGGGCATAGCGTCAAAGCCCAAGAAGGCGATAATGCCCGCCATGGAGAGAAAGCTGGCAGCCGACATCCAGTCGGCGGCAGTGGCGGCCCCATTCACCACTGGGGGGATGGAGCGGCCCGCCACGTAGAAGTCGGCCACCGCTTGGGAGCGGATGGTGAGGGCCAGGACCAGGTAGACCAGGATGCTGCCGATGATGAGGATCAAGGAGGTCAGGTACTCCTGCCCCACGGGGTAGGCCAAGAGGGCCAGAAGCACCACCACGATGGCCGTCAGCAAGGGGTTGCGCACCACAGGGGACATGCCTTTGGCAGGAGCCATCCGCTACCTCCCTTCCCGGAGCCTTTGCTCCAGCTCTTGGTCCAGCCGATTCATGCGGGCAGCGTACCAGAAAATGAGAATGACACCCAGCACGATCACGACGAAGCCGTTGATGTACCAATGCAAGGAGGGCAGGGGGCCGATGATCACCCCCTTGAAAAGGGGGGAAAGCACCGGCAATACGATGGCGATGAGGATCCAGTAGAAGAGCGAGCGCAGGGTGAGCCGCTTGACCTCCCCCCAGTACCACTCCTTGACCGCCTCAGGGATTCTGTCCATACCTCCCTCCCTCAAGCAAAGGAGCAAGCAGGGCTCGCGCCGCGCAAACCGTTATCCCGCTTGCTGGTGGGGATTTTAGTCCCTCCTCTACGGGCCGTCAAGAAAAGGGCCTTTTGGCGAATACCTGAAATCCCGGCTTTTTCGCAAGGTCGCGCAGGCACGCTGCCTGCCCTGGCGGCAAGGTGGCAAAAGAATGGGCTCCAGCCCAACAGGAAGCCTCGGGGTCCTTGAGGCTTTACTCCTCCAAGGTAGACAGGTCCCCAGGGTCCTTTCCCAGTTCCTGGGCTTTGAGGAGGCGGCGCAGAATCTTGCCCGAGCGGGTCTTAGGGAGCCGGTCCAGGAAGACCACCTCCGCGGGGGTGGCGATGGGGCCCAGCTCCCGGCGTACGTGGGCGATGAGGCTTTCCTTGAGCTCTTCCGAGGGGGCCTGTCCCAGGCGCAGGACCACGAAGGCCTTGATGGCTTCCCCCTTGAGAGGGTCGGGCACCCCGATGACCGCGGCCTCGGCCACCGCGGGGTGGGAGACCAGGGCGCTTTCCACGTCCGCGGTGCCGATGCGGTGCCCAGCCACGTTCAGGACGTCATCCGCCCGTCCGAGGACGCTATAGTAACCCTCCTCGTCCCGGCTGGCCACGTCCCCGCTGGCGTAGACCCCCCCGGGCACTTCCCGCCAGTACTGGAGGTAGCGCTCGTGGTTTCCCCAGACGGTGCGCATCATGTGGGGGAAGGGGCGCTTGAGCACCAAGAGCCCCCCTTGCCCTGGGGGCACCTCCCGCCCCGCCTCGTCCACCACCGCCGCCTCCACCCCCGGTAGGGCTACCCCGGCGAAGCCCGGCTTGGCGGGGAGGACGAGGGGGGTGCCCAGGGTGGGGCCGCCCAGCTCCGTCTGCCACCAGTTGTCGGCCACGAAGCCCCGCCTGCCCCCTTCTGCCAGGTGCTGGTAGGCCCAGCGCAGGGCCTCGGGGTTTAAGGGCTCCCCGGCCACGGCGAGGAGGCGTAGGGAGGAGAGGTCGTATTTGGCGGGCCACTCGGGGCCATACTTCATGAAAAGGCGCACCGCGGTGGGGGCGGTGAACATCACGTTCACCCGGTAGCGCTCCACCACCCGCCAGAAGGCCCCGGGGTCGGGGTGATCGGGGGCCCCTTCCCTAAGGAGGCTGGTGATCCCCTCCAGGAGGGGGGCGTAGACGATGTAGGAGTGGCCCACGATCCAGCCGATGTCGCTGGTGGTCCAGAAGACGTCCTCATCCTTGAGGTCGAAGAAGGCCCGCAGGTGGTAGGTGGTGCCCACCATGTACCCCCCGTGCGCGTGGACCACCCCCTTGGGCTTCCCCGTGGAGCCCGAGGTGTAGAGGATGAAGAGGGGGTGCTCCGCCTCCACCATCTCCGCCCGGGCCTCGGGGGGGCTTCCCCAGAGGAGCTCCTGGAAGTCATAGTGCCCCTCGGGAAGCTCCGCCTGAAAGGCCCGCTGGAACCAGACCACCTTTAGGAATAGGTCCCGGATGGCCTCCTCCACGATGGAGCGCAGGTCCACCCCCTTGCCCCTCCGGTAGCTCACGTCCCCGGCGATGAGGAGCTTGGCCCCCGCGTCCAGGATGCGCTCGCGCAGGGCGGAAACCCCAAGCCCCGCGTAGACCACGCTGTGGATGGCCCCCAGGTAGGCGGTGGCCAGCATGGCCAGCACCCCCTCCAGGGTCAGGGGCATGTAGATCACCACCCGGTCCCCCTTCTCCACCCCCAGGCGCCTAAGCCCCGTGGCCAGGCGGCGCACCCGGTCCAAAAGCTCCCCGTAGGTGAGCTTCTCCTCCCGCCCGTCCTCCCCCAGGTAGAGGAGGGCCACCTGGTTCCTGAGGCCCCGGGCCACGTTCCTCTCCAGGGCGTTGTAGACGATGTTGGTGGTGCCCCCTAAGAACCAGCGGTGTTCGGGGGGGTGCCACTCCAGCACCTGCTCAAAAGGCCTTTCCCAGTGAAAGCGCCGGGCCCACTCGCCCCAGAAGCCCTCGGGGTCTTCCAGGCTCCTCCGGTACTCCCCGGCAAAGTCCTGCAGGTTGGCCTGCCCTCTGAGGGCCTCGGGTGCCCAAAGCCTTTCCTCCGCCTTAAGAAGCTTTTCCAGCGCCATATTCCTCCTCCAGGCCCGAGGTGTCCCCGGGATCCAAACCCAAAAGCTCCGCCTTCAGAAGCCTCCTCAGGATCTTGCCGCTGCGGGTGCGGGGGAGGCTTTCCACAAAGTAAATCCGGGGGGGATTCACGGGGCCCAGGTGGCGCAGCAGGTGGGCCTTGAGCTTCTCGGCCAGGAGGGGCTTGAGCTCTTGGGGGAGATCCTTGTTCCGAGGGACGGCGAAGACGGCGATCTCCTCCCCTTCCTCCCCGGGCACCCCGATGGCCGCCGCCTCCGCCACCTGGGGGTGGGTGAGGACGGCGGCCTCCACCTCGGCGGTGCCCAGGCGGGCCTCCCCCACCTTGATCACCTCATCCGTGCGCCCCAGGATGCGGAAGTACCCCTCCTCGTCCCCGGTGGCCAGGTCCCCGGTCCAGTAAAGCCCCCTCTGCCAGGGGCTCTCCCCCCCCAGGAGGTCCACCATCTGGGCCGGTCCCGCCCGCAGGAGCACCAGGTGACCCTTGGCCCCCGGAGGGAGCACCTGCCCCTCGGCGTCCACCACCCTTGCCTCCACCCCCGGGAGGGGCACCCCCACGTACCCCGGCTTGGCGGGGAGGGGAAGGGGGGTGGCCAGGGCCGGGGCCCCCAGCTCCGTCTGCCACCAGTTGTCCAGGGGCCAGGCCAGGTGCTCCTGGGCCCAGCGCCAGACCTCGGGGGCCAGGGCCTCTCCCACGCTCCCCACCAGGCGAAGCCCCGTGGGCCGGGCCTCCCCGTGCCGCCTTAGGGCGCGGAGGACCGTGGGGGAGGTGAGGAGGACGTCCACCCCCAGGCGCCCAAGCCTCTCGTAGAAGGCGGGGGGGCTCGGGTGGTCGGGCCGGTCCTCCACCAGGAGGCTCGTTCCTCCTAGGAGGAGGGGGGCGTAGAGGCCGAAGGAGTGGCCCACCACCCAGAAGAGGTCGGCGGTGGTGTGGAAGACCTCCCCGGGCCTCAGGTCAAAGAGGTAGCGGAGCGCCCAGGCCACCCCCACCATGTACCCGCCGTGGCCGTGGACCACCCCTTTGGGCCGCCCCGTGGAGCCCGAGGTGTAGAGGAGGAAGAGGGGGTGCTGGGCTTCCACGGGCGCCGCCTCCACCGGCCTCCCCTCCGACGCCCGTTCCAGGAACTCCGTGGAGCCCCTTGGATGCCAGAGGACGGGGAGGTCTAGGCCGGAGACCGCCGCCTCCACCACCGGCCGCAAGGGGACGAGCTGGCCGCGGCGGTAGTAGCCGTCCGCGGCGATGAGGAGCCGGGCGCCGCTCTGCAGAAGCCTTTCCCGCAGGGCCTCGGGGCCGAGACCCACCGGCAGGGCTACGTGCACCGCCCCCAGCCGGGCTAGGGCCAGGAGGCTTAGGGCCGCCTCCGCCCCCGTGGGCAGGTAGAGGGCCACCCGGTCCCCCACCCTCACCCCCAGGGCCTTGAGCACCCCGCCCAGGCGGCGGGAGAGATCCCATACCTCCCGGTAGGTCCACTTCTCCAGTCGCCCCTCCCCGTCCAGGGTGATGAGGGCTACCTGCTGGGCCCGTTCGGGTAGGTGGCGCTCCAAGGCGTTCCAGGCGGCGCTCGTACGCCCGCCCTTGAACCAGAGGCGGCTTTGCGGATCGTAGGCCTCCTTCCAGGGCCTTTCCCAGATGAACTCCCGGGCGAAGGGGCCGAAGAAGGCCCCGGGGTCCTCCAGGCTTGCCCGGTAGGCCTCGGCATAGTCCCGGAGGTTGGCCTTCTCCACAAGGGCGGGTGGGGGGCTTACTGCCTCGATCCGGAGGCTGGGTTCGGGAAGGGGAGGGGGAGCCGGGGGCTCAGGGGGGCTGAGGTAGGCGGAAACCTGGGCCACCTCCGCTAGGGCCTGGGCCAGGCGGCCGAAGGCGAAGGGGAAACGCCGGGTGGGAATCTTAACCCCTATGGCCCCCAAAAGCCTCCCTTCCCCGTCCAGCAGGGGGGCGGCCAGGCCGGAGATGCCCAGGGCGTACTCCTCCATCTCCACGGCCAGCCCCGAAGCCCTGACCCGCTTGAGCTCTTCCTCCAGGGCCAGGGGGTCGGTGAGGGTGTAGGGGGTCTTGGGGGTGAGGGGAGGCAGGGGGAAGGCCCCGAAGGCCAGGAGCACCTTGCCCAGGGCCAAGGCGTGCCACTCCGGGGGAAAGGTCTCCCCCAGGGGGTGGGGCTGGCCCTGCCGCCCCCGGGTCTTGAGCCGCACCCCTTCGGGGGTGAGGAGGGCCAGGTAGCAGCGCTCCCGGGTGCGCAGGTAGAGCTCCTCCAAGGCCTCCTCCAGGTAGGGGCTTCGCCCTGGGACCGGGGGAAGGGCTTCCGCTGCTACGTTCTTGGCACTTCCCAAGCGGTAACCTCGCTCGGCCTTTACGGCGAAGCCCTCCTCCACCAGGCTGTTCAGGAGGGCGTAGGCGGTGGAGAGACTTTTCCCCAGGAGGCGGGCCACCTCCTTGACCCCCACCCCCTCGGGGTGCTCGGCCAGGTGGGCCAGGATACGCAGGGCCCCCTGGACCGTGGAGAGGCTCCTCTTCCTGGCCATCTGGGTTCATCTTCCAAAGGCAGGGGGCCCCTGTCAAGAAAGGCCTCCTTTGGCAAATGGTGAAAAACCCCCCTTTTCTTGACCCTGCCTGGAAGCGAACCTATCCTCAAGGACAAAGGAGGGAGCATGGACCGGATTGAGGGTGTTCTCAAAGAGGAGCGGGTCTTCTACCCCAGCGAGGCCTTCCGGCAAAGGGCCCACATCGGGAGCGAGGAGGAGTACCAAAGGCTCTACCAGGAGAGCATCCAAGATCCAGAGGGCTTCTGGGGCCGGGTGGCCGCGGAGCTCCACTGGTTCCATCCC
This sequence comes from Thermus thermamylovorans, assembly GCF_004307015.1. Taxonomy (NCBI): domain Bacteria; kingdom Thermotogati; phylum Deinococcota; class Deinococci; order Thermales; family Thermaceae; genus Thermus; species Thermus thermamylovorans. The sequence goes on from NZ_SIJL01000002.1 coordinate 157,505, forward strand.
TGGCAGAAGGTCCTGGAAGGGGGCCTACCCCATCCCAAGTGGTTTGTAGGGGGCAGGACCAACCTGGCCTACAACGCCCTGGACCGCCATGTGGCCACCTGGCGCCGGAACAAGGCCGCCATCGTCTGGGAGGGCGAGCCGGGGGAGGAGCGGGTCCTCACCTACCACGACCTCTGGCGGGAGGTGCAGAAGTTCGCCAACGTCCTCAAGCGCCTGGGGGTGCGGAAAGGGGATAGGGTTACCATCTACCTGCCCATGATCCCCGAGGCGGCCATCGCCATGCTGGCCTCGGCCCGCATCGGGGCGGTGCACTCCGTGGTCTTCGGGGGCTTCTCCAGCAGCGCCTTGGCCGATCGCATCAAGGACGCCGAGGCCAAGGTGCTCATCACCGCTGACGGCGGCTTCCGCCGGGGCCAGGTGGTGCCCCTCAAGCAGAACGCCGAAGAGGCCCTAAGAGACGTTTCCACCATCGAGCACGTGGTGGTGGTGCGGCGCACCGGGGAGGAGGTGCCCTGGACCCCGGGCCGGGACCACTGGTGGCACGAGCTCATGGAAGGCGCCCCTGACCGCTCGGACCCCGAGCCCATGGAGGCGGAGGAGCCCCTTTTCATCCTCTACACCTCGGGCTCCACGGGGAAGCCCAAGGGAGTCCTGCACACCCTGGGGGGCTACATGACCTACGTCTACTTCACCACCAAGCTGGTCTTCGATCTCAAGGAGGAGGACGTCTACTGGTGCACCGCCGACGTGGGCTGGATCACCGGCCACTCCTACGTGGTCTACGGCCCCCTCCTCAACGGGGCCACCACGGTGATGTACGAGGGGGCCCCCAACTGGCCTGAGCCCGACCGCTTCTGGCAGCTGGTGGACAAGTACGGGGTGAGCGTCTTCTACACCGCCCCCACCGCCATCCGCAGCTTCATGAAGTGGGGGGAGGGCTGGCCCGCCCGTCACCGTCTGGACTCCTTGCGCCTCCTCGGTACCGTGGGGGAGCCCATCAACCCCGAGGCCTGGCTCTGGTACTACCACGTGATCGGCAAGGGGCGCTGCCCCATCGTGGACACCTGGTGGCAGACGGAAACCGGGGGCATCATGATCACCACCCTGCCTGGGGCCCACCCTATGAAGCCGGGCCATGCGGGGAAGCCCTTCTTCGGGGTGGTACCGGAGATCCTGGACGCCGAGCACCGCCCCGTGGAAAACCCCGACGAGGGGGGGCACCTGTGCCTCCTGCGCCCCTGGCCCGGCATGCTCCGCACCGTCTGGGGGGACCCCGAGCGCTTCCTGCAGCAGTACTTCAGCCAGCACCCGGGAGCCTACTTCAGCGGTGATGGGGCCCGGCGCGACCGGGATGGGTACTACCTCATCCAGGGCCGGGTGGACGACGTCCTGAACGTGGCCGGACACCGCCTGGGCACCATGGAGATCGAGTCCGCCCTGGTGGCCCACCCGGCGGTGGCGGAGGCCGCGGTGGTGGGCCGCCCCGATCCCATCAAGGGGGAGGCCATCGTGGCCTTCGTGACCCTCAAGGAGGGCCACGCGCCTTCCGAGGCCCTGCGGGAGGAGCTCAAGGCCCACGTGGCCAAGGCCATCGGGGCCATCGCCCGCCCCGACGAGGTGCGCTTCACCGACGCCCTGCCCAAGACCCGTTCCGGCAAGATCATGCGCCGCCTCCTGCGGCAGATCGCCGCCGGGGAGAAGGAGATCAAGGGGGATACCTCTACCCTCGAGGACCGCTCCGTGGTGGAGCGCCTGAAGGAGGGGGCGTAGCCCTAGGAGAAGGGGAGGGGCCGGGGAAACCCGGCCCCCTTTAGGCCACCCCATCCTGGAACCAGGTGGGGGCCTGGGCTACCCCGCCGGGCTCTTGTGCACGTGCACCACCTTCCAGCCCTCGGGGAAGCGCACCGCTATGCGGCTTTCGTTCACCGCCCGGTGGCGGAGGCCCTCTTCCGCCTCCACGGTGAGGAGGAGGGTGTAGCTGAAGATGGCCACCTCCCCGTAGCGCTGGAGGCGCCTTTCCAGGAGATCGATCCGGTAGGGCCTTCCCCCCGTGGCGAAGCGGCGCTCGGTCATGTAGAGGTGGAAGGGCAGGCCGTCCAAGCGGTGGGGGGTCACGAACCACTCGTAGAGGGCGAGCTCCTCGTGGGTGGTGGCCCGGTAGCCCTCGGGGTCCCCCTCGTAGATGCTCCTCAGGTGCCTTTCCAAAAAGCTCCAGAGCTCGGCCTCGCCTTCCATCCCTACCTCCTTCGTACCCCCTTTCGCGGGTTCGGGAAGGTCCCTTGCGGAGGTTCTCGCCCTGACGGAGGCCAGGCAGGGCCTTCTTACCTCCCCGGCTGGTACTCCCCCCACTCTTCCCGCAGGACCCCGCAGACCTCCCCCAGGGTGGCCCGGCGGCGGAAGGCCTCCAGCACGTAGGGGAAGAGGTTCTCGCTTCCCCTGGCGGCCCGCCGCAGGTTCTCCAAGCCCACCCGCACGCTTTCCCCATCCCGCCTGGCCTTGAACTCGGCCAGCTCCCGCTTGCGCCTTGCGTGGAGCTCGGGGTCGATGCGCTGCACCGGGGTGGGCTCGTTGAGGTGGCTTTGCGGGTCAGCGAAGCGGTTCACCCCCACGATGACCCGCCGCCCCTCCTCCACCTCCTTCTGGAACTGCCAGGCCGACTCCTCGATGGCCCGCTGGAAGTAGCCCGCCTCCACCGCGGCCACCGCGCCTCCTAGGGCGTCGATCTCGGCGATGAGCCTCTCCGCCTCCCGCTCCAGCTCCTCCGTGAGGTGCTCCACGTAGAAGCTTCCCCCTAAGGGGTCCACGGCCCGGGTGACCCCGCTTTCAAAGGCCAGGATCTGCTGGGTGCGCAGGGCGAGAAGGGCGCTTTTCTCCGTGGGGAGGCCCAGGGCTTCGTCGTAGGCGTTGGTGTGGAGGCTCTGGGTGCCCCCCAGCACCGCCGCCAGGGCCTGGTAGGCGGTGCGCACCACGTTGTTGAGGGGCTCCTGGGCGGTGAGGGTGGAGCCTCCCGTCTGCGTGTGGAAGCGGAGGGCCCAGCTCTTCGGGTCCTTGGCCCCGAACTCCTCCCGCATGATGCGGGCCCAAAGCCTCCTGGCGGCGCGGAACTTGGCGGCCTCCTCAAAGATGTCCCCGTGGGCGGCGAAGAAGAAGGAAAGCCGGGGGGCGAAGGCGTCCACCTCCAGGCCCCGCTCCAAGGCGGCCCGCACGTAGGCCTTGCCGTCCGCCAGGGTGAAGGCGATCTCCTGGGCCGCCGTGGCCCCCGCCTCGCGGATGTGGTAGCCGGAGATGGAGATGGTGTTCCACCTGGGCACGCGCTGGGCGCAGAACTCGAAGACGTCCGTCACCAGGCGCATGGAGGGCCCGGGGGGGTAGATGTAGGTGCCCCGGGCGAAGTACTCCTTGAGGATGTCGTTCTGCACGGTACCCGAGACCTTGTCCCAAGATACCCCCTGCTCCTCGGCCACCAGGAGGTAGAGGGCCAGGAGCATCATGGCCGGGGCGTTGATGGTCATGCTGGTGGAGACCCGGTCCAGGGGGATGCCGTCGAAGAGCCTCCGCATGTCCTCCAGGGTGGCGATGGACACCCCCACCCGGCCCACCTCCCCCACGCTCATGGGGTGGTCGGGGTCCAAGCCCAGTTGCGTGGGGAGGTCGAAGGCCACGCTGAGGCCCGTCTGCCCCTGGGCGAGGAGGTAGCGGTAGCGGGCGTTGGACTCCTCCGCGGTGGAGAAGCCCGCGTACTGGCGCATGGTCCAAAGCCTTTCCAGGTACATCCGGGGGTAGATGCCCCGGGTAAAAGGGTACTCCCCCGGGCGGCCCAGCCGTTCCCGGTAGCCTGCGGGCAGGGATTCGAAGAGGCCCTCCATGCCCCTAGTTTTACAGGACGAAGCGCACCAGGAGGAGGAAGAGGACGAAGGCCCCCAGGATCAGGAAAAGAGGGGGCAGGAGCAGGCTATAGGCCGCCAGCACCAGGGCCAGGAAGTCCTTCCAGTCGGGCCGCGGATCTTCCGGCATCTCCCTCAGGATAACCCTTCCCCCTGGAGGCGGCAAGGCGCTCCCCTTCCCGCCCTTGGGGGCGTAACCCTTTTCCTCCGCATAGCTACAAGCTCCTTTGCTAGCATTAGGCCATGGTCCTGTCCAAGAACGCCCGCAAGGTCCTCAAGGTTCTGGCCCGCAGGGGGGCTCCCGAAGTCCTCTTTGCCTTAAGCCGGGGCTCCGCCCGCTTCTCCGATCTGGAGACCTTTCTGCTGCTTTCCCCTCGCACCTTGGCCGAGCGGCTAAGGGAATTCCACCTCCTGGGCCTGGTGGACAGGCGGGCCTACCCCGAGGTCCCACCCCGGGTAGAATACACCTTGACCCCGCGAGGCAAGCGGGTCCTCGAGTTCCTGCAGGGATTGGAAACCGTATTGGAGCCGATTCAGGAGGGTAGGCCGTGAAGGCGAGAGCCATCGTGGTGACGTCGGGCAAGGGGGGGGTGGGGAAGACCACCACCACCGCCAACCTGGGGGCGGCCCTGGCCAAGTTGGGGGAGAAGGTGGCCGTGGTAGACGTGGACGTGGGCCTCAGGAACCTGGATGTGGTCATGGGCCTGGAGGGGCGGGTGGTCTTCGACCTGGTGGACGTCCTGGAGGGCCGGGCCAAGCCGCGCCAGGCCCTCATCCGCGACAAGCGGGTGGAGAACCTCTTCCTCCTCCCCGCCTCCCAGACCCGGGACAAAGAAGCTTTGAACCCTGCCCGTTTCCGGGAGCTTATCCAGTTCCTCCTGGAGGAGGAGGGATTTGACCGGGTGCTCATCGACTCCCCCGCCGGCATCGAGAAGGGCTTTCAGACCGCCGCCACCCCCGCGGAAGGGGCCCTGGTGGTGGTGAACCCGGAGGTGAGTAGCGTCCGCGATGCCGACCGCATCATCGGCCTCCTGGAGGCACGGGAGATCCGGGAGAACTACCTCGTCGTCAACCGCCTCCGGCCCAGGATGGTGGCCCGGGGGGACATGCTCTCCGTGGAGGACGTGGTGGAGATCCTGGGCCTCAAGCCCATCGGCATCATTCCCGAGGACGAGGGGGTGATCGTCTCCACCAACCAGGGGGAGCCTCTGGTGCTTAAGGGCACGGGCCCCGCTGCCCTAGCCTACCTGGACACCGCCCGCAGGATCCGGGGGGAGGAGGTCCCCTTCCGCAGTCTGGACGAGGCCCAGGGCCTCATGGCGGCGATCCGCCGGCTTTTCGGAGGTCGCTGATGTGGTGGCGCAAAAGGAGCAAGGAAAAGGCTAAGGAAAGGCTCAAGCTGGTCCTAGCCTACGACCGGGCCAAGCTCTCCCCGGGCCTGGTGGAGAACCTCAAGCGGGACCTCCTGGAGGTCCTCCGCCGCTACTTCCCCGCCCAGGAGGAGGGGCTTTCCGTGGCCCTGGAGGAGCGGGGGGAGAAGATGGTCCTGGTGGCGGACATCCCCCTAAGGTAGGGAGGGGGGATGGTCCTCCGGCGGCCTAACCTCCTGGCCTACGACTGGGGCCTGGTGGCCCTGGTCCTGGCCATCGCAGCCTTGGGGTTTTTCAACCTAAAAAGCGCCCTTCCTGAGCCCGCTCTCCTCTCCCGGCAGCTCCTCGCCTTTCTCCTGGGGCTTTTCCTGGCGGTAGGGGTGCAGTTCCTCTCCCGCCGCCAGGTCTTCGCCCTGGCCTACCCCCTTTACGCCCTAGCCCTTTTGCTCCTGGTCCTGGTCCTTTTCCTGGGCCGGGAGATCAACGGCTCCAAGTCCTGGTTCGTTTTCGGCCCCCTGCAGTTCCAGCCCCTGGAGCTCGCCAAGGTGGCGGTGGTCCTGGCCCTGGCCAAATTTCTGGAAAAACGTAGAATAAGCCGGGTCTGGGATTACTTTTTCCCTGCCCTCTTCACCCTTCCCGTGCTCCTGCTTCTCCTACGCCAGCCTGACCTGGGGGGAACTCTGGTGGTCCTCTTCGGGGCCTTCGCCGTTCTCTTCGTACGGGGGTTACCCTGGAAGCACCTCCTGGTGGGGACCCTGGCCCTGGCCCTCCTAGTGCCCACCGCGGTCTGGCCCAACCTCAAGCCCTACCAGCGGGACCGGGTGCTCATCGCCCTGGACCCCTACCGCGACCCCCTGGGCCAGGGCTTCCAGGTGATCCAGTCCACCATCGCCATCGGCTCGGGGGGGCTTCTGGGCAAGGGCTACGGCCAGGGCACCCAGACCCAGCTGGGCTTCGTGCCCTTCCGCCACACGGACTTCATCTTCGCCGTGTGGGCGGAGGAGTGGGGTTTTGTGGGCACCGTGGCTCTCCTGGGGCTTTACGCCCTACTCCTGGCCCGCCTCTTCGGCCTGGCCCTGGCCTGTCCCCGGGCTGCCGACCGCCTCTTCATCGCCGGGATAGGGGGGATGCTGGGCTTCCAGGTCCTGGTGAACCTGGGAGTGGCCTTGGGGGTGATGCCTGTCACCGGCCTCACCCTGCCCCTTTTCTCCTACGGGGGGTCTAGCCTCATGGCCACCCTCCTGGCCCTTGGGCTGGTCCTCCTGGTCCACCGGGACCGCCTGCGGGATGGGGTTGTGGCTTAGCGCCCCGGGCCCTAAACTGGGCCCCGTGGCCGGGGACGCGCTGGTGCGCCTCTTTGGGGTGCGCAAGAGCTTTGGCGGGGTGGCGGCCCTGGACGGGGTGGACCTCGAGGTCAGAAGGGGCGAGTTCTTCAGCCTCCTGGGGCCTTCCGGCTGCGGCAAGACCACCCTCTTAAGGCTCCTGGCGGGGTTCGAGACCCCGGACGCGGGCCGCATCGAGATCGCGGGTAGGGACATGGCGGGGGTGCCTCCCTATGACCGGCCGGTGAACACCGTCTTTCAGAACTACGCCCTCTTCCCCCACATGACCGTGGAGGGCAACATCGCCTTCGGCCTGCGGATGAAGGGGCTGCCGCAGGCGGAGGTGCGCCAGAAGGTGGCCTGGGCCCTGGAGCTGGTGGACCTCCTGGGCCTGGAGGGGCGCTACCCCCGGGAGCTTTCTGGTGGACAGCGGCAGCGGGTGGCCCTGGCCCGGGCCCTGGTGCTGGAGCCTTTGGTCCTCCTCCTGGACGAGCCCCTTTCCGCCCTGGACGCCCGGCTCCGCCAGGAGCTCCGGGTGGAGCTCATGCAGCTCCAGAGGCGGCTTGGTACCACCTTCATCTTCGTGACCCACGATCAGGAGGAGGCCCTGGTCATGTCCGACCGCCTGGCGGTGATGCGTGCCGGGCGCATCGAGCAGCTGGGCCTCCCCGACGAGGTGTACGAGCGGCCCAAAAATCGCTTCGTAGCCGAGTTTTTGGGCCGCTCCAACTTCCTGCCCGCCAGGCCCCACTCCCTGGGGGCGGAGACCCCCGTAGGGATTCTGCGCCTCAGGGAGCCCCTTTCCCAGGAGGCCCTCCTCGCCATCCGCCCGGAGAAGATCCGCCTCTACCCCGCGGGAAATGGTCCCTCGGCTCGGGAGAACCTGGTGCGGGCCAAGGTGGAGGAGATCGTCTACACCGGGGCGGAGAACCAGTACTACCTCCGCTCCGGGGAGGTGCGGCTTTTGGCCTACACCCTGAACCAGGACCTGCAGGAGCCCGGGGCCGAGGAGTTCGCCTACGGGGAGGAGGTGCTCTGCTACCTTCCTCCGGAGAACCTGGTGGTGGTCCATGGGTGAGGCGGCCACCCCCTTAAGGCGCCTCTTCCGGGTCCTGGTCACCGTGGGCCCGGGGGGGCTTTGGCTTTTCCTCTTCGTCCTCCTCCCCACCCTCCTCGTCCTCCTGGCCTCCTTCCTCTCCCGGGGGCCCTTTGGGGAGCTTGTGGGCCCCTTAGGCCTCCACAACTACGCCCGGGCCCTGGAGCCCTTGTACCTGGAGGTCTTCGCCCAAAGCCTCCTGGTGGGGGTCCTCGCCACCCTGCTCTCCGCCGCCTTGGGCTTTCCCTTGGCCTTTTACATCGCCCGCCACCCCAGGCGGGACCTCCTCCTCTTCCTCCTCCTCCTGCCCTTCCTCACCAACTTCCTCATCCGGGTCTACGCCTGGCTGGTCATCCTGCAAAGGGAGGGACTCCTCAACGCCTTTGTGGCCTTCTTTGGCCTCGGGCCCTTTGCCCTTTACCCCTCCTTCTTCGCCGTCCTCCTGGCCACGGTCTACACCTTCCTGCCCTTCTTCGTCCTGCCCCTTTACGCCAGCGTGGAGCGCATCGACTGGCAGCTTCTGGAGGCGGCCTACGACCTGGGGGCGAGGCCCTTCCGCGCTTTCCTTCACGCGGTCTTGCCCCAGACCTATCCCGGCCTCTTTGCTGGGAGCGTTCTGGTCTTCATCCCCGCCATGGGCACCTTTGTGGTGGCCGACCTCCTGGGGGCGGGGCGGGTGGTCCTCATCGGCAACCTCATCCAGCAGCAGTTCGGCATCACCCGGGACTGGGCCTTCGGGGCCGCCTTGAGCATCTTCCTCATGGGCTTTGTGCTCCTCTCCCTCTACCTCTACGCCCGGCTGCAGCGGGAGAGGGGCCTCGAGGACCTGGTATGAGGCGGCTTCTCTCCCTCCACGCCCTCTTGGTCTACTTCTTCCTCTACCTCCCCATCCTGGTCGTCGTGGCCCTCTCCTTCAACGAGAGCCGCCGGGGGGTGCGCTTCACCGGCTTCACCCTGGACTGGTACCGCTCCCTCTTCCAGGACCCGAGGATCCTGGAGTACTTCTTCAACACCCTCACGGTGGCCTTCGTCTCCACCCTGGTGGCCACCGTCCTCGGCACCCTCCTGGCCGTGGGCCTGGTGCGCTACCGCTTTCCCGGCCGGGGGTTTTTGCGCTACCTCCTCTACATCCCCGTGGTGGTGCCCGATGTGGTCATGGGGATCAGCCTCCTCCTCCTCTTCGCCTTGGCCCGGGAGTTTCTGGGCTTCCCCCGGCTCTCCCTCCTCACGGTGATCCTGGGGCACATCACCTTTCAGGTGGCCTTTGTGACCCTGGTGGTGCGCTCCAGGCTCCTCTTGTTGGACCCAGCCCTGGAGGAGGCCGCCCGCGACCTGGGGGCCCGGGGATGGCAGACCTTCTTCCACGTGACCCTGCCCCTGGCCTGGCCGGGGGTGGCGGCGGGGGCCCTCTTGGCCCTCACCCTTTCCCTGGACGACTTCGTGGTCACCTTCTTCACCGCCGGGCCTGGGGCCACCACCCTGCCCCTTTACATCTACTCCAGCGTGAAGCTGGGGGTGAGTCCCCTGGTCCACGCCCTCTCCACCCTGATCATTGGCCTGAGCGCCTTTTTCCTGGCTCTGGCCTACGCCCTGAGCCGGAGGAGGGTGTGATGCCGCCCTGCCCCGCCCCGCAAGCCGGGGCGGGGGCTGGCCGCCCGGCCGCGGGGGAAGGGGGAAAGGTGTTATGATGCCCCCCTGTGGCGGCGCGGCGGGCAGGGGGCGCAGGAGATCCCCGGCCGGGCCGCATCGGGCAGGGCTTTGAGGAGGGAAGCATGCGTGGCGTGTGGGTAGGCGTGCTGGTTCTGGCCCTTTTGGCCTTGGGTCTTTGGCTCCTGCGGCCCCGCCCCCCTGAGGGGGGCACCCTCTACTTCCTCAACTGGGCCGATTACATCCCCTCCGACCTGGTGCGCAAGTTCGAGCGGGAGGCGGGGGTGCGGGTGATCCTGGACACCTTCGAGTCCCCTGAGGCCATGCTGGCCAAGCTCCGGGCGGGGGCGGACCGGGAGTTCTCCTTGGTGGTGGCCCCGGACTACTACGTACTGCAGATGGCCCGGGATGGCCTAATCGTTCCTCTGGAGCGGAATCGCCTCAGGAACCTTGCCAACCTGGACCCCTATTTCCTGGATCCCCCCTACGATCCCGGTCTACGGTACTCCATCCCCTACCTCTGGGGCACCACCGGCCTGGCCTACCGGGAGGACCTGGTGGCGGGCCCGGTGGACTCCCTGGCTGTCTTCTTCGACCCGGACCGGCAGGTGGGGCCCTTCCTCCTCCTGGACGAGATGCGGGAGACCATCGGGGCCGCCCTCCTTTACTTGGGCCACTCGGTGAACACCACCGACCCCGAGGCCCTGGCCCAGGCCCGGGACCTGCTCCTGGAGGCCAAGCGCCGCTCCGTGGGCTTTGCCGGAGGGGTGGAGGCCCTGAACCGCATCCTGGGGGGGGATGCCGCGGTGAGCCTGGCTTACTCCGGGGACGTGCTCCAGGCCAAGGCGGAGGACCCCCGGCTCCGCTACGTCCTGCCACAGGAGGGGGGTACCCTCTGGACCGACGCCCTGGTGGTCCTGGGCCGGGGCCCGGCCCAGGACCTGGCCTACCGCTTCATCGACTTCCTCCTCCGGCCGGAAAACGCCGCCGCCCTGGCCGCCTACACCCGCTACGCCACCCCGGTGGCTGCCGCCGTCCCCCTCCTGCCCGAGGAGATGCGGGCCGACCCCGTGGTCTTCCCCCCGGAGGAGGTGCGGTCCAGGCTGGAGTACCTGGTGGACCTGGGCCCGGACATCGCCCTCTACGACCGGGTCTGGACCGAGGTGAAGGCCCGCTAAACGCGGGCTTCGGGAGGCGGGGCTATACTGGGCCCATGAAGGCCAAAGCCCTTTTCCTCTTCCTGGGCCTGGTCCTGGGGGGCCCCGGGGTGGTGGCCCAGGGGGTGGAGGGCCTCTGGTCCCGCTACTGCGCCCAGTGCCACGGCCCCCGGGCCCAGGGGGTGCGGCCCTACCCGGGCCTGCAGGGGGCGGCGCCCCTCTTCGCCACCCCCGAGGGGCGGCGCTACCTGGTCCTGGTGGTCCTCTACGGCAAAAAGGGCGAAGCCGGGCTCATGCCCGGCTTCGCCCAGCTGAAGAACGAGGAGCTGGCCGCCCTCCTCAACCACCTGAGGGCCCTCTTGTCGGCCAAGGGGGACCTCTTCGCCCCGGAAGAGGTTGGGAGGGGGCGAGGCCTCAACCTCACCCCTGACCAGGTGAAGCGGCCGTAGAGTCCTTCCCTCACCGGGGCCCCCGCGCGGACGAAGTCCGCGCGGGGTGGCATCAGAGGGGATCTTCCAGCACCGCCCCCTCGTCCGCCTGGCCCACCAGGGCGGCGTAGCGGGCGAAGAGGCCCTTGGCGAAGGCGGGGGGACGGGGCCGCCAGCGGGCCCGGCGCCTTGCGAGCTCCTCCTCGGAAAGGAGTACCTCCAGAAGCCGGTTTTCCACGTCGATCCGCACCCGGTCCCCCTCTTCCAAAAGGGCGATGGGGCCGCCCACGTGGGCCTCGGGGGCGACGTGGCCCACCATGAGGCCGCGGGTGCCCCCGGAGAAGCGGCCGTCGGTGAGGAGGGCCACCTCCGGGCCCAGGCCCTCCCCCACGAGGGCGCTGGTGACGGAGAGCATCTCCGGCATGCCCGGTGCCCCCTTGGGGCCCACGTAGCGGATGACCACCACGTCCCCGGGGCGGATCTCCCCCTGGAGCACCTTCTCCATGGCCGCCTCCTCGGCGTCGAAGACCCGGGCAGGCCCCTCGAAGCGGGTGCGCTCGGTGCCGGCCAGCTTGAGGACCGCCCCCTTTGGGGCCAGGTTCCCCTTGAGGACCACCAGGCCCCCCTGGGGCTTCAGGGCCTGCTCCACCGGGAAGACCACCTGCTGGCCTGGGCTTTCCCGGTGGGCCCGCTCCACCTCCTCGGCCAGGGTCTTGCCGGTGAGGGTTCTCTCTTCCCCGTAAAGGAGCCCCGCCTCCAGGAGCTTTTTGAAGACCAGGGCGGTGCCCCCAGCCTCGTAAAGCTCCCAGGCGGTGTAGCGGCCCCAGGGGCGGAGGTCGGCGATCACCGGGGTTTTGCGGGACACCTGGTCAAAGTCGTCCAGGGAAAGCTCCACCCCCGCCTCCTTGGCCAGGGCCAGGAGGTGGAGCACGGCGTTGGTGCTCCCGCCGGTGGCGGCCACCGCGGCGACGGCGTTGAGGAAGCTCCTGCGGGTGAGGAAGTCCTTGGGCTTCCAGTCCCTGGCCATGGCCTCGGCCAGGATGCGGCCCGCCTCCCGGGTGGCCCGGGTCTTTTCCGGGTGGACGGCGGGGATGGCGTTGTACCCCACGGGGGAGAGGCCCAGGGCCTCGAGGGCCATGGCCATGGTGTTGGCGGTGTACTGCCCCCCGCAGGCCCCGGGGCCGGGGATGGCCCGGCGCTCGATCTCCAGGAGCTCCTCGTCGGTGATCCTCCCCGCGGCCCGCTGCCCCACGGCCTCGAAGACCTCCACGATGGTGAGCTTCCTTCCCCGCCACTCCCCGGGGGCGATGGTGCCGCCGTAGAGGACCATGCCAGGGACCCCGCTGCGGATCACCCCCATGGCCCCCCCGGGGATGGTCTTGTCGCAGGCGGAGAGGACCGCCATCCCGTCGTAGAGGTAGCCCTGGGCGATGAGCTCGATGCTGTCCGCGATCACCTCGCGGCTTACAAGGCTCGCCCGCATCCCGGGGGTGCCCATGCTGATGCCGTCGGAGATGGCGGGGGCCCCGAACTCGAAGGGGAAGACCCCGGCCTCCTTGAGCCCCGCCTTCAGGTCCAGGGCCAGCTGGCGCAGGTGGTAGTTGCAGGGCATGCCGTCGGTGAAGGTGTTCACCACCCCCACAAAGGGCCTCTGGAAGTCCTCGTCCCCCACCCCCACCGCCCGGAGCATGGCTCGGGCGGGGGCCTGCGGCAGTCCCTTCTTGATGCGGTCGGATCTCATGCGTCCCTCCAAGAGGCGATCTTGCCGTGGAACTGGCGCGCCCGGGGCAGGAGGCGCACCAGGGCCTGGGCCGCCTCCTTGGGGCTTAGGAGGCGGCCTTCCTCCTTGTACCCGCGGAAGACCCGGTGGAGCACCGGGGCGGCGCTCCCCTGGGCCTCCCGGGCCTGGCGCTGCATCTCCGTCTCCACCACCCCGGGGCGGTAGACGAAGCAGGCCACCTCGGGCACCTCCGCGGCCAGCTGCCGGGCCAGGTGCTCCTCCGCGGCCTTGGCCACCGCGTAGGCCCCGATCCCGGGAAGGTTGGACTCCGCGGCCCCGGAGCCCACGTAAATGGCCACCCCTTCCCCCTTTGGCCGCAGAAGGGGGTAGGCGAAGCGGGCGAGCTGGTAGCCCGCCAGGAGGTTGGCCTCGAGGACCTCGAGGAAAAGGGGCTCCGCCATCTCGTAGACCAAAGGCCCCGGGTGCAGGACCCCGGCGTTGTGGATGTACCCGTAAAAGCCCCCGAGCCCCTCGGCCTTCCGCACCAGGGCTTCCGCCACCTCGGCCTTCCCCGCGCTTCCCGCCACCGCCTCGGCCCTGGCCCCCAGGGCCCGCACCGCTTCCAGCACCTCCTTTAAGGGCCCCTCCGAGCGGGCGTTCAGCACCAGGTCGTAGCCTGCCTGGGCCAGCTCCAGGGCCAGGGCCCGGCCGATTCCGCGGCTTGCCCCGGTGAGGATCAGAGTTTTCCTCATAGGAGTTCCTCCACGGGGATCTCTACCCCCATAAAGACCAGGGTGTCCTCGGGTCCCAAGGTTCTGACCTCTTTATAGCCTCCCTCCTCGGGCTCCCTGTGCACCAGAACCCGCCTGCCTTCCAGGTCCACCACCCAGACCTCGGGCACGCCCCCTCTGGCGTAAAGGGGTACCTTCACCTCGAGGTCGTAGCGGAAGGAGGTTTCCGCCACTTCCACCACCAATAATGCGTCTTCTGCCGTGGGTAGCCCCTCCTCGTAGAAGTCGGACCGGGGTTGCAGGAGGGCGAGATCGGGGTAGGGCTCCGAGCCCCCCACCACCAGGGGGTTTTGCACGAAGAGGATGGCCTTTTGGGGCACGAGGGGGCTAAAGAGGGCGGTGAGCCTGGCCACCTTGGCGGCGTGGCGTTTTCCAATGGGGCTCATTTCCAGAAGTTCTCCTTCCACCAGCTCCAGCCTCAGGTCCTCGGGGAAGACCCCGGCCTCCACCATGCGGTGGAACTCTTCCAGGGAGATCCGGTGGCGGGTCATGGCAGGACCTCCTTCACCGGGACCTTGAGCCCCAGGACCTCCAGCTCGCCCCCCTCGAGGGCCTCCCGCTCCCCATAGCCCTCCCCGGCGGGCCTGCGGAAGACGTGCACCCGGTCCCGGGCCAGGTCCACCACCCAGACCTCGGGGATACCCGCCTTGGCGTAGAGGGGGAGTTTCACGGTGAGGTCGTAGTCCAAGGAGGTATCCGCCACCTCCACCAGCAAGAGAACATCCTCCCCCTCGGGCAGGCGATCCCGGTAACGGGTCCTGGGGGGTTTCAGGAGGGCCAGGTCAGGGTAGACCTCCGTCACAGGGCCCAGGACCAGAGGGTTTTGGATGGAGAGGACCGCTTGCCCCCTGAGAGGGGAAAGAAGGTCTACCAAGGTGTTCAGCACGTAGGCGTGCTTCTTACCGATCGGGCTCATGGCGACGATCTCCCCCTCCACGAGTTCCACCCGGGCGTCCTCGGGGAGGATGCCGGCCTCGTGCATGCGGTGGAAGTCCTCAGCGGTGAAGCGGTGGCGGAGCATTTCCCCTATTGTAGACGGCGGAGGACCTCCTCCGTGAAGGCCTCCGTGCCCGCGCTTCCTCCCAGGTCGGGCGGAGGGGTTTCCCGCAAGGCACCCGCCACGGCCTCCTCCACCCGCCGGGCGAGCTCCACCAGGCCGAAGGCGTGCTCCAGCATCATGGCCGCGGAGAGGATGGCGGCGGTGGGGTTGGCGATGCCTTGGCCGGCGATGTCGGGGGCGGAGCCGTGCACGGGTTCAAAGACGGGGGTGCCCCTTCCCAAGGAGGCGGAGGGGAGAAGCCCCAAGGAGCCGGGGAGCACCGAGGCCAGGTCGGAGAGGATGTCCCCGAAGAGGTTCCCCGTCACCACCACGTCGAAGCGCACCGGGTTCTTCACCAGGTGCATGGCCATGGCGTCCACGTACTGGTGCTCCAGGGAGACGTCGGGGAAGTTCTGGTGCACCTCGTCCACGGTCTTCCGCCAGAACTCCCCCACCTCCAAGACGTTGGCCTTGTCCACGCTCACCACGTGCTTCCGACGCTTCCTTGCCGCCTCAAAGGCCACCTGGGCCACCCGCTCCACCTCGAGGCGGGCGTAGCGCTCCGTGTTCCAGGCCTCGGCCTCCGACATCCCCCGGGGCTCCCCGAAGTAGATCCCCCCGGTGAGCTCCCGCACGATGAGGACATCCACCCCGCGGGCGATCTCCTCCTTGAGGGGAGAAAGCCGTTCCAGCCCGGGGAAGACCTTGGCCGGGCGCAGGTTGGCGAAGAGGTCCTGGCTCTTCCTCAGGGCAAGAAGCCCCGTTTCCGGGCGGATCCTGCGGGGGAGGTTATCCCACTTGGGCCCCCCCACGCTGCCCAGGAGGACCGCCTCCGCCCCCTCCACCCCCCGGCGGGTGGGCTCCGGGAAGGGCTCCCCGTGGGCGTCGATGGCCGCCCCGCCGAAGGGGTAGACCTCGTAGGCCAGGCCCAGGCCGTGGGCCTCGTCCAGGGCGCGAAGCACCTTCAGGGCCGCTTCCGTCACCTCGGGGCCGATCCCGTCCCCCGGAAGGACCGCCACCCTCATTCCGACCTCCTGGGGTAGGGGAGTTTGCGGTCAAAGGCGTCCAGGAGCTCCCCTGCCTGCAATAGCTCCCCGATGGGGTCCCAAAGCCCCGCCACCAGGGCCTCCCGGGCCGGCTCGGGGATGGCGAGGGGAGCGGTGCGGTCCCCGAAGCGTACCTCTTTGGCCAGAAGGTCCACCTCCACCTCCAGGCTGGGGTCCCTTTCCACCGCCTGGAAAAGCGCCGCCAGGTCCTCAGGGGAGAGGGTCACGCAGGGAAGGCCAATGGCGGTGGCGTTGCCGAAGAAGATCTCGGCAAAGCTCTCCCCAATGATGGCCTTAAACCCCGCCCGTTTGATGGCCTGGGGGGCGTGCTCCCGGCTGGAGCCGGAGCCAAAGCCCGCCTCCACCAGGAGGAGGCTGGCCCCCTGGTAGCGGGGGTCGTTCAAGGGATGGGGCTTAGGCTGGCCCTTTTCGTCAAACCGCTCGTCGTAGAAGAGGTACTGGCCCAGGCCCTCAAAGGTGAGGGCCTTCATGAAGCGGGCGGGGATGATGCGGTCGGTGTCGATGTCCTCGCCCCTCAGGGGCACCGCCCGGCCGCGGATGAGGGTGATCTTCTCCAGCATGGTCGCCTCCCTAGCGCGTCAGGATGCCAAACACCTCGCGGGCGTCCGCGATCTCGCCCGCCACCGCCGCCGCCGCCACCATGAGGGGGCTCATGAGCACCGTGCGCCCCCTGGGGCTGCCCATGCGCCCCTTGTAGTTGCGGTTGGAGGAGCTGGCGGCAAGCTCGTCCCCTTCGAGGCGGTCCGGGTTCATGGCCAGGCACATGGAGCACCCGGGGTTCCGCCACTCAAACCCCGCTTCCCGGAAAATCTCGGCGATGCCCTCTTCCTCTGCCCGCTTCGCCACCCACTCCGAGCCCGGCACCACCAGGGCCCTGACCCCCTTCTTCACCCTGTGCCCCTTGAGGAAGCGGGCTACCTCGCGAAGGTCCGAAAGCCTGGCGTTGGTGCAGCTGCCGATGAAGGCCACCTGGACGGGCACCCCCTGGATGGGCTGCCCAGGACGCAAGCCCATGTAGGCCAGGGCCTCCTCGGCCACGGGGCGCTCCTCCTCGGGGAGCTCCTCCAGGAGGGGGATCCTCCCGTCGATGGGCACCGCCTGCCCCGGGTTGATGCCCCAGGTGACCGTGGGGGGGATCTCCTCCGCCCGGAAGGTGACCACGTCGTGGTAGTGGGCGTCCGGGTCCGAAGCGAAGCTCCGCCAGCGCCGCTTGGCCTCCTCCCACTCGGCTCCCTTGGGGCTATAGGGGCGGCCTTCCAGGTAGGCGAAGGTGGTCTCGTCGGGGTTCACGTAGCCGATGCGGGCCCCGCCCTCGATGGACATGTTGCAAAGGGTCATGCGGCTTTCCATGTCCATGGCCTCCACCGCGCTTCCCCCGTACTCGTAGGCGTAGCCCAGGCCCCCCTTCACCCCCAGGTGGCGGATGATGTGGAGGATCACGTCCTTGGCGTAGACCCCGGGAGCAAGCTTCCCTTCGATGTTGATGCGCCGCACCTTCAGCTTCTGGGCCGCCAGGGTCTGGGTGGCCAGCACGTCCCGCACCTGGCTGGTGCCGATGCCGAAGGCCACCGCCCCGAAGGCCCCGTGGGTGGAGGTGTGGGAGTCCCCGCAGGCGATGGTCATGCCGGGCTGGGTGAGGCCCAGCTGGGGCCCGATCACGTGCACGATGCCCTGGTCCCCGCTCCCCAGGTCGAAGAAGGTGATCCCGTGCTCCCTGGTGTTTTGCCTGAGGGCCTCCAGCATGCTCTGGGCCAGGGGGTCCTGGAAGGGCTCGGTGCGGTCGTGGGTGGGCACGATGTGGTCCACGGTGGCGAAGGTGCGGTGGGGGTAGCGCACCTTGAGGCCCAGGTCCTTCAGCATTCCGAAGGCCTGGGGGCTTGTCACCTCGTGCAGGAGGTGCAGGTCGATGAAAAGCTGGCTCTGCCCGCTTCGGAGCCGCCTCACCTCGTGCGCCTCCCACACCTTCTCGTAAAGCGTCTTTCCCATCCTCTCCCTCCCTTAGGCAAAACCCCCCGGGGTGCTAGGCCCGGGGGGAAAGCGGAAAGGCCTCCCTAGACCGGGCCCGCCCGGCCTAGGTCTAGGGGGATGCCCCGCCGCATTGCCCCTCAGCCTAAGGGGCCTTGGCCCTGGGGTCAAGGGCCGCCCCGGGTGTTCCGTTGCGGCTTGCCCCGCAAGGGGAGGCGGATACGCCCCTCCTCCCCTCACCCGTGGGGCAACTTTGGCGCACGGGTGCTCGGCCTAAGGGCAAAGGGCGGCGGAAGAGGGGTTTTGCGCGTGGGGCGGGAGGCTTGCCGCAAAAGGGGGGAGGCCTTAGACTGAGGGGCGGTCCGCGCACGGCCAAGACCGTGCGGAAGGAGGCGAAGGTGAAAGAGGGCATCCATCCCAAGCTGGTACCCGCCCGCATCGTCTGCGGGTGCGGCAACGTCATCCACACCTACTCCACCCGGTCGGAGATCCACGTGGAGGTCTGCAGCAATTGCCATCCCTTCTACACCGGGCAGCAGCGCTTTGTGGACACCGAGGGGCGGGTGGAGCGCTTTCAGCGCCGCTACGGCGACGCCTACCGCAAGGGGCGCTGAGGGGCCTCGGGCCTTCCCAGAGGGCGGGAGGGTCCGGGGCGTGGCCCCCCGCCCGAGGGGTCCCGTAAAATGCCCGCGGAGGAGGGATGCCGCCCACCCTGCACCGCCAAGGATGGATCGAGGTCATCGCGGGGCCCATGTTCTCCGGCAAGAGCGAGGAGCTCATCCGCCGGGTCAGGCGGGCCCTGATCGCCCGGCAGCGGGTAGCCGTCTTCAAGCCTCGGTTGGACGACCGCTACCATCCCCGCCATGTGGTGAGCCATGACGGGGAGAGGGTGGAGGCCATCCCCGTGGCCCAGGCGGCGGAGATGGCGGCCTACCTCGCCCCGCTACCCCAGGTGGTGGCGGTGGACGAGGTGCAGTTTCTGGACCGGGGGCTCGTCCCCCTGGCCGAGGGCCTGGCCCAGGAGGGGGTGCGGGTGATCCTGGCGGGGCTGGACCTGGACTTCCGGGGGGAGCCCTTCGGCGTCATGCCGGAGCTGCTGGCCCGGGCGGAGTTCGTGGAGAAGCTCACCGCCATCTGCCCTCGCTGCGGGGCCTCCGCCACCCGTACCCAGCGCCTGGTGGACGGTAGGCCCGCCCGCTACTCGGACCCCGTGATCCTGGTGGGGGCTGAGGAGCGCTACGAGCCCCGCTGCCGGGCCTGCCACCAGGTGGTTTACTGAGCCAGGGGCAAGGCCGTTCCCTTGCGCTTCCGGAAGCGCACCTCCAGCACCCCCTGGCGCAGGGTGGCCTGGGCGGTGCCCTCCTCTATGGGCCCGGGCAGGTCCAGGGTGCGGCGGAAGGTGCCCATGGGCCTTTCCTCCAGGAGGTAGGTGCCGGGGAGGGGGTGGCGCACCCCGGCCAGGGTGATGCGGCTGCCCTCTTCCAGGAGCTCCAGGTCCTCGGGGCGGACCCCGGGCAGGTCCACCAGGAGCACGTAGTGGTCCTCGTCCTCCAGGAGGTCGGCCCTGGGGACCCAGGCCGCGGCCTCCTCCCCGGTAAGCCGGTAGGCCAGCTCCGCGATGCGCTCCTGCAACTCCTTGAGCTTGCGCAGGGTCTCCAGGCGGTCTAGGCGTTCCAACATGCCCTTAGCATATAAGGAGGTGGAAGCCGTCCCCGTCCTCGCCGGTCCCACGGGAAGCGGCAAAACCCTGCTGGCCCTCCGGCTCGGGGAGGAGCTCCCCCTGGAAGTGGTCTCCGCCGACGCCGCCATGGTCTATCGCGGCCTGGACATCGGCACGGACAAGCCGACCCTCGAGGAAAGGGCCCGGGTACCCCACCACCTGGTGGACGCCCTGGAGCCCAGCGAGGCCATGAGCGTGGCCCGGTGGGTGGGCCTGGCGGAGGGGGCCATCGCCGAGGTCCTGGGCCGGGGGCGGGTGCCCCTGGTGGTGGGGGGGACGGGGTACTACATCCGGGCCCTCTCCGAGGGGCTTCCCCAGCTCCCCCCGCCGGACCCCGGGGTTCAGGAGGCCCTCTGGCGGGAGCTTACCGCCAGGGGCCTGGAGGCTTTGCTCCGCGAGCTCGCCCAGGCCAGCCCCGAGGACGCCCGGCGGGTGGGGAGGAATCCCAGGCGGCTCGTGCGGGCCCTCGAGGTCCTGCGCCGAACGGGCCTGCCCCCGGCCCGCTTCCCCCGGCGCCCGCCCCGCTTCCGCTACCGGAAGCTGGTCCTTTGGCCCGAGCGGGAGTGGCTTTTTCCCAAGCTGGAGGAGAGGGCCAAGCGCCAGTTCGCCCGGGGGCTGGTGGAGGAGGTGCGGGGCCTTTTGGCCCGCTACCCCACCATCCCCACCGCCCTCCAGGCCATCGGCTACAAGGAGGTGGTGGGGTACCTCCGGGGGGAGTACGGCCTGGAGGAGGCCCTCCTGCGGGACATCCGGGCGGTGAAGGCCTACGCCCGGCGCCAGTACACCTGGTTCCGCCGCGAGCCGGGGAATGTGACCTACCTCCCCCGGGGGGGGGAGGCGGCCTACCCCGGGTTCCGGGACTGGCTGGGGCTGCGCTTCGGGCTATAGTGGGGGCATGTTGGCCCACGAGATCCGCGCCCGGGTGGCGCGGGGGGAGGTCTCCCCCCGGGAGGTGGCCCAGGCCTACCTGGAGCGGGTCCGCCGCTTGGACCCCGGCCTCGGGGCCTTCCTCAGCCTGAACGGGAGGCTTTTGGAGGAGGCCGAGGCCCTGGACCCTTCCCTCCCCCTGGCGGGCCTCCTTGTGGCCGTCAAGGACAACATCGCCACCCAAGGGCTTCCCACCACCGCGGGAAGCCGCCTTCTGGAGGGCTTCCTGCCCCCTTACGAGGCCACGGCGGTGGCCCGGCTCAAGGCCCTCGGGGCCCTGGTCCTGGGCAAGACCAACCTGGACGAGTTCGGCATGGGCTCCTCCACGGAACACTCCGTCTTCTTCCCCACCAAGAATCCCTTCGACCCCTCCCGGGTGCCGGGGGGGTCTAGCGGGGGAAGCGCCGCGGCGGTGGCCGCGGACCTGGCCCCCCTGGCCCTGGGCTCGGACACCGGGGGGAGCGTGCGCCAGCCCGCGGCCTTCTGCGGGGTCTACGGCCTCAAGCCCACCTACGGCCGGGTGAGCCGCTATGGCCTCCTCGCCTACGCCTCGAGCCTGGACCAGATTGGCCCCCTGGCCCGCTCGGTGCGGGACCTGGCCCTCCTCCTGGACGCGGTGGCCGGACCCGACCCTCGAGACGCCACCAGCCTGGATCAGCCCCCCCGCTTCGGGGAGGCCCTGGAGGCGCCCCTCCGCCCCTTGCGCCTGGGGGTGGTGCGGGAGGGGCTTTCCGGGAACTCCCGCGGGGTGGAGCGGGCCCTGGAGGAGGCCTTGGGGGTCTTCCAGGGCCTGGGCTTCGCCGTCAGGGAGGTCTCCTGGCCCGCCCTGCTCCAGGCCCTGGCCGCCTACTACATCCTGGCCCCCGCCGAGGCCAGCGCCAACCTGGCCCGCTACGACGGGACCCTTTACGGCTACCGGGCGGAAGGGGAGGAGCTTTGGCGGATGGTGGAGGCCACCCGGGCCCGGTTGGGCCTCGAGGTCAAGCGCCGCATCCTGGTGGGCACTTTCGTCCTCTCCAGCGGCTACTACGAGGCCTACTACGGCCGGGCCCAGGCCTTCCGCCGGCGGCTTAAGGCCGAGGCCCGGGCCCTCTTCCAGGAGGTGGACCTCCTCCTCCTCCCCACCACCCCCCACCCCGCCTTCCCCCTGGGGAGCAGGCCCGACCCCCTGGCCATGTACCGGGAGGACCTCTACACCGTGGGGGCGAGCCTCGCGGGCCTCCCCGCCCTCTCCTTTCCCGCAGGCTTTGAGGAGGGGCTTCCCCTGGGGCTCCAGCTCCTCGCCCCCTGGGGGGAGGACGAGGGGCTTTTGCGGGCGGCTCTGGCCTTCGAGGAGGCCACGGACCGGGCCTTCCTGAAGGCCCCCCTGGGGGAGGCCCTGTAGTGGAGGCCGCCTTCCGCTACCGCCTCGCCACCCGCCTGGCCCGGAGGCTCCGGGCCGAGGGGAGGCCCCTGCCCATGGCCGCCCTGGGGGCGGCCTTGGGGCTCAGGGGGCCGGTGGAGCCCGTGCTCCGCCCTCTTCTGGACGGGCGCTTTCTCCTGGGGGAGGAGGTGGGGCTTTGGGAGTGGCGCTACCCCTTTCCCCCCCACGGGGAGGCAGTGGTGGTCCTGGACCTGGAGACCACGGGCCTGGCTCCGGGCCTGAACGAGGTCATCGAGCTGGCCCTGGTGCGCCTGGAAGGGGGAAGGCGGGAGGCTTTTCAGAGCCTGGTGCGCCCGGCGAGGCCCCCGGGCCCCTTCATCCAGCGGCTCACCGGCATACGGGCCCAGGACCTGGAGGGGGCCCCGCCCCTGGAGGCGGTGCTGGAGCGGGCCTACCCCCTTCTTCAGGGGGCCACCCTGGTGATCCAGAACGCCCCCTTTGACCTCGCCTTTCTCCGCCCGGCCCTGGAGGCCCTGGGCTACCCTCTGGAGAACCCCGTGGTGGACACCCTCCCCTTGGCCAGAAGGGCCATGCGGGGCCTCAAGGGCTACGGCCTGGACGCCCTTTCCCAGGTGCTGGAGCTACCCCCCAGAAGGGAGCACCGGGCCCTTATGGACGTGGAGCGCACCCTTGCCGTGGCTTACGAGGTGTATTATATGCTCACTTCAGGGAGTCCCTGCCCCCTACGGGAGCTCGGGAGGTGATATGACCGCACGCTATGTGCTGACCAGCACCTGTATCCAGACCGGTACCATGGCCCTTACGGTCTCCCTGCGCCAGCACCTCCTCGGGCGGGAGCGGGTGCGCTTTGTGGACGAGGAGGGGGAGGTCTACGAGGCCCAGGTGGACTGGAAGGCCGGGGTGGTGCGGGGGCTTCTGCCCTACTACCGCAAGCGGCGGCTTGCCGTGAACGAGGCCGTCCTCCTCCACTTCCGCGGGGAGGAGGTGGAGCTCAAGGCGGAGCCCAGGAGCCTGCCCAAGGGCCCCACCCCCGACCCGGGCGCCCAGGCCAGGGAGACCCCCCGTCCCCTGCCCCTGGAGGCGCCCGAGCCCCGGCCGGAGAAGCGGCGGGTGCGGGTCACCCCCTACCCCAAGGAGGTCCTCTTCCCCCACGAGCCGCGGCCGCTGGAGCCCCCGGGGGTCACCGAGGACCTGAGGCGGCTCGGTTTCCATCTGGAGGGGGGCCCTCCCTGGGTCTACAAGGCCCCCCTGGGGCGCCGCCAGGTGGCCCTGGCCCTCCTGCGGCCCGGGGAGGGGGAGGCCGCCGACCTCCGCCCCTTCCGCCAGCAGGGGTTCCACACCGCCTTCCTGGCCCCGGAGTCCCAGAAGGAGGGGGTGCCCGGGGGGGCAGGCTACCTCTCTCCGGAGGCGGTGAACCGGCTGGTGCGCCTCAAGGCCCGCTTTCCCCTCTCTCCCCTGGACCTGGAGGATCTCCTCCGCACCGGGCGGGTGGACCTGGAGGCGGTGGAGGCCCTGGAGGACCGTCTGGTGGCCGAACTCTCCGAGCGGGGGGCCTTCGCCGCCCTCCTCCTCCTCCTGGCCAAAAGGCCTTTGGGGGAGGTCTTCCTCCTGGCCGACCTGGAGGCCGAGGCCCTGGAGGAGGGGCTGGTCCCCGAGGTGGTGCGCCAAGGGGTGGAGCTCCTCGCCCAGCCCCCCTTCCTCCTCCTCAAGCGGCTTGCCCCAGGGGAGTTCCTGCTGAGGCAGGAGGTGGAGGAGGCCCTTTCCGACCTGCAGGCCTTCGCCGAGGGGCTCAAGGGCCGCCTCAGCCGCGTCCGTGGGTCCGTTTGACCGGGGCCGTTTCCCCTAGCGCCAGGTCGAAGCTCCGCCGGGCCCGCTCCTTGAGGGCCGCCACCTTCTCCCAGTCGGGGACGCGGCCGTACATGGCCGACTTGGAAAGCTTGATGGGGTCTCCGGGCAGCTCCTGCCAGTAGGCCCCGGCCTCCTTGGCGAAGGCCGCCACCTTGGGGTCGTAGGCCACCCCGGCAAAGGGGGTGCCCGCGGCCGCAGCCAGCACCAGGCCGTGGAGGCGCATGGAGATCACATACCCCGCCTGGGCCACCAGGTAGAGAACCCGCCGGGGGTCGGAGGTCTTCTCGATGCGGTGCAGGTAGAAGGTGTTCATCACCGCGTCGTCGTAGCCGGGCTGCAGGAGGAGGACCAGGACCTGTCGGCCCTCGTGCACCAGGTGGTTGGCGGTGATGTAGAGGTTCTTCAGGGCCTCCCCCGCTACCCCTGCCCGGGGGATGACCACGACCAGGTCCTCCTCCCGCCTCACCGGGGGAGGGGAGAGGAGAAGGGCGGGGTCGGCCCCCAAAGCGGCGGGGATCCCCAGCCGCTCCGCGTAGGCCAGGGAGTCCTGGTCCCGCAGGATCACCGGCACCCCCTTAAGGGCCCGCTGCACCCGCCTTTCCCCGCCGGGGGAAAGGGGCCCCAAGGACTGGTTGAAGACCACCACCCGCCGGCGGAAGAGGCGGGCCATGCGCAGCACCGAGAGGTAGTAGGTGAGGCTCAGGGCGCTGGTGGCGTCCTGCAAAAGCCCCCCGCCCCCCAGAAGCCAAAGGTCGGCCCCCAGGAGGGCCAGGGGGTTGAGGCGGTGGGCAGCGCGGATGCCGTGTTCTCCCGCGGTGCGCCGGGGGTCCCCCGAGAGGGCCAGGACCTCGTGCCCCCGGGCCCTGAGCTCCCGGGCGATGGCCTCCAGGATGGCCTCGTCCCCGGCGTTTTTGAACCCGTAGTACCCCGCTACCCCGACCACCATGCCCTAAGCCTCCTTACCAGGATAACCCCGGCGAGCCCCAGGAGAAGCCCCACCAGGGCGCCATTGACCACCCGGGCCAGGGAGACGGGGAGGGGGGTGTGGTAGTGGCCGAAGGTGTTGAGGATGGAGGCCATGCCGATGGCCGCCAGGAAGAGGAGGCCGTTTTGCACCCAGCGGGGCCAGGGGAGGAGGAGGGCTATGGGGAAGAGGGCGTGGCCGAAGACCTCCTTGAACCGGGGGCGGACCATGAGCTCCTGGAGGAGGCTCCGGAGCCGGAGCTCCAGCTCGGGGACGATGGGGGCCTCGTTGCCCCGGCGCAGGAGGGCCAGGAGGAGGAGGAGGAGGGCCAAGGCGGCGAGGGCCACCTCCCCCAGGCGCAAGGGGTGGTGGAAAAGCCGGGCAAGGGTGCCCCGGAAGTCCCGCTCCAGGAAGCTCAGGGCCACCAGGAGGGGGGGTACCAGGAGGGTGAGGGAGACCCCTCGGAAGGCCTCCAGGCCCAGGACCGTCTCCGGCCTGGAGCCCAGGGCGGAGAGGAAGACCGCCCCCGCCAGGGCGTAGCCCAGGGCGCGGAGCCACATCCAGAGGCCGTTCCTGGGCCCGAGGAAACCCAGGACCGGGAAGACCAGGGCCGCCAGGAGGGCCCCCGCCTGGGGGCCCGCGTACCCCAGGGCCAGGAGGAGGAGGAGAAAGGCCACCAGGGGCCCGTAGACGGGAAGCCCCAGGGCCAGGAGGCCAAGGCCGGCCGCCACCCCCGCCCAGGCGGCGAGGCGGTAGGGGCTTGGGGTGAAGTCCCGGGGGGTGGGCTCCCTTATGGGGACGCCGCCGGCCTCGAGGCCCGCCCGCAGCCTCTGGAGGAAGCGCCCCGTCTCCTCAGGGTAGGGGTAGGGCCTCAGGTAGAGGAGCTGGTGGCCCCGCTCCCGGGCGGCCAGGACGTACTTGTCCGCGGCCTCCTCCGGGGGGAGGGTGAGCTGCCACTCGTAGCGCAGGCTGAAAAGCCGCAGGAGACCCCCCTCGCGGTAGGCGCCGAGGCCCGGCTGGGGGACACCCTCGATGAGGGCCACGGGGCGGTCCACCAGGGCCTTCGCCTCCCCCAGGCGGTAGGGGTGGCCCAGGGCCTCCACCCCGGCGAAGACCACCGCGTCCGCTTCCTCGGGCACCAGGGGAAGGCCGGGGTCCAGGCGGCGCAGGCGGTGGTTGAGGGGGCGCACCGCCACGTAAAACCCTGCCTCCTTGGCCCGTCGCACCTCCGCCAGGGGGTAGAAGGCGGGGAAGGCCAGCACGTCCAGGGGGAAGCCCAGCCAGGGGCCCACCCGCTCGCTGGGGAGGTCGTAGGCCCGGGAGAGGAGGTCCAGAAGCCAGCCCTCCCCCTGGAGGTAGTACCAGCCGGGCCGGGCGGGGAGCCCGGCCTCCGCCAGCTCCCTCCCCGGGCGGTAGAGGAGAGCCCCCCGGTCCACCCAGTCCCGCACGGTGCGCTCGGGGAAGGCCACTCCCCCTACCCCCAGCTCCCGGTAGGCCAGGAGCAGGGCCAAAGGCTCCTGGCCCCGGATGCGGGCCTCGTCCCAGAGGGCCTGTCCGTCCAGGAGGAGGAGGGCCTCCGGCCGCTCCGCCTCCAGCCTGGGGAGGAGGGCCAGGAGGGAGGGGAGGAGGGCCAGGAGGATCAGGGCGTCCAGGAGGCGCTTCATGCCCCCCTCCCCGGGGGTGTCTTCGGGGCTCGGTCCAGGCCGCTCACCCCCCCATCATAAGGGGGGAGCCGCCTCCTCCCCGGGCCCTGGCCCCGGTTTCCCCCTGGGGGCCCCGCGGAGGCCGCGGGCCCGCCCGCTTCCCCCTATCGGGTCAGGCGGCTCCCGGGCGCGGGCATCTGAGCACCCCGTCGTGGCTTGCGCCACGGCGGGGGCACCAGAAAGCCGATGGAAAAGCCACCTGAGCCTTTGCCTATGGGGCAACCTTGGTGCACAGGCACCTAGCGGGCCACCGCGGCCCGCTCCTGCGCGTGGCCGATGGTGCGCTCGGTCTCCAGATCGAAGGCGTGGAGGCGGGCGGTGTCGGCGAGGAGGTCCACCCGGTCCCCGGGCTTGACGGGGGCGTGGCCGTCCACCTTGGCCACCAGGACGGTGCCGTCCACGCTCACGTGGATCTCCGTCTCCGCCCCCAGGGGCTCGGCCACCTCCACCTCGCCGCGGATGACGTTTTCCTCCTCGGGAATCACCGTGTAGCCCTTCAGGCCCAGGTGCTCGGGGCGGATCCCCATCCAGACCTCCTTCCCCGCGTGGGGCCGGGCCGCCTGGCCCAGGACGGGGTTGGCCTGCACCCGGAGGCCGGGGGCCACCAGGTAGACCCTTTCCCCCTGGACCTCCACCCGGGCGCGGATGAAGTTCATGGAGGGGCTGCCGATGAAGCCGGCCACGAAGCGGTTGGCGGGGAAGTCGTAGAGGTTGAGGGGGGTGTCCACCTGCTGGATCTCCCCGTCCTTCATGACCACGATGCGGTGGCCCAGGGTCATGGCCTCCACCTGGTCGTGGGTCACGTAGATGGTGGTGACGCCGAGGCGCCTTTGCAGCTTGGCGATCTCGGCCCGCATCTCCACCCGGAGCTTGGCGTCCAGGTTGGAGAGGGGCTCGTCCATGAGGAAGACCTTGGGTTCGCGGACGATGGCGCGGCCCATGGCCACCCGCTGCCGCTGGCCGCCGGACAGTTCCCGGGGCTTGCGGGTGAGGAGGTGCTCGATCTTGAGGATGCGGGCGGCCTCCTTTACCCGGCGGTCGATCTCGTCCTTGGGGTAGCGGCGGAGGCGGAGGCCGAAGGCCATGTTCTCGTAAACGTTCATGTGGGGGTAGAGGGCGTAGTTTTGGAAGACCATGGCGATGTCGCGGTCCTTGGGGGGGACGTCGTTCACCAGGCGGTCGCCGATGAAGATCCTGCCCTCGGAGATCTCCTCCAGCCCCGCGATCATGCGCAGGGTGGTGGTCTTGCCGCAGCCGGAGGGCCCCACGAAGACCACGAACTCCCCGTCCTCGGTTTCCAGGTTGAAGTCCTTGACGGCCACCACCTTGCCGAAGCGCTTCCACACCTGCTCCAGCCTCACCTTGGCCATCCTTCACCTCCAAGACCCCGCGCTTTGAGCACCTTTGGGCCCATCGGGGGTACACGCCGATTTTAGCAGGGCCTTCGCCGGAGGTCCTCTATGATGGACGGGTCCGGGAAGTGGGACCGTTGGGTTGGTGGAGGTGCGCTATGTTGAAAGGGTTCAGGGACTTTTTGATGCGGGGCAACGTGGTGGACCTGGCGGTGGCGGTGGTCATTGGGGGAGCCTTCGGCCAGGTGGTGAACTCCTTGGTGGCGGATGTGCTTACCCCCCTGATCGGAGCCCTGGGGGGCGCTCCCGACTTCTCCGCCCTCAAGCTGGGTCCTGTGGCCGTCGGCAAGTTCGTCAACGCCCTGGTGAACTTCGTGGTGGTGGGGGTTGCCATCTACTTCCTGGTGGTGGTGCCCATGCAGGGGGTGCAGAAGCGCCTCAAAAGGGAGGCGGAGGCGGTGCCCTCTCCACCTCCCGAGCCTCCGGAGGAGGTCAGGCTTCTTCGGGAGATTCTCGCGGAGCTCCGGAAGCGGGCCTGAGCCGGTTCCAGAGGAAAAGGGCCAGGTACCCTAGGCCCAGCTCCGGCCTGGGGTGGGTGGTTACCGAAAGGGCGAAGGCGTGGAAGAGGAGGCTTTCCAGGGCGAAGCGCGGGCTACGCAGGAAGAGCTCCTTCAGGGGTCGGCCCTGGCGCAGGGCGAGGAGCCCGAGGTAGGGCAGGTAAGGCCAGGGGCCGGTGGCGAACCCCAGGGCGGAAAGCCCCAGGCTGGCGAAGGCCAGGCCTCGAGCCCAGGGCAGGGGATCGGGCCCCAGGGGGCGGAGCTCTTCCCACTGCGGCACCTCCTCCCCCGGCCAGGGGGTCCTTAGGAGGAGGAGCCTTTGGCCCTCGTGCCCCCCCAGGTAGAGGGTAGGGTGGGGGGCCACCCCCAGGGGGAGGAGGCGGGCGGGGTTTTCCCCCAGTTCCCGGAAGAGGAGGGGGTCCAGGGGCAGGCCGTCCACCAGGAACCAGGCGTGGGGCCTTCCCGAGAGGAGGAAGCCCAGGGCCCTCTCTACCCGGTGGCCCCGGTGGGCGAGGATCCCGGGCCAGGCCTCGGGGGGCTCCCGCAGGAGGAGGCCCCGCCAAGGGGGGGCGGAGCGGAGGGGGGAGGCCTCGAGGCGGAAGCGGGCTTCCAGGACCTCATCGGGCTCCAGTTGGAAGCGGGCCAGGAGGTTGCCCCGGTGGGCGTAGGCCTCCAAGGGCCTCTTGGAGAGGGCGAGGTCCCAGACCCTTTGGCCAGGAAGATCCTGGGGCAAGGGGAGGATGACCTCTTGGGGGCCAGGGGCGCGGGTGCGCAGGAGGAAGGCCGATGCGCTCATGGTGGACCGCTAAAGGGGCATGATACCACCGCTTGCCTTGACGAAGGGGACAGGGGGACCTAAGGTTATAGATATGTGGCTATGCGCATATAACCATAGGAGGCTATATGCCTAGCGCCCTCCACCGGTACAAGGCGGAGTTCTTCAAGGCTCTGGCCCATCCCTTGCGCCTGGCCATCCTGGACGCTCTTCGGGAAGGCGAGAGGTCGGTGTCCTCCCTTCAGCGGGAGCTTTCGGTGCCCCAGTCCGCCCTTTCCCGCCAGCTGGCCCTGCTGAGGGAGAGGGGGCTGGTGGAGGCCAGGCGAGAGGGGCAGATGGTCTACTACCGCCCGCGGGACCCCGAAGTCTACGCCTTTTTGGATTTGGGGCGCCGTATCTTCGCGCGGCACCTCGAGGCCGAGAGGGATCGCTTGGCCGCTTTGAAGGAGGAAACGTGAGCGAGGGGGTGATGGTCAGCGCTTTGGCCCTGGTGGGGGCCTCCCTCGTGGGCCTGCGGGGATGGGACTCTAGGGGCTACACCTGGCTCCTCGGTTTGGCCGGGGTGGGTTTCCTTTGGGCGGGGGAGGCAGTTTGGTTCGGGGAGGGGGGTGCTGCGGGTGTCTTCCTGCTCCTCCTGGGCCTGCTCACCCTGGCCTTGGCCTCCTACCTGCCCGAGTACCTGGGCCACCACCCCAAGGAGGCCCCGGTCTATGCCTTCTTGGTGCCCCTCTTTCTCTTGGCCATGGTGGGGGTGGCCCAGGCGCCCCCTGGGTTACCCTTCCTCTTCTTCTGGGAGGGGATGGCCCTGCTGGGTTACCTCCTGGTGGCCCTCGAGGGGCCCAAGGCCCAGGCAGGGGCCAGGGCCTTTTTCCTGGCCAGCCGCCTCTCCGGGGCCGGGCTGTACCTGGCTTTTCTGGGGCAGGGGCATCTGGGACCTGACTGGATCTGGGCGGGCCTCCTGGTGGGCTTCGGCGTCAAAGCCGCCCTTTTCCCCTTCCACCTCTGGCTTCCCCGGGCCCACCCTGTGGCCATCAGCCCGGTTTCCGCCTTGCTGTCTGGGGCCATGACCAAGCTGGGCCTTTACGGCCTCTTCCAAGCCCAAACCTGGTTCGGTCCTCCTCCGGTGTGGGTGGGCTTTGCCCTGGTCCTCCTGGGGCTCTTCGGGGCGGTGTACGCCTTGGTACGGGGTCTGGCGGAAGAAGACCTCAAGGGAGCCCTGGCCTACTCCAGCGTGGAGAACCTGGGGCTCATGCTGGCCGCCTTAGGGGGTTACTTCCTCACCGGGAAGGCCCTCTTTCTGGGGGCTTTCTTTCTGCACCAGGTGGGGCACGCCCTCTTCAAGGGGCTTCTCTTTCTCGGCTCGGGGGCCCTGTCCGAAAGGCAGCTCTCCCGCCTGGGGGGGCTTTGGCACCGGATGCCCCTTTTGGGAGGCCTCGTCTTGCTGGGCATGGCGGTGGGGGCGGGCCTGCCTCCCGGAGCGGTCTTTGCCGCAGAGTGGGTCCTCTACCAGGGGTTCCTCTTTGCCCCTGGCCTCCTGCCCTTGGGCGTGGGGGCTTTGGCCCTGGTGGGGGCTCTGGCCCTTTACTTCTACGTGCGGCTTTTCGGGCTAGCCTTTCTGGGCGCACCCCGGGGGGAGGTGGCCTTGCACCTGGGCCCGGGCATGAGGTTCGGCCTCCTGGTCTTGGCGGTTTTCCTTGTGGGCCTGAGCCTCTTCCCGCAGCAGTTCCTGCGCCCCCTGGGCCAGGGGCTTTACCCCAGCTGGATCCCGTGGGGCCTCCTGGCGCTTGCCTTAGGGCTTTACCGCTGGCTTGACCGCAGGCCCAGCCGCTCCTACGGCACCTGGGACTGCGGCTTCCAGCCCCTGACCTCCAGGATGCAGCCCAACGCCCTGGGCTTCTCCGAGCCCGCTTTGCGCCTCTTTCCCTTCCTGCGCCTAAGGGTGGGGGAGAGGCCAGAGCTGGACGAGCCCCTGGAGCGGGTTTACCAGGGGGTGGGGGAGGGGTTTGGCTGGGCCACTCGCCTGGTGCAGGCCCTGCAGTCGGGAAGCCTGCACTTTTACCTTCTCCTGCAGCTCCTCACCCTGGTGGTGGTGATGGGGGTGGTGCTCCTATGACGGCGCTTTTGTTCCTCCTTCTGGCCCCCCTCTTCGGCGGGAGCGTGAAGTGGCTGAAGGCCCGGCTCACCCACCGCCAGGGGGCAAGCCCCCTTCTGGAGTACCGCAACTTGGCTAAGCTTCTGAGTAAGGCCTGGGTGAGGCCTGGCCTCAGCACCCCGGTTTCCCTCCTGGGGCCCACCTTAGCCCTTTTGGGCGCCCTGGCCGCAGCCCTCTTCCTGCCCCTGCTTCCCGGCCTAAGCTTCGCCGGGGACTTCCTGGTGGCCCTTTACCTCCTCAATCTGGGGCGGTTTTTCCAGATGCTGGCCGCCTTGGACACGGGGAGCGCCTTCGGGGCCCAGGGAAGCTACCGGGAGGGCTTGGTGACCATCCTGGCGGAGCCGGGGACCCTCATGGCCTTGGGGGCGGCGGCGTTGGCGGGGGAGGGCTTAGGCCTAGCGGGCCTGCCGGTGCTGGGGCCGGAGAACGCCCTGGTCCTCCTCCTGGTGCTGGCCTCCTTGGCGGTGGCCCTGTTGGCGGAAGGGGCGCGGATGCCTGTGGACGATCCCACCACCCACCTGGAGCTCACCATGGTCCACGAGGCCCAGCTCCTGGATCACGGGGGGCCCTTGCTGGCCCTTTACGAGCTGGCCGCCGCGGTGAAAATGCTCTTCTACGCGGGGCTTATGGCCCTCCTTCTTCCCGGTCCCAAGGTCTTGGTCTTCATGGGGGTGGTGCTGGCCTGGGTACTGGTTTTGGGCTACTTGGAAACCTTTGGGGTGAAGCTTCGCTACCTGAGGCTTCCCGACTTTCTTTCCTACAACACCCTCTTTGGGGTGCTGGCGCTTTTGGGGGCGATATGGAAGTTTTGAACACGCTGGTGCTGGCGGTGTTGGCCACGGGCTTCCTGATGGTGAGCCGCAGGAGCCTGGATGCGGTCATCCGCCTTTACGCCTTGCAGAACGTGCTCTTGGCCCTGGTTTCCTTCGGGCTGGCCCAGGGGGAGCTTCACTTCGTGCTGGCGGGGCTGGCCCTTTTCGTCCTCAAGGGGGTGGCCATTCCCTGGTACCTCTTCTGGCTCCTGGACCGCCTCGAGGTGAGCCACGAGGTAGAGGGGTACCTTTCCGTTTCCTTCTCCCTCCTTCTGGCAGGTCTTCTCATAGCCTTGGCCTTTCGGGTGGGAGCGGTTTTTGTCCTGCCGGAGGCCCCCTTGCCCCAAGGGGTTCCGGTGGCCCTCTCCCTGGTCCTCCTGGGGATGCTCTCCATGGTGAGCCGGAAGAAGGCCATCAGCCAGGTGTTGGGCTTTTTGGCCCTAGAGAATGGGGTTTTCTTGTTGGCCCTCTCCGAGAGCCACGGCCTGCCCCTCTTCGTGGAGCTGGGGGTAGCCCTGGACGCCTTCGCCGCCGTCTTCCTGGCGGGGGTTCTCATCTTCCGCATCAAGGGGGTGATGGGCCACGTGGACACCGCCCGCATGCGGGCCCTGAGGGGGTAGGGGATGCTTTACGGGCTCCTGTTGCTACCCCTTTTGGTCTTCCTGGGCCGCCGGGATAAGGGGGCGCTGGTGCGGCTTTCGGTGCTGCTCCCGATCCTCTCCGCCCTCCTGGCCCCCCTCCTCCTGGGTCAGATGGCGGGCCCCTTCTGGCTGGATGGGGTGGGCCTTTTCTACCTCATGCTCACCGACCTTCTTTTCGCCCTCATCGCCCTCTTCGCCCGGGGCTACTTCAGCGAGGAGGAGGCCTGGCGTTTCTACTGGGCAGGGGGCCTCTTTCTGGGGGCGGCTCACGGGGCCTATTTGGCCCACAACCTGGGGGTGCTCTGGATCTTCGTGGAGGGCTCCACCCTGGCCTCGGCCCTTCTCGTGTACCACAAGGGGGGAGCGAGGGCCCTCGAGGCCACCTGGAAGTACCTCATGCTGGGGAGTGTGGGCATCGCCCTGGGGCTGATCGGGGTGATCCTGGTCTACGCCCTTCTCTCGGGGGCCACCTTGGACTGGCGGGAGGCCCGGGCCCTGGTGGGGAGCGCCAACCCCGAGGGGCTCAAGCTGGCCTTCGCCCTCCTCCTGGTGGGCTTCGGCACCAAAGTGGGGCTTTTCCCCCTGCAGGCTTGGCTCCCAGACGCCCACGCCGAGGCCCCAGGGCCGGCCTCGGCCCTGCTTTCTGGAACCCTCCTCAACGTGGCCTTCTACGCCCTCTTGCGCTACACCGCCCTCATGCAGGCCGCAGGGCTCTTTCCCTTCGCCTCCGGCCTCCTCTTGGCCTTCGGCCTCCTGAGCCTTTTGGCGGCGGGGTTTTTCCTCTACGGGCAGAAGGAGTACAAGCGCCTTCTGGCCTACTCCAGCATGGAGCACATGGGCTTGGCGGTCTTCGCCCTGGGCCTGGGCCTGCCCTGGCTGGCCCTCTTCCACACCCTGGCCCACTCCCTGGCCAAGACCCTGGCCTTTTTGGGCGCAAGCGGCATCCTGGCCCTCAGCCACGCCAAGGAGGTGGGGCGGGTGGGGGGGCTTTTCCGTTCCCTCCCCGCTTTGGGGGTGCCCTTCGTCCTGGCCTTGGCGGCCTTGGGGGGGCTTCCTCCTTTCCCCCTCTTCTTTGCGGAGTTCAAGGCGGTGGAGGCGGCCATGCGCTACCCCCTGCTGGCGGCTTTGTACCTGGTGGGGCTGGGTTTGGCCTTTGCGGGCCTCCTCGGCCCCATGACCCAGATGGGCTTTGGGCCGGGCCGCCCCTGGAAAGCCCAGGAGCTGGACCTGTGGGCTTTGTGGCTGCTTCTGGCGGTGCTCTTCCTCCTGGGGGTCCGCCCGCCGGTGGAGGTCTTCCAGGCCCTGGAGGTGGTGCTGTGGACGCGGTGAAGGAAGCCTTGAGGGAGGGGCGTCCCGTGGCCCTCTTTCCCGATGGGGAGGGGGTGGTTTTGGTGACGGAGGTGGGGCGGGACGTGAGGGTGTTTCGCTTCGGAGAGGGAAGGCGCTTCCCCAGCCTGGCCGCGGAGTTCCCCTCCATGGACTGGTGGGAGCGGGCCCTCTGGGAGCGGGGGTACACCCCGGAAGGGCATCCGGACCCAAAGCCCTTGCGTCGGCACGACCTGCCCTACGCCTTCCGCGAGTTCAAGGAACTGCACGAGGTGCCCGTGGGTCCGGTGCACGCCGGCATCATTGAGCCTGGCCACTTCCGCTTCAGCGTCCTGGGGGAGCGGATCGTGAACCTGGAGATCCGCCTGGGTTACCAGCACAGGGGCCTTTTGGCCCTCCTCCCGGGCAAGGGTCCTGAGGCTGCCCTCCTCTTGGTGGAGCGCGCAGGGAGTGAGCCCCTGGCCCACGCTCTGGCCTTCGCCCAGGCCTGGGAGGAAGCCTTGGGGCGGAAGGCCCCGCCCCGGGCGCAGGCCCTGCGCCGGGCGGCCTTGGAGCTGGAGCGGGCCTTCGGGCACCTTGGGCACCTGGCGGGGCTTTTCACCGATATCGGCTACGCCTACGGGGCCACCCAGGTGGGGCGCATCCGGGCCCTCCTCCAAGGGGAGCTGGACCGCCTCACCGGGCACCGCTACGGGCGCAACTTCCTGCGGGTGGGAGGGGTGTGGCGGGAAGGGCGGCCCGACCTCTCCGCCTTGGCTCTTTACCGGGAGGAGCTGGCCCGCCTCCTGCCCCGGCTCCTCAAGCACCCCCAGGTGCTGGACCGGATGCGCTACGTAGGGGTGGTGCGCCGAGTGGAGGCCGAGGCCTTGGGCTTCGTGGGGCCCACCGCCCGGGCCAGCGGGGTGGCCCGCGACCTCCGGCAGGACGACCCCGCCTACTCGAGCTTCCAGCCGGTGGTGCGCCAGGGGGGGGACGTCCTGGCCCGGGCCCAGGTCTACGCGGAGGAAACCCTGCAGGCCCTGGACTATGCCCTTCACTTCCTCACCCATCTTCCCGAGGGCCCTTTGGCCCAGGACCTGCCCCCCGGGGACGGGGAGGCCATGGCCCGGGTGGAGGCGGGGCGGGGGGAGGTCTTCTGGTTCGTGCGGGTGGCGGGGGGAGAGGTAGCCTTGGCCGAAGGGGTGGATCCCTCCTTCAAGAACTGGCGGGCTTTGGAGCTGGCGGTACGGGGGGAAGGCCTGCCCGACTTTCCCCTCTGCAACAAGTCCTTCGACCTGTCCTACGCGGGCAACGACCTTTAGGGGGAATATGAGCCTAATGCAAACCTTACGCATCGGTCGTTTGGCCCGGCCCCTCGAGGACCTCCTCAGGGTACCGGACCACGCCTTCGGCTACCCCCTCCTGCGCCCCGAGGGCCTCACGGAGGAAGCGCAGGAGGCGCTCCTTGGCCTCTGTCCCAGCGGGGCCTTCTTCCGGGAGGGGCGGACCTTCGGTCTGGACCTGGCCCGTTGTGTGGGCTGCGGGCGCTGCGCCCTGGCCCGCCCCGAGGCGGTAGGGGAGATGAAGCGCCTTGAGGTGGCCGTGACCCGTAAGGAGGACCTGGTTCAGCGGGTGGACCTGGAGCGCGGCACCTTCCTGGACCCCGGTCCCCCGCCCCCGCCGCGCCCCGAGCTGGCCCTCCCTACCCTGGCCTTCCGGGAGGTGAGCGCTGGGGACACAGGCCTTGCGGACTCGGAGGTGGCCCTTGCGGGCAACCCCTTCAACGACATGGGGCGGTTCGGCTTTTCCGTGGTGGCCTCGCCCCGGCACGCCGACGCCCTCTTGGTCACGGGCCCGGTGAGCCGCAACATGGCTGAGGCCCTCCGGCGTACCTACGAGGCCGTGCCGGAGCCCAAGGGGGTGGTGGCCGTGGGCAACGAGGCCATCTCCGGCGGGGTGTTTGCGGGTAGCCCCGAGGTGGTGGGCGGGGTGGACCGGGTGGTGCCCGTGGACGTTTACGTGCCCGGCGACCCCCCGCGCCCTGGGGCCATCCTCTTTGGCCTCCTCCTCCTGGCGGGCCGGGTGCGCCAGCGCCTGGTGGGCGGGGTCTTGCGCTAAGCTTTTCCCCATGGACTGGCTCCTCACCCCTGGACCCGTACGGCTTCACCCTAAGGCTTTGCAGGCCCTGGCCCGCCCCCAGCTTCACCACCGCACCGAGCCCGCCCGGGAGCTTTTCCTAAAGGCTCGCACCCTCCTCCAGGAAGCCTTCCGCACGCAAGGAGAGGTCCTGATCCTCACGGGAAGCGGCACCCTGGCCATGGAGGCTTTGGTCCTAAACCTCTTTGCCCCTGGGGAAAGGGTGCTGGTGCCCGTCTACGGCAAGTTCTCCGAGCGCTTCGCCGAGATCGCGGAGAGCGCGGGGCTGGAGGTGGACCGCCTGGAGCTTCCCTACGGGAAGGTGCCCACCCCGGAGAGGGTGGCCAGGCCGGGGTATGCGGGCCTCCTCCTGGTGCACTCCGAGACCTCCACCGGGGCCCTGGCCGACCTCCCCGCCCTGGCCCAGGCCTTCCGGGAGGCCAACCCCGAAGGCCTGGTGGGGGCGGACATGGTCACGAGCCTTTTGGTGCGGGAGGTGGCCCTCGAGGCCTGGGGAGTAGACGCTGCGGCCTCCGGTAGCCAAAAGGGCCTCATGTGCCCCCCGGGGCTGGGTTTTGTGGCCCTGAGCCCAAGGGCCCTGGAAAGGCTTAGGCCCCGGGGCTACTACCTGGACCTCACCCGGGAACTCAAGGCCCAGCGGGAAGGGGAGAGCGCCTGGACCCCGGCCATCAACCTGGTGGGGGCGGTGGCTGCGGTCTTGGAGGAGGTCCTACCCCGGCTGGAGGCGCACCTGGCCCTCAAGGCCTGGCAGAACGACCTCCTCTACCAGGTGGGGGAGGAGCTGGGCCTCTTGGCGGTGCCCGAGGCGAGGAGCCCGGCGGTGGCCGCCTTCCACCTGCCGGAGGGGGTGCCTTACCGGGCGGTAAAGGAGGCCTTCGCCCGCCGCCACGCGGTCATCGCCGGGGGGCAGGGGCCCCTCAAGGGGAAGATCTTCCGCCTTTCCCTCATGGGCCACTACGACCGCTACGAAGCCCTGGGGGTGGCGGCCCTCTTCAAAGAGGCCTTTGCCGATATTCTTCCACCTTCTTGAGCATCTCCTCCCGGGTGTAGACCGCCCGGGCCCCGCCCACCAGCTTGGGTCGGGTCTTAGCGGCGAGGAGTACCGCCTCCCCGATCCGCCGCAGGGAAAGCCGGAGGGGCACGGCCACCGGGCGGAGGTGCATGCCGATCAGCACCCCGCCCACGTCCATCCCCCCCTGGGCCTGGGCCTTCAGGGACTCCACCATCACCGGGTTTTGGAAGCGTAAGAAGGCGGCGGTGGCCAGGCTGCCCCCCGCCTTGGGGTGGGGGTAGACCGTGACCTCCTCCAGGCCATAGGCCCGGGCGGCTTCCCGCTCCACCACCAGGGCCCGGTTCAGGTGCTCGCACCCCTGGACCGCCACCCATATTCCCCGCTCCAACAAGGGGGGAAGGAGGCCTTCCAGGATGGCCTCGGCGGCCTCGAGGCTCGGCCTCGTCCCCACCTTCTCCCCTAAAACCTCGCTGGTGGAGCCCCCCAGAACGAAGAGGCTTCCCCGCTCCATGGGGAAGAGCTCCAGAAACTCCCGGATGGCGGCTTCCGCCTGGCGCTTCAGGTTTTCCATGGCCTCAGGCTACACCCAGGCTCGTTCAAAACACCAGGTCCAGCACAATGAAGAGAAACATCCCCAGGCTCACCCCCACGTTGGCCTGGAAGAAGGCCACGTCCACCCGGGAGAGGTCCTCGGGAGAGATCAGCCGATGCTCCAGGACCAAGAGGAGGCCCACCAGAACCAGGCCCAGGAAGTACCACGCCCCCGCTCCGTAGCCCAGGCCCGCCAAGAGAAAGGCCAGCCAGGCCAGGAGGTGGGTGGCCCGGGCCACCTGGAGGGCTTTGGGGATGCCGAAGCGGGCGGGGATGCTCTTCACCCCGTAAGCCCGGTCAAAGGCGTAGTCCTGGGTGGCGTAGAGGATGTCAAACCCCGCGATCCAAAGCCCCACCCCGGCCCATAGGGCGTAGGCGGTGGGGTGGAAGCTCCCCGTAACCGCAATCCATCCTCCCGCAGCCGCTGCCCCGATGGTGAGGCCCAGGACGTAGTGGCAGAGCCAGGTGAAGCGCTTGGTGTAGCTGTAGATGGTGAGGAAAAAGACCGCTACGGGAAGGAGCCTGGCGGTGAGGGGGTTCAGGGCCAGGCCCGCGTAGACCAGAAGGGCAAGGCCTAAGAGGGCCAGGAAAAGGGTTTCCCCAGGCTTCACCAGCCCCTGGGGCAGGTGGCGGTTTTGCGTGCGGGGGTTCAGGGCGTCGATCCGCCAGTCGATGAGGCGGTTCAGGGCCATAGCCATGGTCCTGGCCCCCACCATGGCCAGGGTGATGAGGAGGAAGGTGCGCCCCCCGGGCCAACCCCCCGCCGCCAGGAGCATTCCCCCGTAGGCGAAGGGGAGGGCGAAGAGGGTGTGCTCAAAGCGCAAAAGCTCCAGGTAGAGCCGGAGGCGCCTCACCCTTCGCGCACCTCCAGGATGCGGTTTTTCTCATCCACCAGCACCACCTTGGGCTTGAGGCCTTTGGCCTCTTCCTCCTCAAAGACCCCGTAGGCCACCAGGATCACCAGGTCCCCTGGGCGCACCAGATGGGCGGCGGCCCCGTTGATCTGCACCACTCCCGAGCCCCGTTCCCCGGGCAGGGCGTAGGTGGTGAGCCGGGCTCCGTTGGAGATGTCGTAGATGTCCACCTGCTCGTAGGGGAGGATACCCGCCGCGTCCAGCAGGTCCTGGTCCACGGTTACCGAGCCCACGTAGTGCAGGTCGGCCCCGGTCACCGTGGCCCGGTGGATCTTGGCGTGGAACATGACGCGCCTCACAGCCGCCAAGTTTACTCCTCGGCCACAGCCTTGGGAAGCGTGCCCTCCACGAAGAGGGTTTTGGCGTGGGTGTAGAGCGCCTGGCCGGGGGCGGCCTTCCTGGGGCGCCACACGTGCTTTTTGCGGGTGTAGTCCACGGGCACCTGGGCCTCCCCCCGGGCCTTGGAGTGGTAGGCGGCCAGCCTGGCGGCGAAGAGGAGGTCCTCCAGGGGTGGGTTTTGGCCTTCCACCTTCAGGATCACGTGGCTTCCCGGCACCCCTTGGGCGTGGAACCAGAGGTCCTCGGAGTGGGCGGCCCGCGTCAGGAGGTCGTTTTCCTTGGCGTTCCTGCCCACCCACACGGCGAAGCCTGAAGGGGAGGTGTAGCGCAGGCCCACCTTGGAGCCTTTCCCTTCCCTGGGCTTTCGCGTGAGGGCGAGAAGCTCGGCGAGGTCCGCCTGGCGGAGGCGGGCCATCTCCCCCTCGAGGGCCTGCACCTTGGCCTCCGTCTTGGGGATGAGGTCGAGGGCCCTTTCGGCCAGCGCCTCCAGGCGCCGGGCCCGTTCGTAGAGCTTCTTTGCGTTCTCCTGGGGGGAGACGGTGGGGCCCAGGGCAACCTCCACCGGCTTCCCGTCAAACCCTTCCAGCACCACCTTTTCGGCCCCCTTGGGCACCTCCTTAAGCCGGGCCAGGAGGAGGTCGGCCTTTTGGCGGAGCGCTGCCGCCTCCTCCAGGCGGTCCAGGGCCCTTTGGTAGTCGGCGAGCCGGGCCAAAAGGGTCTTCCGCTCCCTTTCCAGGGCCTCGAGGAGGGGCTTTCTCAGGGCCTCCTTCTCCTCCTCCGCCCACTTCGCCCGGAGCTCCTCCGTCAAGGCGGTGCGCAGGGCGGGGTCTTCCACCAGGCCCTTAAGGGCCTGGAAGACCCTTTCCAGGGCGGCCTCGTCCAGGGGGGTTTCCGGGGTGAGGCCCGCCCGGCGGGCCAGCTCCCGCATGAGCTCGAGGCCCACCCCGTCCACGTGGCGCACCACCTCCTTGAGGGGCCGGCCCAGGAGGAGCCTGAGGTCTTCCGCCTTCAGGGTGCGGGGGTCCAGCTTCTCGTAAGGGGGGGGAGGGGTGTAGGGGAGGCCGGGCCTGAGCTCCCGGTAGCGGTTCACCTCTTGGGTGATGACCCGGTCCACCCCCAGGATGCGCCCCGCCTCGTCCAGGAGGAGGAGGTTGGCGTTCCGGCCCGTGGCCTCCAAGACCAGGGTGGAAGGGGGGGTGTCCACGAAGCCCTTCTCCCCGGCGAAGCGCAGGAAGACCACCCGGTCCAGCTTGAGCTGCTCCGCCGCCAGAAGGGGCCCCCTCATCCGGGCCTGGAGCATCCGCTGGAAGGGGGTCTTGGCCTCCCCCAGGAGGGTCCCCCCCTCCAGGACCAGGCTCGGGCTTGGGGGGCGGTAGCGGAGAACCAGGTTGAAGATGCGCCCCGAGCGGCCTTTGAGGAGGAGGGCCAGGCTCCCCTCGTCGGGGAAGGCCAGGCCCAGGTTTTGGGCGGGGAGCTCGGGGGCGAGCTCCCGCAACAGGGCGTGGATCAGGAGTCCTTCCATTTCCTAAAGGCCACCAAAAAGGCCGTGTGCCCCACCTGCTGGAAGCGGGGGTGGGCCACGGGGAGCCTCACCTCCCACTCCCGCCAGCTGACTTCCAGGACCCTATCCAGCCTGAGGGGCAGGCCCTCGGCCCTTTGCACCAGCTCCAGCACCTGGGTGATGTTGGGCAGGTAGGCCACCAGGAAGCGGTCGGGCATGAGGGCCTCCGCAGCCTTGGCCAGGACCTTCCAGGGCTCCATCAGGTCCAGGGCCACCCCGTGGAAGCCCTCCGGTTCCAGCTCGGCCTCCTCCAGGGCCAGCGGGTGGAAGCGGACGTTCTCCACCTGCCAGAAGGCGCGGACGTTCCCCTGCGCCTGGGCCAGGTGCTGGGGGCGCCGCTCGTAGCTCTCCACCCGGCCCTCCTTCCCCACCGCCCGGGCCAGGAAGAGGGTGAGCCCCCCCGAGCCCGTGCCCGCCTCCAGGACCCGCATCCCCGGGGAGAGGTCCAGGAGGGTGACCATGGCGCTGGCGTCCTTGGGGTAGGTGGGGGTGGCGCTCCGACGCATGTGGAGCACGTACTCCTCCAGGGTGGGGCGGTGGACGGAGAGGGCCTCCCCCAGGTGGGTCTGGACCCTCCCCCCCGGGCCCGCCTGCCGGATGGCCTCGTGGGGCACCGCCCCCCGGTGGTGGTGGAAGACCCCGCCCTCCCGGAGGCGCACCAGGAAGGCGCGGCCCTTCTGGTCCTTGAGGAGGAAAAGCTCGCCCTCCACCCCGCCCACTTTAGCCGCCGGGGGCGGGCCCGTCCAGGGGCCCCTACATCTTGAAGAACCCCTCCACCGGCAGGACGAAGACCACCGCCCCCCCCACCTGCACCTCCACCGGCTGGGCCAGGAAGGGGTCGGGGGCCTCGGAGAGGGGAAGCCCTCGGCTCACCAGGCGGGTGCGGGTGCGGCACTTTTCCCGGATGAGGTCCAGCACCTCCTCCACCCGCTCGTCCTCCAGGCCGATGAGCAAGGTGGTGTTCCCCTCCCTGAGGAACCCCCCGGTGGAGGCCAGCTTGGTGGACTGCAGGCCCCGCTCCAAAAGGGCCTTGGTGAGCCCCGGGGCGTCGGTGTCCTGCACGATGGCCACGATGAGCTTCATTGGCCCCCATTGTACACCGCGGCCCCCGGAGCAAGGGGGCCTCCCGCGGCCCGGGGGGCCTTGAGGCCCTGGCCTCCCTTGGCTAGGCTTAGGCCATGCGCCTCCACCCCCGCACCCGGGCCGCCCGGGAGAGCATCTTCCCCAGGATGAGCGGGCTGGCCCTGCGGCTTGGGGCGGTGAACCTGGGCCAGGGGTTTCCCTCCGGTCCTCCACCCCCCTTTCTCCTGGAAGCCGTTCGCAAGGCCCTGGGCCGCCACGACCAGTACGCGCCCCCTGCCGGGCTTCCCCCCCTGAGGGAGGCCTTGGCGGAGGAGTTCGCCGTGGACCCCGAAGGGGTGGTGGTCACCTCCGGGGCCACGGAGGCCCTCTACGTCCTGCTCCAGAGCCTGGTGGGGCCGGGGGACGAGGTGGTGGTCCTGGAGCCTTTCTTCGACGTGTACCTGCCCGATGCCTTCCTGGCGGGGGCCGAGGCCAGGCTGGTGCGGCTTGAGCTTGGGGAAAGGGGCTTCCATCTGGACCTCGCCGCCCTGGAGGGGGCCATAGGGGAGCGCACCCGGGTCCTCCTCCTCAACGCCCCCATGAACCCCACGGGGCTTGTGTTCCGGGAGGAGGCGCTCAGGCGGGTGGCGGATCTGGCCCAAAGGCATGACCTTTTCCTGGTTTCCGACGAGGTCTACGACGAACTCTACTATGGGGAAAGGCCCAGGCGCCTCAGGGAGTTCGCCCCCGAGCGGACCTTCACCGTGGGGAGTGCGGGGAAGCGCCTGGAGGCCACCGGCTACCGGGTGGGCTGGATCGTGGGGCCTAAGGAGTACATGCCCACCCTGGCGGGGATGCGCCAGTGGACGAGCTTTTCCTCCCCAAGCCCCCTACAGGCGGGGGTGGCGGAGGCCTTAAGGGTGGCCCGGAAGGAGGGGTTTTACGAGGCCCTGCGGGAGGACTACCGGAGGAGGCGGGACCTCCTCCTTTCCGGGCTCAGGTCCATGGGCCTTAAGGCCTACGGGCCGGAGGGCACCTATTTCCTCATGGCCGAGCTTCCCGGGTGGGACCCCTTCGCGCTCCTGGAGGCGGCCCGGGTGGCCCTCATCCCTGCCTCCGCCTTCTACCGGGAAGACCCCCCTCCCTTCCTCTTCCGCTTCGCCTTCTGCAAGAGCGAGGAGGAGCTTTACCTGGCCCTGGAGCGCCTGGCCGCCGTGGTAAACTTCCCCCGTGAAGCTCAAACCGGTGGCCTACCTGAGTAAGGGCGATTTCCCCTTAGGAGAAGGGGAGGCCCTCGCCCTCTACCGGGCCATGCGCCGGGCCCGGTTTTTTGACGAGAAAGCCGTGACCCTGCAGCGCCAGGGAAGGCTCGGGGTCTACCCCCCCTTCACGGGGCAGGAGGCGGCCCAGGTGGGCCTGGCCTTGGCCCTGGGGGAGGGGGACTGGGTGGTGCCCTCCTACCGGGAGTCGGCCCTGCTCCTGGCCCGCGGCCTTCCCATCCACACCCTCCTCCTCTACTGGCGGGCCCACCCCGCGGGCTGGCGCTTCCCCGAGGGGGTGCGGGCGGTGAACCCCTACATCCCCATCGCCACCCAGATCCCCCAGGCGGTGGGCCTGGCCCTGGCGGGGCGGTACCGGGGGGAGGGCTGGGTGGTGGCCGTCGCCATCGGGGACGGGGGGACCAGCGAGGGGGACTTCCACGAGGGGCTGAACTTCGCCGCGGTGTTCCGGGCCCCGGTGGTCTTCCTGGTGCAGAACAACGGCTACGCCATCAGCGTGCCCAAGGAGAAGCAGATGCGGGTGGACTACATCGCCCGGCGGGCCGAGGGGTACGGGATGCCGGGGGTGGTGGTGGACGGGAACGACGCCGCGGCCGTCTACCTGGAGGCCAGGAAGGCGGTGGAACGCGCACGAAAGGGGGAGGGGCCTACCCTCCTCGAGGCCCTCACCTACCGCCTGGCCCCCCACACCACCTCCGACGACCCCTCCCGCTACCGCACCCGGGAGGAGGAGGAGGCCTGGCGGGCCCAGGACCCCATCCTGCGCTTGCGCCGGGCCCTGGAGGCGCGGGGGCTTTGGGACGAGGGGAAGGAGGGGGAGCTCCTCGCCGAGCTGGAAGCGGAGTTCACCCAGGAGCTGGCCCTGGCGGACGCCGCCCCCGAGCCCCGCCCTGAGGAGATCGTGGAACACGTCTACGCGGAGATGGGCCCCGACCAAAGGCGGGCCTGGGAGGCCCTGGGGCGGGGCCTGCACCTGGAGGAGGCATGGTAGCGGAAAAGGCCCGCGTGCTCAACATGGTCCAGGCCATCCACGAGGCCCTGGACCTGGCCCTGGCCCGGGATCCCCGGGTCCTGGTCTTCGGCGAGGACGTGGGCCGGCTCGGCGGGGTCTTCCGGGCCACGGAAGGGCTCCAGGCCAAATACGGGGAGGCCAGGGTCTTCGACACCCCCCTGGCGGAAAGCGGTATCCTGGGCCTCGCCATCGGCCTGGCCATGGGGGGGATGCGCCCGGTGGCGGAGATCCAGTTCGCCGGTTTCCTCTACCCCGCCCTGGACCAGATCCTCTCCCACCTGGGCCGCTGGCGCCACCGCTCCCGGGGTCGGGTGGGCCTCCCCGTGGTGGTGCGGGCCCCCTATGGGGGAGGGGTGCACACCCCGGAGCAGCACGCGGACTCCCCCGAGGCCCTCCTCTGCCACACCCCGGGGGTGAAGGTGGTGATCCCCGCAAGCCCCGAAAGGGCCAAGGGCCTCCTCCTGGCTGCCGTCGAGGATCCGGACCCCGTCTTCTTCCTGGAGGCCATCAAGCTCTACCGGGGCTCCCGGGCGGAGGTGCCGGAAGGGCATTACACCCTCCCCCTGGGCCGGGCCCGGGTGGTGCGGGAGGGGAGGCACGCCACCCTTATCGGCTACGGGGGCATGGTGGAGGTGATGCTGGAGGCGGCGGAGGTGGCGGCCCGGGAGGGGGTGGAGGTCCTGGTGGTGGACCTGGAGACCCTGGTGCCCCTGGACGAGGACACCCTCTTGGAAGCTGTTCGGGAAACCGGCCGGGCGGTGGTGGTCTACGAGGCCATGCGCACCGGGGGCTTTGGGGCGGAGGTCGCCGCCCGCATCGCCGAAGGCGCCATCGACCACCTCCAGGCCCCTGTGGTGCGGGTGGCGGGGTACGACGCCCCCTACCCGCCCTTCAGCGCCATCGAGCACCACTACCGCCCGAGTGCCAGGAGGGTCCTCGCCGCCCTAAGGCGGGTGCTGACCCACTGAGCCGGGTAACCCACGGGTTGGACCCAAGGGAGCACCTGCCCTCCGAGGCCCCCTTGTTTCCCCTAAGGGGAGCCGGGGTGTAGGGGTTTGCGGGCGGGCAAGGTGGTCCCTTGCGGCAAAGCGGGAACTCGGGCGCACATGGGCTATATATCCGCATAGCAATGGCGTGATGTAAGGTAAAACCTTGACATAAGCGCATAGCTTGCTCATCATGAACCCATGAGCTGGGGGCTGCCTGGCGGGTCGATCCTGAGG
Source organism: Thermus thermamylovorans (assembly GCF_004307015.1). Lineage (NCBI taxonomy): Bacteria > Thermotogati > Deinococcota > Deinococci > Thermales > Thermaceae > Thermus > Thermus thermamylovorans. The sequence continues at coordinate 202,282 of NZ_SIJL01000002.1, forward strand.
GATCTCATGCGAACCCACCTGGTGGTGGTGCCGCCCCGCACGCCCCTGGAGGAGGCCCACCGCCTCCTGGTCCAGACAGGGGTCCGCTACCTGCCGGTGGTGGAGGGGGAGCGGTACCTGGGCCTTGTGGGCGAGCGGCAGCTTCGCCTGCCCCTGGCCCCCTGGGCCCCGGGGCACCTGCGGGCGGATCCCCAGGCCCCCGTGGCCCGGTTCCTGCAACCTTTTCCCCAGGCCCGTCCCGAGGAGCCCCTGGAGGAGGCCGCCTTCCGCCTGGAGGCGGCCCGGGTGGGGGCCCTGCCCGTGGTGGAGGGGGAGGCCCTCCTGGGCCTGGTGACCGCCTACGACCTCCTGCGGGGCCTTTTGGAACTCCTCCGCCCCAAGGCCCCCGCCACCCGCCTGGACCTCCTGGTGCCGGATGGGCCGGGCCTCGGGAGGGTGCTCCGGGCCGTGGAGGAGAGCGGCACCCCCCTGGTGGGCCTGCACCTTTTCCGCGAGGCCGGGGGCTTGGGCTTCCGGGTCCTCCTCCACGTGGGCGCCCTGGACGTGAGGCCCCTGCTGGCCCGCCTCGAGGCCCTGGGCCTCCGTCCCATCCGCCCCTAGAAAGGCCCGCTGGGGCCCCTTTTTCCCCTCCGGCCAGGGGGTAAAGTGGGGGTATGGAGCGCCCTGTTTCCGCAAGGCTCTTCGCCGAGGCGCAACGGCACATCCCGGGCGGGGTCAGCAGCCCGGTGCGGGCCTTCAAGGCCGTGGGGGGCACCCCCCCCTTCCTGGTGCGGGGGGAGGGGGCCTACGTGTGGGACGCGGACGGGAACCGCTACCTGGACTACGTGCTGAGCTGGGGCCCCCTGATCCTGGGCCACGCCCACCCCGAGGTGTTGGCCCGGGTGGAGGAGGTGGCGAAGCGGGGCCTCACCTTCGGGGCCCCCCACCCCCTGGAGGCCGAGCTGGCCCAGGCGGTGAAACGGGCCTACCCCGGGGTGGAGCTGGTGCGCTTCGTGAACTCCGGCACCGAGGCCACCATGAGCGCCCTGCGCCTGGCCCGGGGGTATACGGGGAGGAAGTACCTCGTCAAGTTCCGGGGCAACTACCACGGGCACGCGGATGGCCTTTTGGTGGAGGCGGGAAGCGGGGCCCTCACCCTGGGGGTGCCCAGTAGCGCCGGGGTCCCGGAAGAGTACGCAAAGCTCACCCTGGTCCTGGAGTACAACGACCCCGAGGCCCTGCGCGCCCTCCTCCGGGCGCGGGGGGAGGAGATCGCCGCCATTATCTTCGAACCGGTGGTGGGGAACGCCGGGGTCCTCGTGCCCACCGAGGAGTTCCTGAAGGCCCTGCACGAGGCCAGGGACTACGGCGTCCTCCTCGTTGCCGACGAGGTGATGACGGGCTTCCGCCTGGGCTTCGGCGGGGCCACGGAGCGGTTTGGCCTCAGGCCCGACCTGGTCACCCTGGGCAAGATCCTGGGGGGCGGGCTTCCCGCCGCGGCCTACGGGGGGAGGCGGGAGATCATGGAAAAGGTGGCCCCCTTAGGCCCCGTGTACCAGGCGGGGACGCTTTCGGGGAACCCTTTGGCCATGGCCGCGGGCCTCGCCACCCTGGGGATTCTGGAGAAAAACCCCGGGTACTACGCTCGGCTGGAGGAGGTGGGGGCGGGGCTGGAGGCGGGGCTTAGGGAGGTGCTTTCCCGCAAGGGCATCCCCCACGCGGTGAACCGGGTGGGCTCCATGCTCACCGTCTTCTTCACCGAGGGGCCGGTGCGCACCTTCGCCGAGGCCAGGCGCACGGACACGGAGCTTTTCCGGCGCTTTTTCCACGGCCTCTTGGACCGGGGGGTGTACTGGCCCCCCTCCAACTTCGAGGCGGCCTTCCTCTCCATCGCCCACGGGGAGGCGGAGGTGGCCCTGACCCTCGAGGCCTTGGAGCGGGTTTTGTGAGAGAGGAGCTTTTGGCCCGGATCCGGGCGCGGGCAAACCGGTGTGGAGGAGTTCGTGAGGCTAGCGGAAGCCTACGGGTTTATCCTGAAGACGGGGAAGGGCAGTCGCCGAAGGTTGGTCCATCCTGGAGGCCTGGTGGTGAGCGTCCACGAACCCCATCCCCGGGGAAAGCCTGTGCATCCCGAAGGGGTCAAGGCCCTCCTGCGGGCCATTGCGAGGCTGGAAGATGAAGCTTAAAGTCGAGGTGGAGTATCACCCAGAGCTGGAAGGGACCCACGAGCCCCATGTGGCCCGGCTCCTGGACTACCCTGAGCTCCAGGGTTACGGACATACGCCAGAGGAAGCGGTCCAAGACGCCTTGTCCTTTTTGGAAGAGCATCTGGGGCGGCCCTTGCGGGTATTGCGCCAGGAGGCGGAACTAGAAGTGGCGTGAGCCTCTCCCTCAAGGACCCCATCTGTGCCATCGCCACCCCCCCGGGCAAGGGGGCCATCGGGGTGGTGCGGCTTTCCGGGGAGGGGGCCTTGGAGGTGGCCAGCCGGGTGTGGCGGGGCAAAGACCCCAGGAGGCTTCCGGGCGGGCGCTTCACCCTGGGGGAGGTGGTGGACCCGGAAACCGGGGAAGCCTTGGACCAGGCCCTCCTCCTGGTCTTCCGCGCCCCCCGCTCCTATACCGGGGAGGACGCCTGCGAGTTCCAGACCCACGGCTCCCCCGCGGTGCTGAGGAGGGTCCTGGAGGCCCTGGTGAAGGCCGGGGCCCGGCTGGCCCGCCCCGGGGAGTTCACCCTAAGGGCCTACCTCAACGGCAAGCTGGACCTGGCCCAGGCGGAGGCGGTCCTGGCCCTGGTGGAGGCGGAAGGGGACCTGGCCCGCCGCCAGGCCTTAAGGAGCCTCGAGGGGAGCTTTTCCCGGAAAATCGCCGCCTTGGAGGATAGGCTTCTTTCCCTGCTGGCCCACATCCAGGCCCTCCTGGACTACCCCGAGGAGGGGGTGGAGGCCCACCGGGCGGAGGCCGTGCTGCGGGAAGTTCTGGGGGAGATCGAGGGCCTCCTCGCCCAGGCAAGGTCCTCCCGCCTGGCGCAAAAGGGGGCCCGCCTGGCCCTCATCGGGGCCCCGAACGCCGGGAAAAGCTCCCTTCTGAACGCCCTCTTGGGCTACGAGCGGGCCCTGGTGTCCCCCATCCCCGGCACCACCCGGGACTACCTGGAAGCCCCCTTGGAGCTCTTCGGCATCCCCCTCCTGGCGGTGGACACCGCGGGGATTCGGGAAACCTCGGACCCCCTGGAGCGGGCCGGGGTGGAAAGGGCCCTGAGGATCGCCGAGGAAGCCGACCTCGTGCTCTACGTGGCCGACCGCGCGGCCCCCAGGCCTCCCCTGCCTCCCTTGCCCGCGAGGGCCTTGAAGGTGGCCACCAAGGCGGACCTTCCCCCCCTCTGGGAGGACCCGGGGTTCCTCCCGGTGTCCAGCCTGACGGGGGAGGGGCTGGCGGCCCTCAAGGAGGCCATCCGGGAGGCGCTTTTGGGGAGGGAGGGCGGGGAGTACCTCCTGAGCGAGCGGCAGATCGAGGCCCTCCACCGGGCCAGGGAGAGGCTCTTGGAGGCCCAAGACCTTCCCGAGGACCTCATGGGGTTGGCCCTGGAGGAGGCCCTCCAGGCCCTGGCCTCCTTGAGGGGGAGGCGGCAGGTTTCCGAGGAGGTGGTGGCCCGGGTTTTCCAGAATTTCTGCGTGGGGAAGTAACCGGACCCTTCAAGGCAGAAAGGAATCCAGGATGGCCTCCACCTGGTCGGTTTCGATCAGGAAAGCGTCGTGGCCGTGGGGGCTACGGATCTCCCGGTACCGCCCCCCGGCGAGCCTCGCCGCCTGCCGCACCTCCTCGGCGGGGTAGAGGAGGTCGGTGTCGATGCCCACGAAGAGGGAGGGAAGGCCCCGTAGCCGCTTTAGGGCTTCCGCCACCCCACCCCTTCCCCGGCCCACGTCGTGGGTGTCCATGGCCCGGGAGAGGACCAGGTAGCTCTCCGCGTGGAAGCGCTTCAAGAACTTTTCCCCTTGGTAGTCCAGGTAGGTTTCGCCCTGCTCCGGCGCCTCCCCCCAGCGCTCCTCAAACCCTGCGGGGGCGCGGTAGCTCATCATGGCGATGCCCCGGGCCAGGGCCATCCCTTTGGGGGCTGGGTTTCCGCTCTGGTACTCGGGGTCTTGCAGGATGGCCTGGCGGCTTAGGTGGTTGAAGGCCCGGGCCCAGGGACCATGGCGGGCGGGGGCGGCCAGCACCACCAGCTTCTTCACCCTTTCCGGGTACATGAGGGCGAACTCCAGGGCCACCATCCCCCCCAGGCTTCCCCCGATCACGATGGCCTTCTCCACCCCCAGGTGGTCCAGGAGCCTGGCCTGGGCCCGGGCCAGGTCCCGGAGGGTGAGGGGCGGGAAGTCCCGGCCGTAGGGCCTCCCCGCGCGGGCGTCTTGGGAGAGGGGCCCGGTGGAGCCGTAGCAGCTTCCCAGGTGGTTGGCGGAGATCACGTAGTAGAGGGTGGGGTCCAGGATCCGCCCAGGCCCCACCAGGGCGTCCCACCAGCCCTCTTTCCCGAAAGCCCTTTCCAGGGGGGAGAGGCTTTGGAAGGTGGCCTCCTCGTAGGTGCCCGCCAGGTGGGCGCTTCCCGTGAGGGCGTGGAAGACCAGGACGGCGTTGTCGCGGAGGCGGGAGAGCCGGCCGTAGGTCTCGAAGCGCAGGCGTACCTCGGGCAGGTAGCCCCCAAGCTCGGTGTAAAACCCCTCCCGCCGGGGGAAGAGCACGGCGGTGCGGGGCCTGGGCGGGGGGATGGAAAGGGGGGAGCGGGGGGGCTTGAGGAGGAGGGCCTCGTGCTCCCCCCAGGTTTCCAGGGCGATCTCGCTCATCGGAGGGCCTCCTCCAGCTCCGCCTTCAGGTCCTCCACGTGCTCCAGGCCCACGCTGAGGCGGACCATCTCCGGGCTCACCCCGGCCAGGGCCTGCTCCTCCGGGGAGAGCTGGGCGTGGGTGGTGGAGGCGGGGTGGATGGCCAGGGTTCGGGTGTCCCCCACGTTGGCCAGGTGGGAGATGAGCCTGAGGCGGGAGATGAAGCGTTTGGCGGCCTCGTACCCTCCCTTCAGGCCAAAGGTGAGGACAGCCCCCGGTTTCCCCCGGAAGTACTTCTCCGCCCGGGCGCGGTGGGGATGGTGGGGGAGGCCCGGGTAGTTCACCCAGGCCACCTGGGGTTGCTCCTGGAGCCAGTGGGCCAGGTGGAGGGTGTTTTCCACGTGGCGCTCGGCCCGTAGGGAAAGGGTTTCCATCCCAAGAAGCACCACCCAGGCCTCAAAGGGCCCCAAGGCCTGCCCCTGGTCCCGAAGCCCATCCACCCGGGCCTTCACGATGAAGGCCAGGTTCCCAAAGGCCTCCACCAGCCTGAGGCCGTGGTACCCGGGCTGGGGTTCGGTGAGGAGGGGGTAGCGGCCGTTATCCCATGGGAAGCTCCCCCCGTCCACAATGCCGCCGGCGATCACCGCCCCGTGCCCCCCCACCCACTTGGTGAGGGAGTGGGTGACCAGGGCCGCCCCCCACTCCAGGGGCCTCAGGAGGTACCCCCCCATGCCGAAGGTGTTGTCCACGAAAAGGGCCACCCCCACCTCCCGAGCAGCTTGGGCCAGGGCCTCCAGGTCCGGGAGGTTCAGGGCGGGGTTGCCGATGGACTCCACCCACCAGGCCCGGGTCCTTTCGTCCGTGAGGGCTAAGAACTCCTCGGGGCGCTCTTCTTTGGAGGTGAAGCGCACCTCGATGCCAAGCCGCTTCAGGGTCACCTTGAACTGGTTGAAGGTGCCCCCGTAGAGGTTCGGGGTGGAGACCAGGTTGTCCCCCGCCTGGGCCAGGGTGGTGAGGGCCAGGAACTGGGCAGCGTGGCCGCTGGCCGCGGCCAGGGCGGCCTTGCCCCCCTCGAGGGCCGCAAGCCGCCTCTCCAGCACCTCCACCGTGGGGTTTTGGATGCGGGAGTAGATGTTTCCGAAGGCCTTCAGGGCGAAAAGGTCCGCGGCGTGCTCCGGGCTTTGGAAGACGTAGCTGGTGGTGGGGTAGATGGGCACCTGGCGGCTTAGGGTGGTGGGCTCGGGCTCGTAGCCCGCGTGGAGCTGCAGGGTCTCAAAGCGCATCCTCTGGCCTCCTTTCTCCCGGCCCGGGGCGCTTTGGAGAAGGGGCCAAAAAAGGCCCCTTCCAGCAAGAGGCACCGTTCTCTCGCCTGGAAGGGGTTGGGCGTGGCGCTTACCCCCCTCTCTTATCGTCCCCGGGCGTTTCCCCCACCCGGGCCGGCCTTGGCACCAGCCCCACCCGCATCCGGCCATGGAACGGAAGGGATGGGAGGTTGCCGCGGCTTCATCGGGCCGTACCCTCCACCGCTCTGGATAAGAGAACGGGCTGGTTTTCGCCGCGCCCCGGCGCGGTTAAGGGTGAGTGTAGGCCCTGGGCCGCCCCCCGTCAACCCCCTTAGCGGGCGGTCCAGCCCAGGTCGATGGGGAAGACCGCCCCGGTGATGGCCGAGGCCTTTTCCGAGGCCAGGAAGAGGGCCAGGGCGGCCACCTCCTCGGGCTCGATGAGCCGCTTCACCGCCGCCTGAGCCAGGAAGACCTTCTCCACCACCTCGCTTTCCGGTATGCCCAGGGTGCGGGCCTGGTCGGCGATCTGGTTCTCCACGAGGGGGGTGCGTACATAAGCGGGGGCGATGGCGTTTGCGGTGACGCCGAAAGGGCCCGCTTCCAGGGCCACCGTCCGGGTGAGCCCGATGAGGCCGTGCTTGGCGGCGATGTAGGCGCTCTTGAAGGGGCTTGCCACCAGGCCGTGGACGCTGGCGATGTTGAGGATCCGCCCCCAACCCCTTTCCTTCATCCCGGGGAGAAGGGCCCGGATGAGCTGGAAGGGGGCGGTGAGCATCGCCTGGAGCATCCGCTGCCAGGTTTCCAGGGGAAAGTCCTCCACCGGGTCGATGTGCTGGAAGCCGGCGTTGTTCACGAGGATGTCCACCCCGTGCTGGGCTGCTTGCTTCCCCAAGTCCTCTACCGCCAGGGGGTCGGCGAGGTCCGCCTGCAGGAACTCCCCGCCTACCTCCTCGGCTAGGGTAGAGGCGTCCTTCACATCGTGGACCAACACCCTGGCCCCTTCCCGGGCGAAGGCGCGGGCGATGGCCAGGCCGATGCCGCTTCCCGCACCGGTGACCAGAACGGTCTTACCTGGGAACCTCTCCATAACCCTCCTCCAGGGCCAGGGCTCGCAGCCGGAAGCGCTGGATCTTTCCCGTGGGAGTCAGGGGCAGCTCCTCCAGGAAGCGAACCTCCCGGGGGTAGGCGTGGTGGCCCAGCTGGCTGCGAACCAGAGCCTTTAGCTCTTCCTCCAGTGCCGGGCTCGGGGAGTAGCCCGGCCGGAGCTTGATGAAAGCGGCGACCTTCTCGCCCCTCTCCGGGTCGGGCAGTCCCACCACCCCCACCATGGCCACCGCAGGGTGGGCCATGAGCACCTCCTCCACCTCGAAGGGACTGATGCGGTAACCCGCCGACTTGATGAGGTCGTCCTTACGCCCTTTGAACCAAAGGTATCCCTCTTCATCCCGCACTGCCAGGTCCCCGGTGAGGAGGTAAGGTCCCAAAAACTTGGCTTGCGTGGCCTCGGGGTTTTTCCAGTAGCCCAGGAAGGCCACAGGGTCGGGGGTCTTCACCGCCACCTCCCCCAGCTCCCCGGTCTCTGCCAAACTTCCATCTTCCCGAAGGACCTCCACCTCGTGGCCTGGGTAGGGGAGGCCCATGGACCCGGGGCGGATGGGGTAGATAAGGTAGGAGTTGCCTACCAGTAGGTTGGCCTCGGTCTGCCCGTAGAACTCGTTCACCGGGAGCCCCAGGTTTTCCTGGGCCCAGGCCTGGAGTTCCTCCCCCAGGGGTTCCCCTCCGGAGTGCACGCTCTTTAGCTTGGGTCTTCTTCTCCTCAGCTTCCCAAGCCCGCGGAGCATCTTAAGAGCGGTCGGGAAGAGGAAGGTGTGGGTGACGCCGAAGCGCTCCATGAGCCAGAGGGCCTCCTCGGGGTCGAAGCGCCGGGAGCGGTGGGCTACCACGGTGAAACCGTAGTATAGGGCGGGGAAGAGGACGTCCATGAGGCCTCCCATCCAGGCCCAGTCGGCAGGGGACCAGTAGACCGCGGGGTGGCGGGGGAAATTGGAGTAGAGGTAAAAACCGGGAAGATGCCCGATAAGGGTGGAGTGAGGCAAAAGCGCCCCCTTGGGCTTTCCGGTGGTGCCCGAGGTATAGATCAGGAGGGCGGGGTCCTCGGGCCTGGTGGGGTGGGGTTTGGGGTCTGGGGTGGCCCTCTCCGCAAGAAGCCAAATAGCCTCCCGGGGGAGGATCTTTACCCCATCGGGGATGGCCTCCTTCAGGGGTTCCAGGGCTTCGATGTCGGCCAGGAGCACCTTGGCCTCCCCGTGTTCCAGGCGGTAGCGCACGGCATCGCTACCAAAGAGGGTGGAAAGAGGAAGGGCGATGGCCCCCAGCCGGTAGACGGCCAGGTGGGCCAAGGCAGCTTCCAGGCTTTGGGGGAAGAGGATGCCCACGCGATCCCCGGGTGAGATGCCATAGGCGCGCAAAACCGTGGCCCACTTCATGGATTGGACGCTAAGCTGGGCGTAAGTGGCCTTTCGCCCCTTAGGCTCCAGCAAGGCGACGCGCCCTGGCTCGGTCCTGGCCCAGTGGTCTACCGTGTCCTTAGCCAGGTTGAAGCCTCGTGGTCTGGGCCAGCGGAAGGTTCGCAGGAGCTCATCTCGGGGCTGTTTTTTGAGCTTGGGTCCTCGCATAGGCGTTTGTCGACTTTAGGAAGGGGCGTACCAACTATTAGGGCTAAGGCACCACCACCTGGCGTACCACCTCTCCCTGGGCCAGACGCTCAAAGCCCTCGTTGATCTCTTCAAGCCTCAGGGTGCGGGAGAGGAGCCGGTCCACCGGCAACCTCCCTGCCCGGTAAAGGGCCAAAAACCGGGGCAGGTCCCGCCGGGGGTTGGAGGAGCCCATGTAGCTCCCCTTCAGGGTCCTCTCCTCCGCGGTCAGGCTCACCGCTTGCAGGCTCAGGGCCCGCTCGGGATGAGGCAGACCTACGGTCACCGTCACCCCGCCCCGCCGCGTGGCCCGGTAGGCCAGGAGCATGGCCTCCACCGAGCCAGCGGTCTCAAAAGCGTAGTCCACCCCGCCCTCCGTGAGCTCCCGCACCGCCTCCGCTGCGTCCCCCTCCCGGGCGTCCAGGACGTGGGTCGCCCCTAGGGAGCGGGCCAGCTCCAGCTTGTGGGGCAGGAGGTCCACGGCCACGATGGGGTAGGCCCCGGCCAGGACCGCCCCCATCACCGCCGCCAGGCCCACCCCTCCCAGGCCGAAGATGGCCACGCTGGTCCCCTCCCCTACCCGGGCGGTGTTCACCACGGCCCCCACCCCGGTGGCGATGGCACAACCGAAGAGGGCGGCGATCTCCAGGGGGATCTCCCTGGGGATGGGCACCAGGGACTCCTGGGCGGCCACGGTGTAGCGGCTAAAGCCCGCCACCCCTAGGTGATGGTGAAGGGGCTTGCCCTCTAGGGAGAACCGCCGGGAGCCGGTGAGGAGTTTCCCTTCCCGGTTGGCCTGGATCCCTCGTTCGCAGAGGTAGGGCCTTCCCTGGGCGCAAAAGCGGCAGGCGCCGCACATGGGCACGAAGGAAAAGACCACATGGTCCCCCTCCGCCAAGCCCCGTACCCCTGGACCCAAGGCCCGTACCACCCCTGCTGCCTCGTGGCCCAGGACCAGGGGGAGGGGCCAGGGGCGGGTGCCGTCGATGGCCGAGAGGTCAGAGTGGCAGAGCCCTGCCGCCTTCACCTCCACCAGGACCTCCCCCGGTCCTGGCTCCTCTAGGTCCACCTCTAGGACCTGGAGGGGCTTGGACTCCGTGTAAGGCCTCGGCTTGCTCATCTCAAACAGGACCGCAGATTGGGTCTTCACGAGCCTAACCCCCTATTGCAGGTTAGCTTCCCAGTCCGAAGGTTCTGGGCAGGGCCAGGACGATCTCTGGGAAGAAAGCGATGAGAAGCACGCCGATGAGCTGCAAAAGGATAAAGGGCACCACGCCCCGGTAAATGTCCCAGGTGGTCACCTCCGGGGGGGCGATGCCCTTGAGGTAGAAGATGGTGTAGGCGAAGGGCGGGGTGAGGAAGGAGGTCTGCATGGTGACGATGAGGAGCATGGAGAACCAGAGGGGGTCCAGGCCGAGCGTTTGGGCGATGGGGAGGAAGAGGGGGACGGTGATCATGATGATGCCGATCCAGTCGATGAACATGCCCATTAGGAAGACGATGAGGAGCATAACGAAGACCACCATCCAGACCGGTAGCTCCAGGCCCGCCACCAGGCCGGCCACCGCGTCCCCACCCCCTACCCGGACGAAGACAGCGCTGAGGAAGCCGGCTCCGATGAGGACCATGTAGACCATAGCGCTGATCCGAGCGGTCGAGTAGGCCGCCTCATAGAGCCCTTTTAGGGTGAGCTTGCGGTAGGCCAGAGCCAGGAGGATGGAGCCGAAGGCCCCTAGGGCGGCGGCCTCGGTGGGGGCGGCCAGACCGAAGAAGATGGAACCCAGGACGGCGAGGATCAGGAGGCCCACGGGTAGGACGGAGACTGCGGCGTCTTTAAGCTTGATCCTCCAGGGAACGGGCTCGCCCCCGTAGGCGGGCCCTTCCTCGGGGCGCAGACGGGCCAGGAGGGCGATGTAGAGGACGTAAAGAAAGGAGAGAAGAAGGCCTGCGGGGATGGCCGCCAGGAAGAGGGCCCCGATGGAAACCCCCGCGGTGGGGCCGTAGACCACCAGCATGATGCTGGGGGGGATGAGGATGCCCAAGGCACCGCCGGCGCAGACCACCCCGGTGGCTAAGGGCTTGCTGTAGCGGTACTTGAGCATTTGGGGCAGGGCCAGGAGGCCGATGGCCACCACCGAGGCCCCCACCACCCCGGTGGCGGCGGCGAAAAGGGTGGCTGCTAGGACGGTGGCGATGGCTAGCCCACCCCGTATGCCTCCCACCCACTCCAAGGCGGTGCGGTAAATCTGGGCGGCCAGCCCGGCCCGCTCGATCATCACCCCCATGAAGACGAAGAGGGGGATGGCGATGAGGATGTAGTCCTGCAGGACCTGGAAGAGGCGGAGCATGAAGATGTTGCCGATGAGGGGGCCCACCAAAGCCAGGCCGTAGAGGGTGGCCACCCCGGCCAGGGCAAAGGCGATGGGAAATCCCAGGACGATGGCCCCGATGACCGAGAGGAGGATAAGCCCCACCAGGGCTTCAGAGGCGAGGTCTGGTCCCCGGAGCCAGGCTAGGAGGGGGCCGGCTACGGTGGCGAGAAGGAGCAGAGCGGTAAGCCAAAGGGGCAAGGCCGCTGCTCGGACCTGGGCCGGACTCATGCCTGGTCCCCCTTGAGGACCACCCCCAGGGCCCGCAGGAACTGAACCAGGGCTTGCAGGCCCAGGAGGAACATCCCCACCATGATCCAGGTTTTGAAGGGGTAGATGGGGGGCAACCAAACACCTGCTGTATGACGCTCACCTATTCGCCAAGATTGGGCCACATGCTCGGGCATCACCGAGAGGAGGATGTACAGAAAGGGGAAGAAAAGGAGGAGGTAGAGGAGGGCTTCCAGTCCAGCGGCAAGCCTGGGGGGCAGGTAGTGGCTCAGGACGTCCACCCGGACATGCTCTCCCCGCTGCAGGAGATGGGCCACGGTAAGGATGACGAAGAGGCTGGTGAGCATGTAGCTGGTATCGTAGGCCCAGATGGTAGGGCTTTGGAGAAGATAGCGCGCAATCACCTCGTAGGTAAGGGTGAGCACAAGGAGAAGCACAAGGGCAGCGGAGGCTTGGCTCAGGAATTTATTGAGTTTGTCTACTGCTGAAAGCGCGTTAGCCATGCTGCTTGCTCCCCAGGTGTATGGCCTGGCTGCCCCGAGTACGGGGCAGCCAGGCTTGTTTTCTAGATGACTCTAAACTGCTGAGGGACTCTGTGGGCTTGGCGGACGGGTATAGGTGTCATAAGTTCGTCGTATGCGGCAACCCGTTGGTGGTACCGGAAAGCCGAGTCGAAAACTTCTCTGAAGAAAGCATTGGCCTCCGCCTGCCTTCTAAGAAACTCCATGGAGGCCCGGTATATCTCCCATTGCGCCTGAGGGTCGAGGGTCACCTGTTGATTTCCCCGCCTGCGGAAGAAATCGATGGCCTCCATGCTTTGGTGTAGATCATGAGTCAACGCCCACAGGGTCGTGGCTTTAGCCGCTTCTTCTACGATGATTTTTAAGTCAGCCGGTAAGCGGTCCCAAGCGGTCCTGTTGATGAGCAACTCAAAAGAGCAGGTAGGTTGGTGCATGCCTGGGACATTGAAGTACCGCGCCACTTCGTGGAACCGGAGCAAGCGGTCGGTGTAGGGAGTGTTAAATTCGGTGGCATCTATGACCCTCCTTTCCATGGCGGTGTACAGTTCGGCAGCGGGTAGGGTCACCACGGCTACCCCAAGTCCCCGCAGGATCTCGCCCCAGTACCCCGGTGCACGGTATCTTAGTCCTCGAAAATCCTCTAAGCGACGCAGCGGCCTGTGAGACCAGGCCAAGGTTTCCGCATGAGTTATCCCCGCGGGGAAGACCCTGACGTTAAGGCGGAGGTCATCGTACATTCTTTGCCAGAACTGCAAGCCGCCGCCCTCGTAAATCCAGGCCAAGTGGGAAAGGGGGGTGAAGAGCACGGGCACAGAAGCAAAAAAGGCCGCTGCAGGGTTTCTGCCTGTCCAGTAACCACTCCAAGAGTGGGCGGCCTGAATCACCCCGGAGTGGGTGGCATCCAAGACTTCGAAGGCACCCACAATGGCCCCACTGGGGCGCACATCCACCACCATTCTCCCCCCGCTCATTTCCTCTACCTTCTTGGCCCAGTACTCGGCCATGTGGTGTAGGTGAATGGCGGCAGGCCAAGAGGTGGCCATGGTCCAACGGACCTCTGGCCGCCTCTGGGCTACGGCTGGGCTGCCCAAGGTAGCAGCTGCCCCAAGGGCAACGACCCCGGCTTTGAGCGCGGTTCTGCGGTCTACTTTGGCCTCGCTTGCTGTGAGCCCACCGTTCTTCACCTTTTTCATTTGCCACCTCCCAACACTACCACCGCCCGGCCTACGATGGCACCCTCATTGAGCCGCTGGTAGGCCAGGTCGGCTTCTTCCAAGGGAAAGCGGTCGGTCACTTCTGCACCCGCCCCAATAATCCCGGCTTGAGCCAGCTTGAGGAGGGCGGGCATGTCCCTACGGGGCCTGGCCCCATAGGAGCCAAGGATCTTGAGTTTCCTACGGACAAGACGGGTGATTTCCACTCTGGCTTCGACTCCTTGAGGGGCGATGCCCACAGGTACCATCCTTCCTCCGTCCCGGAGTAGGTTCAGGGCGAAGTGAAAAGTATCCGGCTTCCCTAGTGCCTCGAAGGCCACGTCCACCCCGCGCCCCCCTGTGAGGTCTCGCACCGCTTGGGTAGCCTCCTGGGGGAAGAAAGCATGGGTTGCGCCCAGCGTCTTGGCTTTTTCTAGCTTCTCCGGACGAACGTCCACAGCCACCACGGGGTAGGCGCCGAAAGCACGGGCAATTTGGACGATTCCTAGACCCACACCGCCGGTGGCCACCACGGCCACCGACTCCCCGCCCTCGAGGCCGGCGGTCTTTACCGCGCCGTAAGCAGTGAAGAGGGCGCATCCCAGGATGGCCGCTTCCTCAAGGGCCATCCCCTCGGGTAGGGGAAAGATATCTGTGGCCGGGACCACCGCATACTCCGCCAAGCCGCCCATGGAGTACATCCATAGAGGGCTCCCATCCTTACGGTAAAGCCGGGTGCTGCCGTCGTACAGCACACCCCTTAGGCGGTTGTAGCTGAAGAAGCGCTCGCAGAGATCTTCTTCCCCTCTGAGGCAGTAATAGCACTGACCGCAGGGCATGATAAAGCTGGCCACCACCTTTTCGCCTACCCTCAGAGCTTCAACCCCTGGGCCCAAGGCGGCCACGGTGCCCGAAATTTCGTGCCCCAACACACAAGGGGTGGGGAAGGCCACCTCCCCCTTGATCACGTGGAGGTCGGTGTGACAAACCCCGCAGGCCGCCACCCGCACGAGGACCTCTCCAGCCTTGGGTTCTGGGATGGGCACCTCTTCTATCCTTAAGGGTTCTCCCACCCGTTCCAGGACCGCTGCCCGCATCACCATCGCTCCACCACCACCTTCCTTTGGGTGTAGAAGAGGAAGGCGTCGGGGCCATGAGGGTGGAGGTCGCCGAAGAAGGAGTTGCGCCAACCAGAGAAGGGGTAGAAGGCGAAGGGCTGGGCCAAGCCCACGTTGATCCCCACCATGCCCGCCTGCACCCTCTCCCGGAACTCCCGGGCCGCTCGGCCGCTTTGGGTGAAGATGGAGGCCATGTTGCCGTAGGGCACGGTGTTGGCCTGGGCGATGGCCTCCTCCAGGTCCTGGGCGTAGGAGACGGAGAGCACGGGACCAAAGATCTCCTCCCGGCCCACGGCCATCCGGGGGGAAACCCGGTCCAAGACGGTGGGCCCCAGGAAGAAGCCCGGTCCTTCCGCACCCCTTCCGTCCAGGGCCAGGTGGGCTCCCTCCTCCAGACCCCGCTGGATGTACCCCACCACCCGCCTCCGGTGCTCCTCCCGGATGAGGGGCCCCACCTGCACCCCCTCCTCCCACCCTGGGCCCACCCTGAGCCTGCGGGCGCTCTCCACGACCCGCTCCAAGAGCTCAGGGCCGATGCTCCCCACCCCCACGGCCACGCTGCCCGCCAGGCACCTTTCCCCGGCGTTGCCGAAGGCGGAGTTGAGGATGGCGGGGACGGCCTGGTCCAGGTCGGCGTCGGGCATGACCACCAGGTGGTTTTTGGCCCCGCCGGCGGCCGAGACCCTCTTGCCGTGCTCTGCGGCCAGCCGGTAGACCCTGCGGGCCACGGGCTCGGAGCCCACGAACTGCACCGCCTGCACCTCGGGGTGGCTCACCAGGGCTTCTGCCGCCTCCTGGCTCCCGTGGACCAGGTTGAGGACCCCCTCGGGGAAGCCCGCCTCCAGGAAGAGCTCCGCCAGGCGCACCGCTCCCAAGGGGGTTCTCTCCGAGGGCTTGAGGACGAAGGTGTTCCCCGCCACCACCGCGATGGGGAACATCCAGAGGGGGATCATGACGGGGAAGTTGAAGGGGGGTATGCCGGCCACGACCCCCAGGGGGTAGTGGAAGAGGTTCTGGTCCACCCCGCCCGTGACCTCCCTGAGGGTGCGCCCTTGGAGGAGGGTGGGGGCGCCGCAGGCGAAGTCCACCACCTCGATGCCCCGGCGGACCTCACCCCTGGCCTCCTCCAGGGTCTTGCCGTGGTGCAGGGTGACCAGGCGGGCCAGGTCCTCGAAGTGCTTTTCCAGGAGCTCCTTGAAGCGGAACATGAGGCGGACCCGTTCCATGAGGGGGGTGCGGCTCCAGACCTCAAAGGCTTTCTTGGCCGCGGCCACCGCCTGGTCCACCTCCTCCTTCCCCGAGAGGGGCACTTCCTCGATCACTTCCCCCGTGGCCGGGTTGTAGACGGGCAGGGTAGGACGGGAAACCTCCTGCCACTCAGCACCGATCAAATTCTTGACCATCCTCCCTCCTGGGCGTTAGCTCCTTTGGCTCTGCGTCTAAGTGTAGAGGTGCCGTTCCCGGCTGTCCACTGTGATCCCCCCCAAGCGAGGCCCTGGGATTTTGTGCTAGACCCCAAGGTGCCGACCCTTGCTATACTGGAGAAACGCCGAGGAGGGAAAGGCATGGGTGCCCTTCAGCGGACCTTTTGGTCTTGGGCCGAGACCATGGCCTGGCACTATGCCCGGGAGATTCCTGACTATGCCCGGCTAGACACACGCGTCCTCGAGCGGGATGTGGTCGTGGTTTCCTTTGAGTACTTGCGAGCTCTCGAGGAGGGTGGCGACGTGGAGAACCTGGCCTTGGCGGTGGGCCAGCGCCGACGGAGCCAAGGCGTGTCCCTCCCGGCCTTGCTCCGGGCTTACCGTTTATGGGCGAAGGATACCCTCGAGGCCTTAAAGACCTCGGCGCCAAGCCGGGTGGTAGAGCTGGCTCCCCGGGTGCTGGAGCTCCTTGACCGGGTGAGCGAGGCCTCAGCCCGAGGGTACCAGCTGGCCTTGGAAGGGGCCCTTCCCCGCGGGCCCCTGACGGGAGTGGCGGCCCAGCTTGCCGATGCCGGAAGTCTGGTTCTGGCTCCCCGCTACCTCCGGTTGCCCCCGGAGGGGATGGCCTATGCCCAGGCCCCTCTGGGCCCCCTGCTGTTCCTAGCCGCACCCTTGGTCGAGGTGGAGGAGGCGCTGAGGTCCTTGGCCCGTCAGAGCAGGGCCGTGCTTTGGGTAGAGGAAGGGACGAAACTCTCCGAACTCCAAGCGGATCTGGAGGAGGCCCTGGGCCTGGGCCACCTCCTTAGCCTGCCCCCAGGGCTTTACCCCACCCGCTTCCTGTGGCCTTTGGCCATGGCTTTGGAGTCCCCCAAAGGACGGGACCGGCTTTTGCGCCTCCTCGCCCCCCTCGAGGCCCACCCGGAGCTCCTCCGCACCCTGGAGGCCTACCTCCAGGCCCGGCTTTCCCTGAAGGGAGCGGCCCGCCGTCTGGAGCTCCATCCCAACACCATCCTCTACCGCCTCCACAAGGTGGAAGAACTCACGGGGCTTAGGCTGGACCGGGTGGAGGACCTGTCCCTCCTGGGCATGGCCCTGCAGTTGCGCCAGGCAATGGAGGGGCCGTCCCTGGCTTGAGCCAGGGCTACAGGCTCAGGTAGGCCTCCCGCACCCGGGGGTCCTCCAGGAGGCGTGCGGCCTGGCCTTGGAGCACGACCCTCCCGTGTTCCATCACGTAGGCTCTCCCGGCCACCTCGAGGCTTAGGGCCACGTTCTGCTCCACCAGCAAGACCCCCACCCCCTCCTCCACCACCCGTTTGAGGGCCAGGAGGACCTCCTCGGCCAGCCGGGGGGCGAGGCCCAAGGAGGGTTCGTCCACCAGGAGGATCTTGGGGAAGCCCATGAGGGCCCGGCCGATGGCCAGCATCTGCTGCTCCCCTCCGGAGAGGGTGCCGGCGAGCTGCCGCCTCCTTTCCGCCAGCCTGGGGAAGAGGGTGTAGGCCCGGGCGAATCCTTCCTCCTCCCTCCCTGGGGCCAGGAAGGCGGCCCCCAGGCGCAGGTTCTCCTCCACCGTCATGAGGGGGAAGAGCTGGCGGCCCTCGGGGACGTGGCCCAGGCCCAGGCGGGCCCTTTGGGCCGGGGAGAGGCCCGAGAGGTCCCGTTCCTCCCAAAGCACCCTGCCCCGCCAGGGGCGGAGGAGGCCGGAGAGGGTGCGCAAAAGGGTGGTCTTCCCCGCCCCGTTGGTCCCCAGAAGGGCTACAAGCTCCCCCTCCCGCACCTCCAAGTCCACCCCGAAAAGCACCTGGGCTTTGCCGTAGCCTGTTTCCAGACCCTCTACCCCAAGCCTCATGCCCGCCTCCCCAGATAGGCCTCCTTCACGCGTTCGTCCTGGGCCACTTCCTCGTAGGCGCCTTCGGCGATCACCTCCCCGTAGTCCAGGACCACCACCCGGTCGGCCAGGGCCCGCACCACGGGCATCACGTGCTCGATGAAGAGCACGGAAACCCCGCTATCCCGGATGCGCCGCACCAGGGCCACGGCTTCCTCCGCCTCCTTGGGGCGGAGGCCGGCCATGACCTCGTCCAGGAGGAGGACCCTGGGCCGGGTGGCCAGGGCCCGGGCCAGCTCCAGGCGCTTGTCCTCCAAGAGGGTGAGCTCCCCCGCCAGGGCCTCGGCTCTGGGGGAAAGCCCGGTGAGGTCCAGCACCTCCGCCACCCAGGCCTCCGCCTCCTTCCTCTTAAGGCCCGGCTTGCCGAAGAGGGCTCCCACCAGCAGGTTCTCCCGCACGGTGAGCTCGGGCAGGGGCTGGACGATCTGGAAAGCCCGGCCCAAACCCCGGTGGGTGCGGGCCTCTGGGGGTAGGTGGGAGATGTTTTCTCCCAGAAGGAGAATCTCCCCGCTATCGGGACGCAGCAGGCCTGAGATCACGTTGAGGAGGGTGCTCTTGCCCGCCCCGTTGGGGCCGATGACCGCCAGGATCTCTCCCTCCTCCAGGTGCAGGCTCACGCGGTGGAGGGCCAGGAGGCCCAGGAAGCGCTTGCTGATCTCCTTGACCTCCAAAACCTTAGCCACGCCGCCCTCCCAAGAGACCCACCAGGCCCCGGGGCAGGAAGAGGATGACCAGGATGAGGATGGCCCCGTAGACCACCAGGTAGCCTTCCTTGATCCAAAGCCTCAGGGCCTGCTCCAAGCCCACCACCACCACCCCGCCCAGGAGGGGGCCTAAGGTGGTGTAGAGCCCGCCGAAGATGGCGATGACCAGGGCCTCCACCGCCAGCCGGAGGCCGAAGGCCTCGTAGGGGGTGAGGAAGAGGGCCTTCATCCCATAGACCCCCCCGGCCAGGCCCGCCACCAGGCTCCCCAGGAAGAGGGAGAGGAGCTTGACCCGCACCACCCTTACCCCCAGGACCCGGGCCACGGCCTCCGACTGCCGGGTGGCTGCCTGGGCCAAGCGAAAGGGGCTCCGCTCCGCCCAGAGGCTTAAGGCCACGGCCAGGAGGAGGATGCCGAAGCCCAGGTAGTAGGCGGCCAGGGGCCATTCCCCCGCGAAGGGTGGAGGCACCGGCAAGCCGATGGGCCCTCCAGTGAAGGGGAGTTTCAAGGCCAGGGTGCGCAGGACCTCGCTGAAGGCCAGGCTGGCGATGGCGAAGTAGAGGCCGTGAAGCCTGAGGGTGACCGAACCCAAAAGCAGGGCCCCGGCCCCGGCCAGAAGGGCGCCCAGGAGGAGGGCGGGCAGGGTGCCCAGGTGGGGTACGGCGAGCCCGGTCCCATAGGCGCCCAGGCCGAAGAAGGCGGCGTGGGCCAGGGAGAGCTGCCCCGTGCGGGCCACCAGGTCCCAGGAGAGGGCTAAGGCGGTGAAAAGGAGGACGAAAAAGCCCACATCCAGGAGGAAAGCCCGCCAGACCCCCAGGGGCAGAAAGGGGAGGAAGGCGAAGAGGAGGAGGAAAAGGGCTACCCAGGGGAGACCTCTCACGCCGCCCTCCAGGCCCGGCCCACCAGGGCCAGAAAGAGCACCAGGAAGAAGACCGCCTCTACCCAGCCCCCGCCTCCGGGCACGTAGGTGCTCACCAGGGCCTCCGCCAGGGCTAAGACCAAAGCGGCGGGCACCACCCCCTTGAGGTTGCCTAGGCCGGCCAGGGCCACGATGGCGAAAGACTTTAGGGTGAAAAGGAAGCCCACGGTGGGGCTGGCGTAGAGCATCACGGAAAGCATCACCCCGGCCACCCCGGCTAACGCGGCGGCGAGGCCAAAGGCCAGGAGGTAGACCCTTTCCGCCTCGATGCCGAGAAGCCCGGGAGCCAGGCGGTTCTGGGCCACCGCCCGCACCGCCAGGCCCAGGCGGGTCCGGGTGAGGAAGGCCTGGAGGGCCAGGAGGAAGACCAAGGAGAGCAGGAAGGCCCCCAGGGGCACGGCCCCCAGGAAGAAGGGGCCTAGGGAGAGGGCCGCGGCCTGGTAGGGGGGGGCCACCACCCGGGTGTCGGCGCCGAAGAGGAGGAGGGCCAGGTTCTGCAAGACGATGGATAGCCCGAAGGTGAGGAGCATCTGGTTGAGCTCGGGGGCCTTTAGCACCGGGCGGATAAGGCCCTGGTAGGCCAGGGCCCCCACCAGGAAGGCGGCGAGGAAGGCCAGGCCCAGGGAGAGGAGGGGGTCCATCCCCCGGAAGGCGAAGAGGAGGTAGGAAAGGAAGGCCCCCAGCATGAGGAACTCCCCGTGGGCGAAGTTGACGATGCCCACCACCCCCAGGGAGAGGGCCAGCCCCGTGGCCACCAGAGCGTAGACCCCGCCGATGAGGAGGCCGTTGAGGAGGGTCTGCAGGAAGAGCTCCACGGCCTTCTCCTTGGCCCCTTACCGCAGGTAGTACTCCCCGGGGTAGCGGAGGGGTACGGCGGCCCGTTCCCGAGGGAAGACGGGGCGGCGGGTGCCTTGGATGTACTGGAACTGGAACCAGATCTCCGCCCCAAACCCCTGGTACCGGGTACGCCCGGTCTCCGAGGGCCGGAAGGCCAGGGGGCCGAAGGGGGTGTTCATCCGGAGGGCGGCCAGGGCCTCGGCGATGCGGTTTTTGTCGGCACCTCCTGCCCTTTCCACCGCCAGGGCCAGGCTGCGGGCGATCACGTAGCCCATGGGAGCCATGTACTCCTCCGTCACCTCCCCGAACCTGCGCCGGTAGGCCTCCACGAAGCGGCGGGACTCCGGGTTGGTCACCGTGGACAGCCAGGCGGTCATGCCCACCATGTCTTGCGAGAGGGGGTTCCGCTCAAAGCCCAAGGGCCAGGAGGGCGGGGCCCCGTAGATGAGCTTGGGACGGAGGCCCACCTGCCGGGTCTGGGTGGCGATGGGTAGGGCGTCCACATCGTAGCCGATCCAGTAAAGGATGTCCGGCTGGAAGGCCCTAAGCCGGGTGAGGATGGGGGTGAAGGCTCCGCTTCCCGTCTTAAAGGGCTCCACCCGGGCCTGGTAGCCCATTTGCTCCAGCTGCTGACGATAGACCTGGATCCCCGCGGAGCCGAAGGGCCCGTCCTCGTAAAGCATGGCCACCCGCCGCGCCCCGTGGGCCTGGTAAAGGTGGCGGAAGAAGTCCAGGGCTGCGGCCACGTTGTGGTAGTCCCAAGGGTGGTAGTGGAACATGAGGGGATAGCCCTCAAAGGCCTGCTCCACCACGGAGCTGGCGGAGCCGATGACCAGGAAGAGAGCCCCGTGCTGGCGCACGGGCCCGGAGAGGGCGAAGCCCACGCTGCTCGAGAGGCCGCCGATGACGATGTCCACGCGGTCCACGGTCATGAGCTTGGTGAAGGTAGGGATGGCCCTGGCGGGGTCGGCCCCGTCGTCCTCCACCACGAGTTCCAGGCGCACCCGGCCCTGGGCGTTGACCTCCTCGACCGCCAGCTGGATGCCGTTGAGGGCTGCCCGTCCGGAGACGGAGGCCGGGCCCGAGAGGGGGAGGAGGACCCCCACGCGGACCTGGGTCTGGGCCAAGGCGGTGGCCGCCATGGCCAGCAGGAGAATCCCGAACGCCTTTCGCATCATTCACCTCCTGTGTTCCCTAGGGCTTCCCGCCCTCAGGTTCCTCGTAGAGCACCACGGCCTCGCCCTCGATGACCCTCTCCCCCCGCTGGTTCTCGCAGAAGGTGTCCAGGGTAAGGACAAGGCCTCCCTTTTCCCGTTCCCGCACCGCCTTGACCACGGCGGTGGCGGTGATGGTGTCCCCCAGGTAGGTGGGCTTGAGGAAGCGCAGGCTCTGGGAGAGGTAGATGGCCCCCACCCCGGGTAGCCGGGTGCCGATCACCGTGGAGATGAGGCCGGCCACCAGGATACCCTGGGCGATGCGCCGGCCAAAGCGGCTCCTTTGGGCGTAGGCCTCGTCCACGTGCAGGGGGTTGGTATCCCCCACCGCCCCCACGAAAAGGGCCACATGGGCCTCGGAGAGGGTCTGGGTGTAGCTGGCCCTATCCCCCACCTTAAACCTCACCGCGCACCTCCTTTAGAAACTCTCCCAGGATGGTGTTCAAGAGTCCTGGGTTTTCCAGGTTCAGCGAGTGGCCCACCCCCTCGAGGGCAAGGAGCCTCCCCCTGGGAAAGAAAGCTGCCGTGGCCTCCGCCATGGCCCGGGTGACGAGGGGATCCAGGGTGCCATAGACCACCAGGACCGGCCCGGGGTAGGCCCTTTCCAGCCGCCAGGCTGCCAGGGCCCGGGCGTTGCCCTGGAAGTGGGCGGGGTGCATGCCTTGTGCCTTGACCACCAGCTCGGGGAACCACGGGGGCCTGCGGGTGGGGGCCATGGCGGCCAGGGCCTGGGCCAGGGCCTCCCGGTTGTGGCGGTAGCCTTCCAGGATGGGGTAGTAGGCCTCCGGGGTCTGCAGCCCCGAGGGCGGGGCGGAGTTAAGGAGGACCAGGGCCGGGGTCTTTTCCGTGGCCGCCTCCATGGCCACTGCGCCCCCCAGGGAGTGGCCCACCAGGACGGCTTCTTCAGCCCCTTTTTCCCGCAGGAAGTCCCTCAGGGCCCGGGCGTAGGCGGGGATGGAGGGGACGAACTCCTCGGGGGCGGGGCTTTCCCCGAAGCCGGGAAGGTCGGGGGCCAGGAGCCAGGCTCCCTCGGGAGGGTCTTCCAGGAGCTCCCGCCACCACTCCTTGCAGGCGAAGTTGCCGTGGACCAGGGCCACCGGGGTTCCGCTGCCGCTTTCCAAGTGGCTAAGCATACACTTCCTCCAAAAACCCCCTCACGGCCTGGGCGAAGGCCGAGGGGGCCTCCAAGGGGGCCGCGTGCCCTGTGGGGAGGGCCTGTAGCCGGGCCCCCAGGGCCTCGGCCAGGGCCTGGGCGTAGGGCTTGGGGAATAGCACGTCCTCCTCCCCGTAAAGCACCAGGGCGGGCAGGGTCAGGCCGCGGAGGTAGGGCCTGAGGTCCTCGAGGCTGAGAAACCCGAAAAGCAGCCTTTCCTGAGCCTTCTCGTCCGGAGCCTGGGCCATTAGGGGGCCAAGGCCCTCCTCCCGCAAAAGCTCAGGGTGGGCGTTGAGGAAGCGGGCCCCGAAAACCCAGGGCAGGGCTACCCTAAGGCGCAAGGGAGTGCCCCCGGCCTTTAGGGCGTGCAGCCAGCTCTGCACCTTGGCCCTGAGGGCGGCGTCCAGGTAAGGGGTGGTGCAGCAGAGGACCAAGCCCCGGAAGCGTTTGGGAGCCATAAGGGCTGCTTGTAAGCCCACGATGCCCCCATTGGAGAGGCCCACCAAGGCGGCCTCTTCCCAGCCCAGCTCCCCAAGGAGGCTGAGGAGGTCCTGGGCGTGCGCCTCCGGGGTGTAGGGGCCCTCGGGGGCCTCGCTTTCCCCCTGGCCCCGCATGTCGTAGCGAAGAAGGGTGTAGTCCCCAAGCAGGGGCACCACGGGATCCCAGCTTTCCAGGCGTTGAAAAATTCCGTTGAGAAGCACCACCTTTGGTCCCTCTCCCTCCACGCGGAACCTAAGCCTGGCCATGTTCCGCCTCCCACATCTTTTTCAGGGCCTCCTTTTGCACCTTCCCGGGCCCGGACTTGGGAAGTTCCGGCAAGAGGACGATGTGCTTCGGCACCTTGTATCCGGCCAGCCGCTGCCGGAGAAAGGCGCGGAGGGCTTCGGCCTCCAGGGGTTCCCTAAGGGCCACAAAGGCCACCCCTACCTCGCCCCACCGGGGGTCCGGCACCCCCACCACCGCCGCCTCCCGCACCGCCGGGTGGTCGTAGAGGGCCCGCTCCACCTCCACGGGGTAGACGTTTTCCCCCCCGGAGATGAACATCTCCTTCCTCCGGCCCACGATGTAGAACCTTCCCCCCGCGTCCCGGTAGGCTAGGTCTCCCGTCTTGAGCCAGAGCCTCTCCCCGTCGTAGGCGAAGACCTTTTCGTTTTCCTCAGGGCGGCGGAAGTAGCCCTGCATGACCGCGCTACCCGAGAGCCAAAGCTCCCCGGCCTCGCCCACGCGGGCTTCTTCACCATCCTCCCGCACCAGGCGGGCCTTCAGGTGGGGCATGGGCCGGCCCACGCTCTCGGGGTACGCCTCCGCTTCCTCCAGCTCCAAGGTGAAGCAGTTCACCCCGCATTCCGTGAGGCCGTAGCCCTGCTTGAAGCGCACGCCCTTCCTTTGGAACGCTTCCCTGACCGGGGCCGGGCAGGGGGCTCCCCCGGAGATGGCGAAGCGCACGGAGGAGAGGTCGGCCTCGAGGAAGCCCGGGGTTTCCAGGAGCATCTGGAACATGGTGGGCACCAGGAAGAGGAGGGTAGGGCGGTGGGCCAGGGCGAGGTCCAGGTACTCCTCGGGGCGGAAGCGCTCCTGGATCACCACGCTTCCGCCCAGGTAGAGGAGGGGGGTGGCCAGGGCGTTCAGGGCGGCGTGGAACATGGGGGTGGCCAGGATGTAGCAGTCCTCCCGGGAAAGGCCCCAAGCGAAGGCGGTCTGGACCGCGTTCACCAGGAGCTGGCGGTAGGGGAGGAGGGCCCCCTTGGGCAGGCCGGTGGTGCCCCCGGTGAAGAGGAGGAGGACGGGGTCCTCCAGGCCCACCCGTGTGGCCTCCGGGGCCTCCCCGCCTTCCTGGAGGGCTTCGAGGGGAAGGGCCTCCCGGTCCAAGGCCTGGGCCGTCTCCTGGAAGCCCTCCCCGTAGAAGAGGAGCCTAGGCTCGGTGTAGGCGTGGAGGGCCTTTAGCTCGCCCAGGCTCAGCCGGTGGTTGAAGGGGGTGAGGACGTGGCCCAGGAGGGGCCCGGCGAAGAGGAGGTCCAGGTAAGCGGGGTGGTTCCAGGCGAGGAGGCCCACCCGGTCCCCCCGGACCACGCCTCGGTCTGCCAGGAAGCCCGCCGCCCTTCGGGCTCTCCGGTAGACCTCGGCGTAGGTGAGCCAGCGGCCCCGGAACCAGAGGGCCCGGCGTTCCGGATGGTAGGCGGCAAGCCGGCCCAGCCAGTTGGGCTCAAGCATAGAGCCTCCCTTCCAGGCGGAGGACCGCCGCGGCGTAGAAGTACCCCACCCCTGCCGCCGCCAAGGCCACCAGGCCTCCTTCCCGCAGGAGCCCCCTTTCCCAAGCCAGCTTCAGGGAGAGGACGGGGTCCAGCTGGCCCAGGTGGCCGAAGCGCTCCAGGTACACGGACTGTTCCTCCCGCAGGCCCAGGCCTTCTAGCACCGCTCGGTGGGCGGAGCGCTTCATGTGCAGGAGGGCCAGGTAGTCCAGGTCGGCCTCCGTGTAGCCTGCCTCCTCCAGGGCCTCCCGCACCACCGCCAGGAAGGTGGGGATGGAGGTGGCGTCCAGCCGCACCTTCATGGCCTCGGGGTCCTCCACCCGTAGGCGGTACCCGTCCAGGTTCTCCGGGGTAAAGGGGTGGCGGGTGCCCCCCACGGGCACCTTGACCGCCAGGGCCAGGCTGGGGTCCATGCGGTGGGCGAGGCCCAAAAGCCTGAGCCCCGGCCCTTCCCGGGTGAGGACCATGGCCCCACCCCCCGCCGCCAGGTCGTAGAGGAAGCGGGTGTGGGGGTCCTGGTAGTCCACCAGGTCGCCGTTGCGGTAGCCCCCCGCCACCAGGACTACCCTTACCTCCTTGCGGGTGGCGAAGAGGCCGCGGGCCACCTCTAGGGCCCCCATGAGGGAGGCGCACTTCTGGTTGAGGTCCAGGCCCTTGGCCCGGTGGGCCCCCACCCTGAGGGCCAGATAGGGGGCGGTGGCCCAGACGGGATACTCCTTGTGCTCCTCCACAATGGAGAGCACCCAGTCCACCCGTTCCCCCCTTAGGCCCGCCGCTTCCAGGGCCCTTTCCGCCGCCCAGGCTGCCATTTCTGCGGGATGGTCTTCTGGTCCCGGTACGGGTTTCTCCAGGAGGCCCAGCTTCTCCCGCACCACCTCCGCGGGAAGGTTGGAGAGGGCCGCAAGCTCCTCCGCCCTCAAGCGGCCTTCCGGCAGGTAGACGCCGAGGCTACGCGCGTACATCTGCCCTCAGGGTAGGGGGCGGGCGTTACACTCCCGTTACACTCCCCAAGGGGTTTCCCTTGGGGCAAAATGGGAGAACCATGCCCTACCCGGTGCCCCCCGCGAGGCTCCTCCCTCCCCGCACCGCCAAGGAGGTGCGCCGGGTCCGCCCCCTGCGTCTGGTGGAAGAAGCCTTCCAGAGGAGCCCCGGGGTGGTCCTGGCCGCAGGGGCTGGGTACGGGAAAACCAGCCTGGGCACCGAGCTGGCCGGGGTCTACCTCTCCTTGGACGCGGAGGCCAAGGATCCCGTGGTCCTCCTTTGGCATCTCCTGGCCGCTTACCGGGGGCGCGGGGAGCTGGATGAGGCTGCGGCCCTCTTGGAAACCGGGGCCTGGCCCCGGGCCCTGGAGGCTTTGCTCAGGGGCTTGGAGCCCTTTGGCCCCCACTTCCTGGTCTTGGACGAGGCCCACCGGGCGGAAAGCCCGGGGGTGGTCAAGGCCCTCCAGGGCCTTTTGCGCCTGCCTTCCCTAAGGCTTCTTCTCCTTTCCCGCCGGGCCACTCCCTTTGCCTTCCTCACGGTCTTCTCCGAGCGAGAGCTGGCCTTTGACCCCGAGGAGGCCTGCCTCCTGGCCAAGGCCCTGGCCCCGGAGCTTCCCGCCTTCGAAGTGGAGCGGGCCCTCTCCCTGGTGCGGGGATGGCCCCTGGGCCTCAGGGCGGTCCTCCTGGCCATGAGGCGGGGGCTCCGGCCGGAAGTAGCCCTGGAGAGCGCCGAGGGGCTCCTCCCCTACCTGGCCTACGGCCTTCCCGAGGGCCTCCTGCGGGAGGCCGCCCGGATCGCCCTTTGGGGTGAGGTTGCCGAGGAGGAGGCCCAGGCCCTCCTGCCCTACGCCGAAGACCTCCTGCTGGAGCGGCGGGAGGGCCGGGTTCTCTTCCACCCCCTGATCCGCAACGCCCTCAAGACCCTTCTCCCCGGGTCCGAGGTGCGGAGCGCCCTTTCCCAAGCCGCGGAGGCAGCCCTCGGGCGCGGCGAGGGAGTGCGGGCAGCGGAGTTCCTCTTGGAAGCGGGCAGGCTGGGCCACGCGGCCGATCTCCTCCTGCAGGAGGGGTTCGCCTGGCTGGAAAGGGGCCTTACCTACACCGTGCTGCGCCTGCTGGCCCACCTGCCTGAGGGAATCCGCCAGGGTCGGAGGGGCCTTCTCCTCCTGGAGGCCGAGGCTTTGCGCCAGGCCGGGCGTTACCCGGAGGCGGAGGCTGCTTACCAAAGAGCCCTGGCGGCAGGGGAGGGGCGGGCCTATCTGGGGTTGGTGCGCCTTTTCCTGGATACGGTGGAGCCCGCCCGGGCCCGGCCCTACCTGGAGGAGGCCCTGAGGCGGTTTCCCGAGACGGCCAGGCCCTTCCTGGCGGAAAACCTCCTCAACGAGGGCCGGGTGGCGGAGGCGGAGACCCTGGGCTTTGCGGGGTCCAGGCTCTTGCTGCGGCAGGGAAAGCCGGCAGAGGCCTTGGCTCTCCTCCGGGAGGCTAGAGACCCCGGCTTGCAACGTCCTCCGCAGAACCACCGGGAGGGCAGCCTCCTCAGGGCCCTTTTGGAGTGCGTAGCCGGGGACGCAGGGGAGGGGCTTAGGTGGGCGGAACGAGGCCGCTGGGAGGCCGAGGTTCTAGGGAGTCCCTTCGGCCTCAGCCTGGCCGAGGCCCGCAGGGGGCATGCCCTCCTGGCCCTAGGCCGCCTCGAGGAGGCCCAGGCCGCCTACCGCACGGCCCTGGCCCTGGCCGAAGGGGGGCCTGCCCGCCTTAGGGTGGAGGCCCTGGGGGGCCTAGCCGCTTTGGGGGACCAGGGGGCCTACGGGGAGATGGTCCGCCTGGCCCGGGCTTCCGGGGACCTCTGGGTGGAGGGCTTCCTCACCCTCATGGTGGCGACGGCCTGGCTGCGGCAGGGGAAGGTCTTTCCCCTTCCCGCCCTCCCCTTGCCGGACCCCTTTTTGGGATCCCTGGCTGGAGCTTATCCCTTTGGGGACGGCTGGGAGGGTCTGTTGGAGCGTTACCCCTTCCTGGCCGGTCCCACCCTCTTTGCCCCGCCCTTGTCCCGGGTGCGCCGGGCCCTTTGGCGGTTGGGCCGCCTTGCCCTGCCCTACCACCCCGGCGTGCGGGTGGAGATCCGGGCCCTGGGGGGGTTTGCGGTCTGGGTGGAGGGCCGCCCCGTGCGCTTCCGCCGGGAGAAGGCCCGGCTCCTCCTCGCCCTCCTCACCCTGGGGGACTGGGATAAGGAAGACCTTCGGGAGGCCCTCGAGGTGTCCCCCGGGGAGTTCCGCGTCCTCTGGTGGGAGGTGGTGAGCGCCCTGGAGCCGGACCGTCCCCGAGGGGCGCCCCCCTATTTCCTGCGCACCCGCCCTTACGGCCTTTGCCTCGAGGCCCCCGAGCTCTACCTGGACCTCCTGGACCCCGAGGTCCCCCTGGCCCCCCCTTACCAAGGGCTGGACCACCCCCTTTTGCAGGACCGGTCCCGCTCCTGGACCGAGGAGAGGCGCCTCGCCCTCCTGCAAAGCCCTCGGCCCGAGGACTGGCTTAGGGCCTTTCACCTGGAGCCCCTGGACCGGGAGGCCCTCAGGCGGCTAGAGGCCACCCCCTACTTTCCCGAGGCCTTGAGCCTCCACCAAAGGGCCCTGCGGGAGCTGGGGTTGGAGTCCTGAGGCCCTCTGGGAGGGCCCCTACTCCTCCCCCAGCCGGGCCGCCACCTCCCCCAGGAGGATCAGGGCCTGGAGGCAGCCCGAGGGCGGGGCCTCCAGGGCCCGGAGAAGCAGGGCGGCCTGCCGGGGCTCCAGGGCCGTGAGGAGGGGGAGGAGGTGGGAGCGGGAGAAGAGCTTGGCCGCGGCCCAAAGCTCCCGCTCCCGGGAGGGGTGGCCCTGGGCCTCGCAGGCCCGTCTTAAGAGGGCCTGCGCCCCCAGGAGGAGGGTGGTGAGGTCCCGGGGCAGAAGCTCCACCCCGAGCCCCGCTTCCAGGGCCAGGACCAGGTCCTGGGCGGCCTCGAAGGCCAGCTCGGGAAGCCGGAAGGCCCCCGAGGGCTGGGAGGCGGGGTAGAGGCCGCGGAGGGCCTTTAGGGCCTCCTCGGCCCGCTCCCGGGCCTCGGGGAAGAGGAGGGGCTTGAGGTCCTCCAGGTAGATGTGGAGCTGCCAGAGGAGGAAAAACCCCCGGCGGTAGGCGAAGGCATCCCCCAGGAAGGCGGCCCGGTAACCCTCGGCCACCCCTCCTTCCCCCAGGGCCATCTGGACCGCCAGGGCCGCCTTTAGGGCGGGGTCCGGCCCGGGCACCAGGGCCGCCTGGGCCCGGGTGAGGAGGGCCTGGGCGGCTGGCAGGAGGCCTTTTAGGGCCTTCTGGTCCCCTGCGCGGGCCAGCTCCCGGGCCCGGGCCAGGGTTCCCTCCACCTCGGCGGCCAGGCGGGGATGGGCGGCCAGGCTTCCCGCCCACAGGTCGTGGGCGGCCTGGAGCTCCCCCAGGCCCCTAGGGGACGGGGCCTCGGCCAGGGCCTCGAGGCCCGCCCGCAGGAGCTCGGCGGCGTAGAGGAGCCGCACCGCCTCCTCCTCCGCGAGGAGGAGGGGCTGGCCTAGGGCCGGGGCCAGCAGGAAGGCCAGGAGGCCCGCCCTCATGCCCCCTCCCTTCGGGACTCCCCACCTGCCCGGCCCATGGCCCCTCCCGATGCCCCCATGGTAGGGGCGCCCCTCCCTCCCGCGCCAGGGGCTCGGCCACCTTGCCCGTCCCAGAGGGGGCGAAAGACGCCCCGCCGCGGCCCTGGCCGCGGCGGGGGCTCCCCGGGGCTCCTCAGCGGCTCGGCACCTTTTCCCTCCGGCCCCGGTAAGCCCGCCAGAAGACCACCAGGGCCCCCACCACGTAGATGGAGCTGTAGGTGCCCACCAGGATGCCCACGAAGATGGCCAGGGCGAAGTCCCTGAGGACGCTCCCTCCCAGGAAGAGGAGGGCCAGCACGGGGAGCAGGGTGGTGAGGCTGGTCATCACCGTCCGGGAGAGGGTCTGGTTCACCGAGCGGTTCACCACCTCCACGAAGGGCACCCCCCGCATGAGGCGCAGGTTCTCCCGGATGCGGTCCGAGACCACGATGGAGTCGTTGATGGAATAGCCCACCACCGTGAGCAGGGCGGCGATGGTGGGGATGGAGAACTCCAGCCCGAAGAGGCTGTACATCCCCGCCACGATGGCCACGTCGTGGGCGATGGCGATGAGGGCCGCGGTCCCGAAGGCCAGGTCAAAGCGGAAGGCCATGTAGATGAAGATGAGCCCGAGCCCCACCAGGACCGCCATGAGGGCGTTGCGCCGGAGCTCCGCCCCCACCGCCGGCCCCACGGTCTCCGACTGGAGCACCAAGGCCCCCATCCGCTCGGCAAAGGCGGCCTCCAGGGCGGTCCGGGCCGCGTCCTCCTGGAGGGGCAGCTTCACCATGAACTCCCGGTAGTCCGCCAGGGGGGCCTCCACCCGGGAGATCACCGCCTCCCGCGCCGGGGCCCCTTCCGCCTCCAGGAAGCGCCGGATGCCCTCCACCTCCACCTCGGGCCCGGTGCGGATCAGGTAGGCGGTCCCCCCCGTGAAGTCGATGCTGTAGTTGAAGCCCTTGAGCCCGATGACCCCGCCCGCCAGGAGGGCCAGGAGGAGGCTCAGGGTGGTGATGAGGGGGGCGGGGCGCATGAAGTTGAGGTTGGGCCGCTGGAACCAGGTGGGGAACCGGGGGGTTCCCCGCTCGGCCATCCTCTCCAAGAGGAAACGGCTGAAGACCAGGTTGGAGAACATGGAGGCCAGCACCCCGATGGCCAGGATCACCGCGAAGCCCCGCACGGGTCCGGTGGCGTACTGGTAGAGGGCCGCCGCCGCCAGGAGGTGGGTGATGTTCACGTCCAGGATGGTGACCGTGGAGTGCCGGAAGCCCTCGGCCACCGCCTGGCGGAACCGCTTCCCCGCCCTGAGCTCCTCCTTGATCCGCTCCTGGATGAGGACGTTGCCGTCCACCGCCGCCCCCAGGGTGAGGATGAGGCCGGCGATCCCGGGGAGGGTGAGGGTGGCCCCGAGGCCGGAGAGCAGGCCCAGGATCAGGACCCCGGTGTAGAGGAGGCCCAGGGCCACCACCATCCCCAGGCTCAGGCCGTAGTAGGCGAAGATGAGGAGGAAGATGGCCAGGGTGCCGATGAGGGCGGCGCGGAGGCCCGCCTCGATGGCGTCCTGGCCCAGGGTGGGGCCGATGGCCCGGATCTCCGCCACCTGGAGGGGGACGGGCAGGGCCCCCGAGCGCAGGACCAGGGCGATCTCGCTGGCCTCCTCCAGGCTGGCGAGCCCCTCGATCACCGCCTGCCCGCCGGTGATGGCCTGCCGAATGACGGGGGCGGTGTAGACCTTGCCGTCCAGGACCACCGCCAGCTGCCGGCCGATGTTGGCCCGGGTGACCTCCTCAAAGCGCCTCGCCCCCTCCGGGGTGAAGGTGAGGGAAACCTGGGGGCGGCCGAAGGGGTCGAAGACCGCCCGGGCATCCGCCAGGTCCGCCCCCGTGAGGAGGGGGGGGCCCAGGTCCTCGGGCCGGATCAGGTCCCGCTCCAGATCCTCCCGCCGCAGGCGGGGGTTTTCCCGGAGGGCCTGGTTGATCTGGGCCACGGTGACCCCCGTGGCTCCCTCCCGCAGGATGCGGAACTCCAGCACCGCCCGCTGGCCGATGAGGTTCAAGGCCCGCTCCTGGTCGGCCTGGGAAAGGCCGGGGAGCTCCACCACGATGCGCTTCTGCCCCTCCAGTTGGACCAGGGGCTCGGCCACCCCCAGGGCGTCGATCCGGTTCAAGAGGACGATCCTGGCCTTCTCCAGGTCGTCCAGGGTGGGCTCGGGCACGTCGGCCTCCAGCACCACCCTCAGTCCCCCCTGGAGGTCCAGGCCCAGCCGCACCTTGGGCTCCTCGGGGGCCCAGGGTTTCCACACCACCAAAACCGCCCCTATGAAGGCGGCCAAGAGCAGCAATCCCGTGACTAACCTTCGGTTCACCGAACGCCTCCCAGACGCTTTGCAAACCCCTTTCCTGAAGCCGAGAGAGCCGGTACAGACGGCCGCTTCCCCCCGTGGACCGAAGGCGGGCGGCTAACCCCCTTCCAGCTGCAGCCGCCCGTAGAGGAGGTAGAGGGGGGGGTGGGGCGGGGCCTCGCGTGGGCGGGGCAGGGGGTGGGATGTGGCCCCCGAGGCCTTCCCGGGGAGGGGCTTGGGAGGGGTGGCGTTCAGAAGGGGGGCCTGGGGGCCAAGGCGGTCCTCCTTGATCGCCAGGACCGGGCCCCCGGCCAGCAGGCGGGCCTCCTCCGCCTCCCGGGGGAGGGGCCAGGCGGCGCCCTGCAGGGCCAGGGCCAGGAGGGTCCCGAGGTGGAGGAGGAGCCGCCCCAAGGCCATCTCCCGCTAGGCGGGTACCTCCACCACCTGGAAGGCCTCGAGGACGTCCCCCTCCTGGAAGTCGTCGAAGCCCTCCAGGCCCATCCCGCACTCGTAGCCCTGGGCCACCTCGCGCACGTCCTCCTTGAAGCGCTTGAGGCTAGCGATCCGGCCCTTCCAGACCTCCTGCCCCTTGCGCAGCACCCGCACCTCGGCGCTCCGGGCGATCCTCCCTTGGGTCACCATGCAGCCCGCCACCTGCTTGCCCGTGGGCAGGCGGAAGACGGCCCGCACCTCGGCCCGGCCCAGGACCTCCTCCTTGTACTGTGGCTCCCTCTGCCCCCGCACCATGGCCCGCACCTCGTCGATGAGGTCGTAGATGATGCGGAAGGTCTTGAGGAGGACCCCCTTCTGCTCCGCCGCCTTCCTCACCGAGCCCGCGGGGTTCACCCCGAAGGCCAGGATGGCGGCGTTCGCCGTCTGGGCCAGGAGCACGTCGGACTCGGTGGGGGCCCCCACCTGGGCCAGGAGGACGTTGATCTTCACCTCCCCCGTACCCTCCCTGGCCAGGATGTGCTGGATGGCCTCCAAGGAGCCCTGGGTGTCGGCCCGCAGGATGAGGTGGACCTCCTTCTTCCCCTCCTCCTGCAGGGCCCGGAGGAGGTCGGCCATGGTCCGGGGACGGTGCTCCAGCTCCCTTTCCTCCCGGGCCTTGCGCTCCTCCTTGCGCTCCTCGGCGATCTCCTTGGCGGCCTCGAGGTCGGGCACCCACTCCACCACGTCCCCCGCGTGGGGAAGCTCGCTGAAGCCCAGAACCTGCACCGCGCTGCCCGGCCCCGCCTCCTTGCGCTGGTTGCCGTCCGCGTCCATCATGGCCCGGATGCGGCCAAAGACCTCCCCGGCCACCACGTGGTCCCCCACGCGGAAGGTGCCCTCCTGCACCAGGAGGTTGGCGATGATCCCCGCCTGCTTGTCCAGCCGGGACTCCAGGATCACCCCCCGGGGCTCGGCCTGGGGGTCCGCCCGGTAGTCCTCCAGCTCGGCGAGGAGGAGGATCATCTCCAAAAGGTCCTGCACCCCCTGGCCCGTCTTGGCGCTGATGGGCACGAGGACAGCGTCCCCGCCGTACTCCTCGGGCACGAAGCCCCGCTCCATGAGCTGGCGCTTCACCCTTTCGGGATCCGCCTGGGGCAGGTCCATCTTGTTGAGGGCGAAGACCAGCTTGGCCCCCGCGGCCTGGGCGTGGGCGATGGCCTCCTCCGTCTGGGGCATGACCCCGTCGTCGGCGGCGATGACGATGACGGCGATGTCCGCCACCCGGGCCCCCCGCTGCCTTATGGTGGTGAAGGCCTCGTGGCCCGGGGTGTCGATGAAGACCACGGTTCCCTGGGGGGTCTTCACCTCAAAGGCCCCCACGTGCTGGGTGATCCCCCCGGCCTCCTTCTCGGCGATGCGGCTTTTGCGCAGGTAGTCCAGGAGGGTGGTCTTCCCGTGGTCCACGTGGCCCATGATGACCACCACGGGCGGACGCCGGGGCAGGGCTTTCCTGCGCTCCTCCTCCGCCTGCTTCTCCTGTAGCCCCCGCTGCTCCTTTATGAGTTCCCGCACCGCCTCCGCGTCCTCCTCGGAGAGGGTGGAGGCGTGGGACTTGTAGGCCACCCCCATCTGGGAGAGGAGCTCCAGGAGCTCGTCGTTTCCCATGCCCAGCTCTTTAGCCAGCTGGTAGATGCGTATTTTGGCCATCCCTACCTCCTAAAAGGGCCGCCAGGGCCTCCGCCAAAGCCCGGGCGCGGCTACCGGCAAAGCGCCTCAGCTTCTTCTCTTGCCAGCACTCCGGGCGGTCGGGGCAGACGTAGGCCCCCCGGCCCGGAAGCTTGCCCGTGGGATCGATCCGGAACCCGTCCGCGGTGAGGAGGAAGCGCAAAAGCTCCCCCTTGGGCCGCCTTTTGCGGCAGGCCACGCACATGCGGATGGGGGTGCGCCGCATCAGGTGACGTCCTTGAAGAGCCGCTCGAACTCTTCCTTGGCCCGGCTTGCCGCTTCCGCCTCCTCCTGAGCCGCCTTGCGGATGGCCTCGTCCAGGTCCGAGATCTCCGCCTCCTCGAAGTGGATGTCGTAGCCGGTGAGCTTGGAGGCCAGGCGCACGTTCTGCCCCCCGGTGCCGATGGCCAGGGAGTGCTGGTCCTTGGTGACCTTGACCCGGGCCTTCCTCCCCTCGGGGTCCAGCTCGATGGAGCCCACCTGGGCGGGGGAGAGGGCGTTCTTGATGAAGTCCCTGGGGTCCTTGGCCCAGAGGATGATGTCCACCTTCTCCCGGCCCAGCTCGGCGGAGACCGCCTGGATGCGCTGCCCCTTGTGGCCGATGCAGGCCCCGATGGGGTCCACGTTGGGGTTGTGGCTGGTCACCGCCACCTTGCTGCGGCGGCCGGGCTCGCGGGCGATGGCCTTGATCTCCACGATGCCCTCGGCGATCTCCGGCACCTCCTGCCTCAGGAGGTGCTCCAGGAGCCGCTCGTGGGCCCGGCTCACCAGGAGGGAGGGGCCTTTGGCCGAGCGGTCCACCTTTTTCAGGTAGACCTTGAGGCGCTGCCCGGGGTAGTAGCGCTCCGTGGGGATCTGCTCCCCCTTGGGCAGGTAGGCCTCCCCCCGGCCCAGCTCCACGAAGACGTTCCCCCGGTTGTCCACCCGGGTCACCACCCCGGTGAGGACCTGGCCTTCCTTGTCCTTGTACTCGTTGTAGATGCGGTTGCGCTCCGACTCCTTGAGGCGCTGGGTGAGGATCTGCCTCAGGTCCTGGATGGCCATGCGGGAAAGGCCCTCGGGGTCGATGGGGAACTCCATCTCGTCCCCAAGCTGCACCTCCGGGTCGTACTGCAGGGCCTCGGCGAGGGCGATCTCCTTGTCGGGGTCCTCCACCTTCTCCACCACGGTGCGGACCTCGACCATCTCGATGCGGCCCGTCTGGGGGTCGATGTAGACGTCCACCACCGGGCCCTTGCCCTCCTCCACCTCCTCCTTGCGGTAGCCCTTTTGCCGCTTGATGTAGGCCTTGCGCAGGGCCTCCTTGAAGGCTTCCAGGACCTCCTCGCTGCTCACCCCTCGCTCCAGGGCCAGGTGCTGCATGGCGTCCACAAACTCCCGGTTCATCCCTATCCCCCTTCTCACCTGGGCTCCGCCGGCCATTCGGCCAGGTAGGCGCGGAAGGTGCCCAGGGCCAGGCGCTTCTCCTCGGCCCCCACCAGGAAGACCACCTCCTCCCCCTCCAGGCGGAGGATGCGGCCGGTGAAGCCCCCGGGCCCCGGCACCTTGGCCTTGAGGCCCTGGAAGCGCTCGAAGTGGCGGCGGGTGAAGAGGGGGCGCCTGGGCCCGGGGGACTCCACCAGGAGGCGGTAGGGGCCGGGGATGGGGTCCTCCCGGTCCAAGGCGGCCTCTACGGCCCGGCTCGCCCGCTCCAGGTCGGCCACGCGGATGGGCCTCTCGTCCTTGCGCTCCAGGCGCACCAGGACCTCCCCCGGGGCCTGCCTGACCTCCAGGACCTCGAGGTCCAAAGGCGCCACCGCCTCTTCCACCAACCGCCAAAGCTTCACGGACACCTCCTGAGCCTCCCCTCACAAAGGAAGGGTGGGCTTACACCCACCCCCCTCCCTTGGGAGCACTGGCCCCAGTCTACACCCAAGACCCCCTTGACCACAACCCCTTTAGCCGGGTAGACTCAAGGATGCCGGTCCCATCCCGGCCTGGCCACACGGGGGTGAACGGTCTCGACGGGGGTCGCCGAGGGCAGGCCGGCGCGCCGGGGTGCGGGTGGCCCCGGAAAAACCCGCAAGCCAACAAAGGCCAACAAGCCTGCTTACGCGCTCGCGGCCTAGTGCCCGCGACCTCGCCCGGAAGCCCTGCCGGGGGCTCGTCGGCGCGGGGACACCAAACCCGGCTAGCCGTGGGCGACGCCCCGTAGCCTGCGGCGAAGCGTAGCGGGGCTTGCCCCTGGCCGCCCGTCCGCGGGCCAATCCAGGGGGACACCCCAAACGCGGACTACGCGCGTAGAAGGCCGCCGTAGGGACTCTCGGACGGGGGTTCGACTCCCCCCACCTCCACCAGAAGGGCGCCCCCAAGGGCGCCCCTTCCCTTTTCCGTGGGGTGGGGGGCTCTTCGCCGGGTATCCATCGTGGCCCATCCCACGGTAGGGGCTCCGGGGGGGCCGTGAGCCCTCCCTTTCGCCCTCACCGGGGCTGTGCATCGGCGTTTAGACCTGCTAAAGTGGGCTTGGTGCCGCCTGGCACCTCCTTCGGGGCGGGGTGGAAGTCCCCACCGGCGGTGAAAGCCCGCGAAGCCCCCCAGGGGGCCCGACCCGGTGGAACTCCGGGGCCGACGGTGACAGTCCGGATGGGAGAAGGAGGGCCTTTGCGAGAGCTGGACGAGCGCTTCCTCCGTAGAGCCCTGCAGCTGGCGGAACGGGCCAGGGGTCACACCCACCCCAACCCCCTGGTGGGGGCGGTCCTGGTGCGGGAGGGCCGGGTGGTGGGGGAGGGCTACCACCCCCGGGCCGGGGAGGCCCACGCGGAGGTCCTCGCCCTGAGCCAGGCGGGGGAGCTGGCCCGGGGGGCCACGGCCTACGTCTCCCTGGAGCCCTGCGCCCACTTCGGCCGCACCCCTCCCTGCTCCCTGGCCCTGCTGCAGGCGGGGGTGGCCCGGGTGGTGGTGGCGGCCCGGGAGGAGAACCCCCTGGCCCAGGGGGGCTTGGAGCGGCTCCGGGCGGCGGGGGTGGCGGTGGAGGCCGGGCTCCTCGAGGCCGAGGCCCGGGCGCAGAACGAGGTGTTCTTCCACGTCCAGAAGACGGGCCGGCCCTTCGTCCTCCTCAAGGCGGCCCTGACCCTGGACGGGAAGGCCGCTGCCCCGAGCGGGGACGCCCGCTGGGTCTCCTCGGAGGCGAGCCGCCGGGTGGCCCAGGCCTACCGCCAGGGGCTCCCCGCGGTGGCCGTGGGGGTGGGGACCGTCCTCCAGGACGACCCCGCCCTCACGGTGCGGGAGCCCGACTTCCGCCCCTTCCCCCTCATGCTGGAGCCCCCCCCCTTGCGGGACCCGGCGAAGGTGGTCCTGGACACCGAGGCCCGCACTCCCCCCACCGCCCGCCTCTTCCGGCCCGGTCCCCGGGGGGAGCCCGCCCGGGTCTACCTGCTGGTGGGAAAAGGGGCCCCCAAGGAGCGGCTCGCCGCCTTGGAGCGGGCGGGGGCCCGGGTGGTGGAGCTCCCCCGGGAGGGGGGGAGGGTGAGCCTGGAGGGGGCCCTGGGCTTCCTCCTGGAGGAGGGGCTGGACGGGGTGCTCCTGGAGGCAGGGCCCACCCTGGCGGGGGCCTTCCTGGCCCGGGGCCTGGTGGACAAGCTGGCCCTCTTCCTGGCCCCGA
Source organism: Thermus thermamylovorans (assembly GCF_004307015.1). Taxonomy (NCBI): domain Bacteria; kingdom Thermotogati; phylum Deinococcota; class Deinococci; order Thermales; family Thermaceae; genus Thermus; species Thermus thermamylovorans. Next base: position 239,603 of record NZ_SIJL01000002.1, read on the forward strand.
AGCTTTTGGGGGAGGGCCGGGGGCTGGCGGAAGGCCTGGCGGTGGAGCGGGTGGCGGAGGCCCGGAAGCTCCGCCTGACGCGCCGGGAGTGGCTGGAAGAGGACCTTTGGCTGGAGGGGTACCTGGAGGTCTAGGTGTTCACGGGTTTGGTAGAGGAAACGGGCGAGATCGTCAGGGTGGAGGAGGGTCCCTTCCTGAGGGTCAGGATTGCCGCCAAGGAGGCGCTCGCGGACCTGAAGGTGGGGGACTCGGTGGCGGTGGACGGGGCCTGCCTCACCGCGGTGGCGGTGGACGGGGAGGGTTTTGAGGTGGAGCTGGCCCGGGAGACCCTGGCCCGCACCGCCCCCACCTGGCGGGTAGGGCACCGCCCCAACCTGGAGCGGGCCCTCCGGGTAGGGGACCGTTTGGGGGGCCACTTCGTCACCGGGCACGTGGACGGGGTGGCGGAGCTTCTGGCCATCGAGGAGGCCCCGGGGGCGCGGAACTACTTCTTTCGTCCCCCCAAGGGCTACGCCCGCTACCTCGCCGAGAAGGGGAGCGTGGCCCTGAACGGGGTCTCCCTCACGGTGGCGGGCCTTAAGGGGGAGGCCTTCTTCGTCACCCTCATCCCTCATACCCTGAGGGTCACCAACCTGGGCCGCCTGCGGCCTGGGGACGGGGTGAACCTGGAGGTGGACCTCATCGCCCGCTACCTGGAAAGGCTCCTTAAGGGGGGGTGAATGGAGGATCTGGCCAGCGTTGGGGAACTTCTGGAGGAGCTGCGCCAGGGCCGCCCGGTGATCCTGGTGGACGACGAGGACCGGGAGAACGAGGGCGACCTGATCATGGCCGCGGAGCACGCCACCCCGGAGTGGGTGAACTTCATGCTCCGGGAGTGCCGGGGCCTCCTCTGCGTGGCCCTGCCCGAGGAAAGGGCTAAGGCCCTGGACCTCCCCCTCATGGTGGAGCGCAACCAGGACCCCCAGGGCACCCGCTTCACCGTGAGCGTGGACGCCCGGGGCACCACCACGGGGATCTCCGCCTTCGAGCGGGCGGCCACCATAAGGCTCCTGGCGGACCCCGAGGCGGGACCCCAGGACTTCCGCCGCCCGGGGCACGTCTTCCCCCTGATGGCCCGGCCCGGAGGGGTCCTGCGGCGGGCCGGCCACACCGAGGCCACCGTGGACCTCCTGCGCCTCGCCGGCCTCACCCCGGTGGGGAGCCTCATCGAGATCCTCAAGGAGGACGGCACCATGGCCCGCCTGCCGGATCTCCTGGACTTCGCCCGGAAGCACGGCCTCAAGGTGGGCACCATCGCCGACCTCATCCGCTACCGCCTGGAGAAGGGGGACCGTTACGTGCGCCGGGAGGCCGAGGCCCTCCTGCCCACCCGCTTCGGGGAGTTCCGGGTCCTGGCCTACCGGGACGCCCTCACCGGGGAGGAGCACGCCGCCTTGGTGATGGGCCGTTGGGAGGCAGAGGAGCCCGTCCTGGTGCGCATGCACTCCGAGTGCCTCACGGGGGACGCCCTCCACTCCTTGCGCTGCGACTGCGGCTTCCAGCGGGACCTGGCCCTGGAGCGGATCGCCCAGGAGGGGAAGGGGGTCTTGGTCTACCTCCGCCAGGAGGGGCGGGGGATCGGCCTGGTCAACAAGATCCGCGCCTACGCGCTGCAGGATGGGGGCCTGGACACCGTGGAGGCCAACCTGGCCCTGGGCTTTCCCCCGGACCTCCGGGACTACGGGGTGGGGGCCCAGATCCTCTACGACCTGGGGGTGCGCCGGATGCGCCTCCTCACCAACAACCCCCGCAAGGTGCGGGCTCTTTCCGGCTTCGGCATCGCCATCGTGGAGCGCCTCCCCTTGCGGGCCGGGGACAACCCCTTCAACGAGCGCTACCTTCAGGCCAAGAAGGAGAAGCTGGGGCACTGGATGGACTGAGGCCCCCCCGCGCGGACCGGGGGGCGGGGCCCTTTGGGGAGCCCGGCTACGGCGGGATGGCCCCGCCTTGGGCTAGCATGGGGGCATGCTCTGGGCCCTGCGGGGGGCGGTGCTCCTCTTCCTGCTCCTGGCCTTCCTGGACCCCAGGTGGCCCGCGCCCGCCCGGGTGGTCTACCTCCTGGACTTCTCCCCCTCGGCTCGGGAGGGGGTTTTCGCCGTGGCGGGGAGCCTGCCCCGGGACGGGATCTACGTGGCCTTTGCCGAGCGGGCGGTGCGCCTGCCCGCCCCCACCGCCCGCAGGCTGGACCTGGGGGAGGGGACGGACCTGAGGGCCGCCTTCCGGGAGGCGGAGGCCCTGGGGGCCCAGCGGGTGGTCCTGGTCTCCGACGGGCTCCTGGAGCCCGTGCCCCCGCCCTTTCCCCTGGACGCGGTCCACGTCCCCCCCAGTCCCCAGGTGGCGGTGCGCCTCGTCCCCCCGCCCTACCCCCTCTACGGGGAGACCGTGGGGGTGGGGGTGGTCCTGGAGGCTCCCGTGCCCGCCGAGGCCCGGCTAAGGGTGGAGGGCCCGGGGGGCATCCTGGAGCGCTCCCTGCGGGTGGAGGGCCGGCGGAGCCTGGTCTACGCCTTTTCCCTTACCGGGGAGGCCCGGGTGCGGGCCCGGGTGGAGGGGGAGTGGGGGGTGAGGGAGGCGGAGGTCCGCCTGGCCCCCGCGGACCGGGGCCGGGCCCTGGTCCTGGGGGATCCGGCCCTGGCCCGCTACCTGGAGGCCCAGGGCTTCCAGGTGGAGGAAGGCCCCTTCCGCCTGCCCCTGGAGGCCGACCTGGTGGCGGTGGGCCTGGGGGTGGCCGACCTGCCGGAGGGGGCGGTGGAGGCCCTCAGGGCCTACCTCCACCGGGGCGGGGGCCTCCTCTTCACCGCCACCCCCAAGGGCCTCTTCTTCGGCGGTTGGGACCGCTTCCTGGCCGAGGACCTCCCCCTCAAGCCCCTAAACCGCCGGGGGGCGGCCCTGGTCCTGGTCCTGGACGTTTCGGGGAGCATGGCGGAGGAGCGCCGCCTGGAGATGGCGGTGCAGGGGGCCTTGAGCCTGGTGCGCTCCGCCTCCGAGGACGACTACCTGGGGGTGGTCCTCTTCAGCAGCGAGGCCCGCTGGCTCTTCCCCCCCCGGCCCATGACCCCCCAGGGGCGGCGGGAAGCGGAAAGCCTCCTCCTCTCCCTCCGCCCGGGCGGGGGGACGATCCTGGGCCCCGCCTACCGGGAGGCGGTCCTGGCCCTCCAGGACCTCCCCGTGGAGCGCAAGGAGATCCTGGTCCTCTCCGACGGCATCATCTACGACCCTCCCGAGCCCATCCTGGAGCTCGCCCGCACCTCGGGGATGCGCACCAGCACCCTGGCCCTGGGGGCGGGGGCGGACCAGGCCTTCCTGGAGACCCTGGCCCGGGCCGGGGGCGGGACCTACTACTTCGCCCCCGTGCCCCAGGACCTGCCCCGCCTCTTCCTTCAGGAAGGGGAGCGCCTCTTCGCGGGGGAGGAGGTGGAAGGCGCCTTTCCCCTGGAGGCCCGCCCCCACCCCCTCACGGAGGGCTTCCTCCCCCCGCCCGCCCGGGTCCTCCTCCCCGCCCGGGCCGAGCCCTGGGCGGAGGTGCTCCTCTGGAGCGGGGAGCGGGCGGTGCTGGCGGTGGGGGAGCGGGGGGAGGGCCGGGTGGCGGCCCTGGCCACGGACCTCTCCCGCTCCTGGGGGGAGTGGGAGGCGGCGGCGGGGTTTCTGGGGGGGCTGGCCCGGTACCTGATGGGCAGCCGACGGGCCCTGGCCCTGTACGCCTACCCTGAGGCAGGGGGAGTGCAGGTGGCGGTCCTGGGGGATCTGGAGGCCCCGGTGGCCCTGGCGGGCGGGCGGGAAACCCCCCTGGTGCCCGTGGCCCCCGGGCGGTTCGAGGCCCGGCTCCCGGGGGAGGGGGTGCTCCTGGACCGCGGGCGGCGGGTGCCCCTCGCCCTGCCCCCCGCCGGGGAATGGGCCCCGGTGGACGGGCGCGCGGTCCTCCGCGCCCTGGCGGAGGGGAGCGGGGGTCGGCTCCTCACCCCCGAGGAGCTGGGAGGGCCTGTGGCCGCCCCCTTGGGCCTCCGCCCCTATCTCCTGGCCCTGGCCCTGGCCCTTTTCCTCCTGGAGCGCCTCCTGGAGGCCCGGGCCTCCCGGCCCCGGGGGGCGGTTTAGCGCCTAGCCCCAGGCGGCCTCCACCCGCCCCCGGGCCTCCTTCGGGGCCCTGGCCCCGATGGCGAAGAGGGCGGTGCGCATCTCCTGAAGGTAGTCCCCGAGGAAGGCCTGGACGGCTCCGGGTCCCTCCAGGGCGGGCCGCAGAAGAGGCCTCGCCGCCGCCACCAAGTCGGCCCCCAGGGCCAGGGCCTTCACCGCGTCCGTGCCCGTGTAGACCCCCCCGGAGGCGATGAGGGGGATCTCGGGGAGGACCTCCCGCACCTCCCTTATGGCCCTGGCCGTGGGGATGCCGATCTCGCAAAGCTCCGGGTGGCGCACCTCCCCATAGCGCACCCACTCCTCCACCCGGGCCCAGCTGGTCCCCCCGGCCCCGGCCACGTCCAAGGCCGCCAGGGGAAGGCCCTTGAGGGCCAAGGCCGCCTCCCGGGAAAGCCCGTGCCCCACCTCCTTCACCAGGACGGGGAAGGGGAGGGGAAGGAGCGCTGCCAGGCGCTCCAGAAGCCCCCGGAAGTCCGTGTCCCCCCGCTGCACCGCCTCCTGCAGGGGGTTCACGTGGAGGGCCAGGGCGTCCGCCTCCAGCATCTCCACCAGCCGCAGGAGGTCCTCCCGCCCGTAGCGCCGGAGCTGGGCCAGGCCCAGGTTGGCGATGAGGAGAACTTTGGGGGCCACCTTGCGCACCCGGAAGCTCCTTAGGGCCTCGGGCCGTTCCAGGACGATGCGCCCCGAGCCCAGCATCATCCCCACCCCCAGGGCCTCGGCCGCCTCCGCCAGGGCCAGGTTGATCCGCTCCCCGTTTTCCTCCCCCCCGGTCATGGCCCCGATGAGGAAGGGGGCCTTCAGGACCTTGCCCAAGAAGGGGGTGGTGAGGTCCACCTCCTCTAGGGCCAAGCCCGCCAGGGCCTGGTAGCGGAGGCGGTACCCTTCAAAGCCCGTGGTGGTCCTCTGGTAGGCCACCTCCCCCTGGAGGCAGGCCTCCAGGTGCTTGCGCTTCCTCTCCTGGATGTTCAAGCCCGGGCCTCCAGGAGGGCCTTGGGGGCCCGCTCCAGCCCCAGGTCGTGGGCGATGAGCCGGGCGGTCATCTTGGCGGACATCATCACGCTGGGCAGGCCCGCCCCCGGCTGGTAGCTCTGGCCCACCAGGTAGAGGCCCTTGACGTCTTCCGAGCGGTTCCTGGGCCGGAAGGAGGCCGTCTGCCAGAGCACGGGTTCGGGGCCAAAGGCGTTCCCCAGGTGGCTGTTGAGGGTCCACTGGAAGTAGTCCGGGGTGATGAAGTGGGTGTAGACCAGGCGGTCCCTGAGCCCGGGGAGGTAGCCCGCCTCGTCCAGATACCCCAGGGCCTTTTCCAGGTAGCGGGGGCCGAGCTCCCGCCAGTCCAGGCCGCTCCCGTTGTGGGGCACGGGCACCAGGGTGTAGGCGGCGTGGTGCCCCGGGGGGGCCAGGGAGGGGTCGGTGAGGGTGGGGAGGTGGAGGTAGTGGGCGAAGTCCTCGGGGAGGACCTTGCGGATGAAGATGTCCCTTAGAAGCCCCTCGTAGCGCTCGGAGAGGAGGACGTTGTGGTGGCGGAGCTTTTCCCCCTCGTCCCCCCGGGCGCGGAAGCCGAAGTAGGCCACGAAGAGGCTCATGGAAAGCCGGGTGCGCCCAAGCCGCCAGTCCCCGTGCCAAAGGCGGTCCTCCGGGGCCAGGAGCTCCCCGTAGGTGTGCACGTAGTCCGCGTTGGAGACCACCAGGTCGGCGTCCAGGCGCTCCCCGTCTTCCAGCACCACCCCCACCACCCGGCCCTTCCGGGTGAGGATGCGGCGCACGGGGGCGCGGTAGCGGATCCTGCCCCCCAGCTCCTCCAGCTTCCGCACCAGCCCCCGCACCAGGGCTCCCGTCCCCCCCATGGCGAAGTGCACCCCCCAGTTCCGCTCCACGAAGTGGATCATGGCGTAGATGGCGGGGACGGATAGGGGGTTCCCCCCGATGAGGAGGCTTTCAAAGGAGAAGACCCGGCGCATCTTGGGGTTCTGGAAGTACTTCTTCACGAAGGAGAAGAGGGGGCGGACCGCGTCCAGCCTGAGGAGGTCCGGGGCCACCCGGAGGAGGTCCCAAAAGCTCCCGAAGTGGGTGAAGCCAAGCTCGAGGAAGCCCCGCTGGAAGATGGCCCGGGCGTCCTTCTCGAAGCGGAGGTAGCCCTCGAGGTCCTCTGGGGCCAGGCGGCGGATCTCCCCGAGGAGGTGTTCCCGGTCGTCGTTGTAGTCGAAGTGGGTGCCGTCCGGGAAGTGGATGCGGTAGAAGGGGTCTAAGGGGACGATCTCCACGTACCGGGGGGTGTGCCGGAGGCCCCCCTCTTGGGGAAAGTCGGGGTAGAGCCGGGGCTCCCCCGGGCGGGTGGCGAAGAGGTCTTCCAGGAACTGGGGCACGGTGATCACCGTGGGCCCCATGTCAAAGGTAAAGCCCTCGGCCCGGTGCACCCGGGCCCTTCCCCCGGGGCCCTCCAGCTTCTCCAGGACCAGGACCTCGAGGCCCATGGCCGCCAGGCGTATGGCGGCGGAAAGGCCGCCCACGCCGCTTCCGATGACGATGGCTCGCATGGGGAGCAGTCTACCAGGGGCCGTTCCCCGAGGAGTTAGGCCCTGCCCACACTGCCCCCTCGGGGGGCCTCGGCCCGGGCGGGGCACGGGGCAGGGCCGCGGCCCCCTCCCGGGGCACCTGGTCCCCGGCGAACGGGCGGGGGGCCCTGCCTCAGGGGGAGGCAAGGCCGGGCCCCCAGGGGTTTTAAGTACCCCGTCGTGGCTTGCGCCACGACGGGGGCCCCGGAAAGCCCAGGGAAAAGCCACCTGAGCCTTTAGGCAACCTTGGTGCACAGGCACTTGGTCCCTAAAGGGCCCGCCCCTTCCAACGCTTCCCGGGGAGGAGGGCCTGAAGGTAGACGGGCAGGAGGAGCACCGGGGCCAGGGGGGTGAGGAGGACCGCCGCCAGGGAGCCCCCCAGGGCGGCCCGGACCAGAAGCCTCTCCACAAACCCCAAAAGCCCCAGCTCCCAGCGGCCCAGGGCCCAGGGAAGGGTGTAGAGGGCGAGGTGGTAGAAGGCGCTTCCCAAGAGGACCGCGGGGTTTTTGAGGTGGATCTCCAGGAAGTTTTTGCCGAAGCCCTCTACCGCCTCCCGGTAGCCCCGGTACATCTCCACGGAAAAGAGGGCCGCTCCCAGGGCCAGGCGGAACCGGAGCGCCCGCCTGGCCAGGGCCACGTCCTCCAGCACCTCCCCCCGCACCGCCCGGTGCCCCCCCTGGGCGAAGTAGGCCTCCCGGCGGAAGGCCAGCACCTGGCCGTTGGCCACCCGGAGGGCTTCCAATAGGGGGTGGGGCAGGAAGGAGAAAAGCCCCCCCATCACGAAGGGGACCAGGGCTCCCGCAAAGGGCCCCCTGGCCTCCTGGCGGGGCAGGGCGGAGAGGAGGTCCGCACCCTTTAGCCCCTCCAAGAGCCCCCCCAGGGCCCCTTCCTCCCAGCGCACGTCGGCGTCGGTGAAGACCAGAACCTCCCCCCGGGCCTCCTGGGCCAGCTGCCAGCAGGCCCAGTTCTTGCCCGTCCAGCCCGAGGGCAGGGGCTTGCCCTTCAGGAGGCGGAAGCCCGGGTGCCCCGCCCCCAGGGCCCGGGCCACCTCCCCCGTGCCGTCCTCCGAGCCGTCGTCCAGGACCAGGACCTCCAGGGCCCCCTGCCCCAGGAGGGCGGGGAGGGTGCGCCTCAGGTTTTCCGCCTCGTTCCGGGCCGGGACCAGGAGGGAGGCGGTGGGCCTAGGGGGCGTGGGCTTAGGGGCCAGGCGGGGAAAACGGAGGAGGTTATAGAGGAGGGCGAGAAGGCGCAGGAGGAGGAAGAGGAAGACCCCGAAGAAGAAGTCAAAGGCCTGGAAGGGGCTCATAGCCGCCGCACGGCCTCCACCAGGGGCCTCACCCGCTCCTCCAGGCTCCGCCGCCCCCGCAAGGCCTCCCGGAAGCCCTCGGGCACCTCCCGGGGGTGGGTCCGGGCCAGGAGGGCGTCCAGGCGGGCGAGGAGGCCCCCCAGGGTCCCCTCCAGGTCCCCCTCGGGGGGAAGGGGCTCCCCCACCCACAGGAAGGCCTCGGGGTGCTCAAAGCCCCGCAGGACCACCCGGCAGGCCACGGGAAGGAGGGGCACCTTGGCCCTGGCGGAGAGCCAGGCCGCCCCGGGGCGCAAGGGGCCCAGGGGGCCGGGGTAGCGCATGGCCCCCTCGGGGAAGACCGCCGCCCACTCTCCCCGCTGCAGGCGCCTCAGGGCCTCCCGCACCCGCCTGGCCTCGAGGGCCCCTGCCAGGGCCAGGACGGGGAAGGCCCTGAGGTTTTCCTCCGCCACCAGGAGGCTTGCGGGCCTCCTGGCCCACCGGGCCAGAAACCAGACCAGGTGCCCGTCGTAGAAGCTGTGGTGGTTCATGGCCAGGACCAGGGGGCCCCCCGGCACCTCCCCCCTGAGGTACACCCCCCGCAGGCCCCCCTTGAGGCTCCCGAGGAGCATGGCCTCCACCAAGGCCCGCAGGAGGCGGGCGAAAGGACGCCTGGGGTCCAGGGTCATCGCAGCCGCTTCAGGGCCTCGGGGTGCCAGGCCAGGAGGAGGCCTTGGACGATGGCCAGGTTGGTGAAGAGGAAGAAGGCCATCTCCTCTAGGGGAAGCCCCCAGGCCTTCACCCCCAGGGTGTAGGCCTCGGAGATCCACCAGATCCCCTCCCGGGTGATGGCCCAGAAGTCGGCGAACCAGAGGTAGAGGGTGGGGAGGAGGACCCCGAGGAGGAGGGGCCCGCGCCAGGCCCAAAGGAGATCCCCCCCGAAGGCCCACTGCAGCACGAAGATGGGGACGAAGTAGGCCAGGATGAGGCCCAGGTAGAGGTAGGGCCCCCCCAGGGCCAGGAGGAGGACCCCGAGGGCGTCCACCAGGAGCCAGATCCCTCCACCCACCACCCGGGCGAGGCCCGGGCCCGGGCTTGGGGGCTCCCCGGCGAGGCGGAGGAGGAGGGCCCCGGTGAGGAGGGGCTGGAGGAGGAAGAAGAGGTACTCCTCAAAGGGCACATAGCCGATGCGGAAGAGCACCCGCCCCTCGGGGTAGCCCCAGACCTCCCGCCAGACCAGGTAGTTGTCCCAGGGGGTGGTGTAGAGGAAGGCGATGAGGGGCATGAGGAGGTAAGCCCATAGCCTCGGGGGCCTGGGCCGGGCCCAGAGGAGGAGCAGGATCAGCGGCGGTAGGAGGAAGACCAGGTGGAACTGCAGGTAGGTCATCCCGCCTCCAAGGTAACCCACAGGCCCCCCTGGGGCCGCAGGGTGACCCCGGCGTGTGCCCGAGGCTCGGGAAGGGGGGCGAGGCGGAAGCGGCGGAAGAGGGCCATGAGGGCCACGGGGCCTTCCAGGAGGGCGAAGTCCCGCCCCAGGCAGAGCCTTCTCCCCAGGCCGAAGGGGAAGTAGCGCCCGGAAGGGGTGCCCCTTTCCTGCAGGAAGCGCTCCGGGCGGAAGGCCTCCCCCTCGGGGAAGTGGAGGCGGTGGGTCACGTAGGGGGAGAGGACCACGGTGCTCCCCGCGGGCACCCGCTCCTCCCCCAGGTCCAGAGGGGCCGCGGCCTTGCGGGTGAGGATCCAGGCGGGGGGGTAAAGCCTCAGGGCCTCCTGGAAGGCGGCCAGGGCGTGGGCCTCGCTTTCCGCCACCCTCTCCTGCCAGTCCGGCCTGTGGGAGAGGAGGTAGAGGCTCCAGGTGAGGGCGCTGGCCGTGGTTTCGTGCCCCGCCACCAGGAGGGTCTTGGCCTCCGCCAGGGCCCTTTCCCGGGGGAGGGCGGAGAGGGGGGGTTCTTCCAGGAGGGACAGGGCGGCCGCCTCGAGGGCCCGCCGCTGCCGATGGAAGCGCCACTCCGCCAGGAGGTCCAGCCGCGAGAAGGGGTTTTGCATCCTCTCCACGATCCGCTCCAGGGCGGCGAGGGCCAGCTCGGCGATCCGCTCGGGGAGGGTCTTCCCCCAAAGGGCCCGGCCCAGAAAGCGCAGGGAGAGGTGGAGCATTTCCCGGTCCAAGTCCCGCCGCTCCCCGGGGCGCCAGGGGGCGAAGAAGGCCTCGGCCTCCTCCTCCCAAAGGGGGCGGTAGGCGGCCACCGCCTTGGGCAGGAAGGGGTCCTTGAGGGCCTTGCGGGCGGCCTTATACCCTTCTCCCCAATCGGTGAGGAGGCCCCGCCCCGTAAGCCGGGAAAGCTCCTGATACTGGAAGGTGGCCTTGTGGTCGGTGGCGTGGAGGACCTTTTCCACCCCTTGGGGGTCGAAGACCAGGTGGAGGGCTATCCCCGGCAGGGGTAGGCGCAGCCGGGGGTGCGCCCGGCCCCAGGCCAAGAGGGTGGCGAGGGGGTCTTCCCGGAGCCGCCTCAGGTCGGGCAGGGCCTCTTTGAGGTCCAAGGTGGCGGTCATGGGGCCATCTTAGCGGCGTATGAGGGGGCAGTAGCCCGTGCGGGCCATGAGGAAGGCCAGGAGGGCTAGGCCCAGGAAGAGGAGCTTTTCCTCCCGGAAAAGGGCCAGAAGGAGGAAAAGGGCCGCCAGGCCGTAGCGCACAAAGGCGATGGCCCGAAGGGCCTTCTGGGGATCGCGCACCTGGAACATGGACTGAGCCTACTCTACCCGCCTTCCCAAGAGGTGTAGCCCCGCCTACCCTTGGGTTAGCCTCTGGGCTAGCTCCAGGTAGCGCCTGCGGGCCTGAGGGAGGTCCACCACGGGATCTTGGGGTTCGTACGAGGGGTACTCGGGGGCCCAGCGCCGGAGCCAGCTTCCCTCGGGGTCGTGCCGCCGCCCCTGCTCCACCAGGTTGAACACCCGGAAGTAGGGGGCGGCGTCCACCCCCAGGCCCCCCGCCCACTGCCAGCCCTGGAGGTTTTGCGGGGTGTCCCCGTCCAGGAGGAGGTCCTTGAAGCGGGCTTCCGCCTTCTGCCAGGGGAGGAGGAGGTACTTCACCGCGAACTGGGCCACGGCCATCCGCGCCCGGTTGGCGAGGAAGCCGGTGGCGTGAAGCTCCCGCATGGCCGCGTCCACCAGGGGCACCCCGGTCTTGCCCAGGTACCAGGCGAGGAAGAGTTCCTCGTCCTCCTGCCAGGGGAGGGCTTCATAGCGGGCGTCCAGGGCCCGTTCCCGCATCCAGGGGAAGTGGTAGAGGAGGTGGTAGGAGAAGTCGCGCCAAAGGAGCTCGCTGACCCATTTCCTGGCCCCCTCGCCTCCCCGCCTGAGGGCTTCCCAGGCCGCCTGCCGGGGGGAGAGGACCCCTAGGGTGAAGTAGGGGGAAAGCCGCGAGCCCCCTTCCCCGTCCAGCCGGTCCCGCTCCAGGGGGTAGCGGGGGAGCTTGCCTTCCAGGAAGGCCTTTAGCCTCTTCTGGGCCGCTCCCTCCCCGGGCTCAGGCAGGGGGATGCCGGGGTTTTCTCTGGGGATTTCCCCCTCCTCCGGCCCAGGGGGGAGGGCCTCCGGGGCGGGGAGAGGGGGGTCCACCCCCTGGAAGTTCCGGCTAAAGGGGGTGTAGACCCGGTAGGCCCGGGGGAGGTCCGGGGGGACGAGGTGGGGGGCGGAGAGGAGGTGGAGGGGGATGGGGAGGGCTTCCCGCACCCTCTGGTCCCGGTGGCGGCCGTAGGGGGTGTAGCCCTTCAGGGCGTAGACAGCCTTGGCCCCAAGCGCCCTCGCCGCTTGGGGGACTTCCTCCCAAGGGAGGCCCTGGCGCACCCAGAGGGCCCCGCCCCGCTCCCGGTAGGCCTCCCGGAGGGCCCGCACGTTCTCCAGGAACCAGGCCCGGCGTCTGGGGGAGACGGCGGCCAGGTTGTTGGGGTCCAGGACCACCAGCCCCACCACGGGTCCCGAGCGCAGGGCCTCCAGGAGGGCTGGGTGGTCGGCAAGCCGAAGGTCGGCCCGGTGCCAGACCAGGTACATGGGGCTAAGGTACCGGGGCCTAGCCTTAGGCTTCCGTAGCCGGCACCCCGTTTCGGGAAAGGAGGAGGGCTTTGGGCAGAAGCCGGAGCCGTTCCCAGGTTCCTAGGTAGGCGCGGCGGTGCAGGTTGTCGTAGCCAAAGAGGCGGAGCTTGTCCAGGATGCCCTGGTATTGGAGGGCGGCCAGGGCGATGGCCGCCCGGCCCACCCGTAGACCCCCCAGGCCGGAGAGGCCCTCCCGGTAGAGGGCCCGGGCCTTGGCCTCCAGGTGGGCCATGAGGGCCCGGTACTGGGGGGTGACGCGCCCCTGGTGGAGGTCCGCCAGGGAGACCCCGAAGCGCTCCAGGAGGTCCTGGGGCAGGTAGACCCGGTCCCTTTCCAGGTCCTCTCCCACGTCCCGCAGGATGTTGGTGAGCTGCATGGCCTGCCCCAGGCGCACGGCCTTTTCCTCCACCTCCTTCCCCCCCCCGGCGATGGGGGCCATCATCCGCCCCACGGTGCCCGCCACCTGGTAGCAGTAGGCCATGAGCTCCTCTTCCGTCCTTAGGCGCACGGGGCTCAGGTCGGTGAGGAAGCCCTCCCGCATGTGGAGAAAGACCTCCATGGGGATGGGCCAGCGCCCCAGGGCCCAGGCCAGCCCCTTCTCCCATTCCTCCCGCGGACGCCCCCCGTAGGCCCGCTCCACCCCCCGCCACCAGGCCTCGAGGGCCTCCGCGCCTCCTCCAGGACCATCCACCGCCTCGTCCCCCAGGCGGCAGGCCGCGTAGACCGCCCAGGCCCCCTTGCGCTCCTCCCTGGGGAAGAGAAGGCTTCCCAGGAAGAAGGTGGCGGAGTGGTGGCGGATGAGGCCCGCGAGGGCTTTCCAGTCGGGTTCCATATGCTCTTCAGTTTCAGGATACCACGGGGTGGGGACCTTTGTCCCGACCACACTCCGCTAGGCTATACTAAACATTGACAAAAGTTCTTCATCCGGGTATCCTTAGGGCATGACTCAGCCCGGGGTGTACACCATCGCCGAGGTGGAGGCCATGACCGGCCTTTCGGCGGAGGTGCTCCGCCAGTGGGAGCGGCGCTACGGCTTCCCCCGCCCCGAGCGCACCTCCGGGGGCCACCGGCTCTACCGCCAGGAGGAGGTGGAGGCCCTGCGGCTCATCCGCCGCTGGCTGGAGGAGGGGGCCACTCCCCAGGCGGCCATACGGCGCTTCCTAGCCCAGGAAAGCCGTCCGGAAGAGCTGCCCCGAGAACTCATCGAGGCCCTGCTGGAGGCCGACCTCTCCCGGGCGGAAGCCCTTTTCCGCCGGGCGGTCCGGCTTTTGGGCCCGGAGGGCGCCGTTCAGGGCCTCCTGGTTCCCGTGCTGCGGGAGGTGGGGGAGGGCTGGCACCAGGGCCGGGTGAGCGTGGCCCAGGAGCACCTGGCCACCCAGTTTCTCCGGGCCCGGCTGCAGGAACTCCTGGACCTGGCGGGCTATCCCCGGGGGGCACCCATCCTGGTCACCACCCCCCCCGGGGAGCGCCACGAGATCGGGGCCATGCTGGCGGCCTACTACCTGCGCCGCCGGGGCTTTCCCGCCCTCTACTTGGGCCCCGACACCCCTCTCCCCGACCTCAAGGCCCTGGCGGAGCGCCTGGAGGCCCGGGGCGTGGTGCTTTCTGTCCTCCTGGCCGAAACCCTCCGGGCCCTGCCCGACGGGGCTCTGGCGGGGCTGGCCCCCAGGGTGCTCCTGGGAGGCCCAGGGGGGAGCCCGGAGGAAGCCCGGCGGCTGGGAGCCCTATACGCGCAGCACCTGGAAGCTCTGCACAAGGCTTTGGAGGAGGGAGCATGAAGAGGATCCCGCGCAAGGAGGCGGTCTACCTGGCTGGGGACCGGGCCGAAACCCTCTACCGCCTGGAGTCAGGCCTGGTGCGCATCGTGGAGCTTCTGCCCGAGGGTCGCACCCTCACCCTGCGGCACGTGCTGCCCGGGGACTACTTTGGGGAGGAGGCCCTGGAGGGGAAGCGCCACCGCTACGCTGCCGAGGCCATGACCGAGGCGGTGGTACGGGGCTTTGACCCCCGGGCCATGGGCCACGAGGAGCTGCACCAGGTGGCCCGGAACCTGGCCCGGCAGATGCGGCGGGTGCAGGCCTATGAGACCCACCTGCAGACGGGGGAGCTCCGGGCCCGGATCGCCCGGTACCTGCTCTTCCTGGCGGACACCCCGGCCTCCTTCCGGGACGCCAGGGGGCTTTACGTGACCGTCTCCCACGAGGAGATCGCCGACGCCACCGCCTCCACCCGGGAGTCGGTGTCCAAGATCCTCTCGGACCTGCGCCACGAGGGCTTCATCGCCACCGCCTACCGCAAGATCTACCTCCTGGACCTCAGGGCCCTGGAGCGGGAGGCCGAGGGTGTCCTGGAGGCGGCCTAGGGGACGGAGGCCCCGCCAAGGCCGCGCCCTGTTTCCCTAAGGTGGGGGCAGCATGTGGGTCCTGGTGGTAGGGGGCACGGGCTTCGTGGGGCGGCACCTGGTGGGCCGCCTCCTCCAGGGGGGGCACACCCCCCTGGTTCTCGCCCGCTCCCCCCGGGACCTCCCTGAGGGGGCGGTCCTCGTTCCCGGAGACATCACCCGGGAGGTCCCCGACCTGGAGGGGGTGGAGGCGGCCATCTACCTGGCGGGGATCATCCGGGAACGGGACCAGACCTTCCGGGCGGTGCACGTGGAGGGGGTTAAAAACCTCCTGGGGGGGATGCGCCGCGCCGGGGTGGGCCGCCTCCTCCACATGTCCGCCCTGGGGGCGAGGCGGGGGACGGGGAGCCGCTACTACGAGACCAAGGCGGAAGGGGAGGAGCTGGTGCGCCAAAGCGGCCTGAAGTGGACCATTCTGCGTCCGAGCCTCATCTTCGGCCCCGGAGACGAGTTCTTTGGGAAGGTGCTCCGGGGCCTGGTCTGCCAGCCCTTGCCCTTTGTCCCCCTCATCGGGGATGGGCGCTTCCCCTTCCGCCCCGTCCACGTGGGGGACGTGGCCGAGGCCTTCGCAAGGGCCCTGGAGAGGGGCCTCGAGGGTACCTACGACCTGGTAGGGCCTAAGGAGTACACCTTCCGGGAGCTTCTGGAGCTC
The DNA here is from genome assembly GCF_004307015.1 of Thermus thermamylovorans. Classification (NCBI taxonomy): domain Bacteria; kingdom Thermotogati; phylum Deinococcota; class Deinococci; order Thermales; family Thermaceae; genus Thermus; species Thermus thermamylovorans. The sequence goes on from NZ_SIJL01000002.1 coordinate 254,740, forward strand.
ACCATGGGGGTCCTGGGCCGCCGCAAGCCCTTTTTGCCCATCCCCCTCCCCCTCATGGACCTCCTGGTTCCCTGGGTGTCCCGCCTGCCCTTCGCCCCCATCACCCGGGACCAGTACCTCATGCTGAAGGGGGGGAACACCGCCCCCTCTCCCGAAGCCCTAAGGGACCTCCTGCCGGCCCCCAGGGCCTTGGAGGAGGTCCTCCCCACCTACCTCAGGTGCTAGGGAGGCCTTCCCGCCTCGCCCCCTCGTTCTCCAGGCGGCAGGCGGGGCGAAGGCGCACCCCTAGGGCCGTCCCCAGGAGGGCGCAGACCCCCCAGAGGGGCCCGTGGAGGCTGAAGGAGGCCGTGCCCCCCAGGTAGGCCCCGATGTTGCACCCCGCGGCCAGGCGGGCCCCGTAGCCCATGAGGACTCCGCCCAGGAAGACCCCCAGGTGGGTGGTCCAGGGGATGCGCCGCAGGTCCTTGAAGCGCAGCGACCCGCCTAGGCCCGCCCCCAGGAAGGCTCCCAGGAAGAGGCCGAAGTTGGTCACGCTGGTGGCGTCCTTGAGGACGCTCTCCCCAAGCCTTTCGGCGAAGGCGGGGTTGTGGAAGAGGGCCCACTCCACCACGGGAAAGCCCAGGCCCTCCGCCAGCTTGCCCCCCCAGAGGGCGAAGGCCGCCGTCACCCCCCAGGGCCTTCCCTGGAGCAGGAGGAGAAGGAGGCTGCCCACCGCCAAGACGGCGGCCCCTCCCACCAGGCCCCAGGGCCCGAAGAGGGGGTGGGTGGCCTCCTTGCGGAAAAGGGGCTCCACCCTCCCGGTGCGCCGCCGCTCCACCCCCGCCACCCCCAGGTAGAGGAGGCCCAGAAGCCCCAGCCAGAGGGCCAGGCCCAGGTAGGGGGAAGGGAACCAGGTGAGGGCGCTCCCCGGAGCCCAGGCGGGCAGGGCCTGCCAGAAGGGCAGGTGGAAGACCCCGAGGAGGGAGCCCACCATGAAACCCAGGAGGACCAGGATCCCCCGGGTGTCCCCGCTCCCCGTGTGGTAGAGGGTGCCCGAGGCGCAGCCGTCCCCGAGCTGCATGCCGATGCCGAAGAGGAAAGCCCCCACCAGGAGGGCTACCCCCAGGGGCACCACGAAACCCTGCACCGCCTGGCCGAAGGCCTCCCCCTGGACCAGGAAGGGGAAGAAGAGGAGGCTCGCCAGGGCGAAGAGGAGGAAGTGGGCCCGCATGAGGCGGCTTTCCCCGGTGAGGAGGAAGCGGCGGAAACCCGAGGCGAAGCCGAACTTGGCGTGGAAGAGGGCCAGGCCCAGGAGGACGGCCACCCAGAAGGCCAGGAGGAGCCGGGTGCCTGAGGCCTGGTGGACCGCGTAGGAGAGCGCCAGGGCCAGGAGGGCGAAGACCAGGAGGGGCCAGGCTTGGGGTCGCACCGTCCCGTTCATGCCCCTCATAGTACCTATGAGCCTGTAAAAGTCAAGGGTATGTTTCCGCCTAAGGGTGCAGGAACCCCAGGGCCGCCCGGGGCAGCCCCCCCTCCTTCCCCTTGGCCTCCACCATCACGTCCGCGGGGGCGGGTAGGGCTGCGAGAAGCCCCTCCCAGTCCGCCTCGGCCACGGCCAAGGCGTGGGCCCCGGGGCGCTTCCCGGGGTCTTGGCTCGCCAGGTGCACCTTGGGCCTCCCCCGCCAGGTGGGGAAGACCAGCCTCAGGGCCTCCCCCAGGGAGAGCCGCCCCGGGTTCAGGGCGTGGTGCAGGGTGTCCACCACCACCGGCACCCCCAGGGCCTCCGCCGCCCGCAGGACGTCCTCCACCGGCCAAAGCCGCTCGTCGTTCTCCAGGGCCAGGTAGCGGAGCACCTCCCCTTCGTCCCGCAGGTTTTCCACGAAGCGGCGGAGGGTGCCCTCCCGGTCCCCGTAGACCCCGCCCAGGTGGAGGACCAGGACCCCGTCCTCCGCCCCCAGGAGGCTCAGCACCCGGGCGGAGTAGCGGAGCTCGGCCAGGGAGCGCTCCACCACCTTTGGGCTTGGGCTTCCCGGGTTCACGTATTGCCCGGGGTGCAGGGAAAGCCGCTGGCCCAGGGCTTTGGCCAGGGCCCCGAGCCGCCCCAGCTCCTCCCCGTGGGCCCTCGCCCAGTCGTAGGGGAAGCGGGGGTGGGAGGCGAAGGGGATGAGGTGCTGGCCGATGCGGAAAAGACGAAAGCCCTCCTGGGCGTTCCAGCGCAGGATGCGCTCCAGGTCCCTCAGGTTCTCCGCCACCCTGGCCCGCACCTTTTCCTCATCGAGGGAAGCCAGGCGGAGGGTGTGGTTGGTGCTGGCCCCCAGGGTCAGGTTCTCGCAGGGGTAGCCCAGGCGGATCACCGCCTTACCTCCGCCTCCAGGAAGACCTCCACCTCGTCCCGCACCTCCAGGAAGAGGAAGCGGGGGCGTTCCAGCCCCCAGTCGGAGAAGCGGATGCGGAAACCGCCCCGGAAGCGCCCCCGCTCCGGGGGGCCCAGAAGCTCCCCTTGAAGGCGCACGGGCAGCCGCCGCCCCGCCATCTCCAGCTCCCCCTCCACCACGAAGCGGCTGCCCTCGTAGCGGGCCCTTTGGGGGTAGAGGCAGGCCTGGGGGTGTTCCCTGGCCTTCAGGATCTCCAGGGCCTTCCGGTCCCGCTCGGCTACCCCGGAGTCCCAGGCGGCCTGCTCTAGGCAGACCCGGCCCGAGGCCTGCTCGCCATTCCAAAAGACCTCCCCCCGGGCGGTGGGGTTCCTGCCCTCCCAGCTTCCCAGGGGGTAGAAGCCCCGGTAGCGCACCTCCCCCTCCACCCGGTAGGGGGCCTGGGCCAGGGCCAAAAGGGGGAGGAGGAAGGGGAGAAGCCGCCTCACGGCCTGAACCTCCAGCGCTCCCCCAGGGTGGCGAAGTCGCGGAAGCCCAGGAAGAGGATGGGCCGCTCCTTGGCCTCGGGGGAGCCTTCCACGTGCACCACCTCCCCCAGGAAGAGGACGTGGTCGCCCTCCAGGGGAAGCTCGCTCACCTTGAGCTCGTACACCGCCAGGGCCCCTTCCGGCACCTGGGTGCGCCCCAGCTTCCTGGCCGGGCGCAGAGCCACCCCCAGCCGCTCGGCTTTGCGCACCTTCCGCCCCGAAAGGTAGCCGGAGCGCACCACCCACCCCCGGGCCTCCCAGGGGAGAAAGGCGAGGGCCCCTTCCCCCAGCTCTCGCAGAAGGCTTAGGGTATGGTTTCCCCGGTCCATGGCGAAGAGGAGGCGGAAGGGCTCCTTGGAAACGGGGGTCCACCAGGCCAGGGGCATGAAGTTCTCCCCCACGCAGAGGAGGGCCAGGCGCATGGGGTAGAAGAAAGCCCGGTAACGGGCCGTGGGTTTGGCGGCTTGGGCTTCGGCCATGGCTAGAGCTCCAGTGCCTCAGGCTATCCCTTCCCCAAAGCCACTTCTGTAGCCCAAAAAGAGAAGGGGCCAGAGGCCCTTTACCCCCCTTTTGAGGACCCCGTGGCCGCAGCCTTCGCCCGTCACCCGCCCTCACGCCCTGACCATGGAAGCCTGGCTGCGGCTTCCGCCTCCCGGGCGATGGCCCGCGCCAGGTCGCTGAAGATGCGCCGGTGGAGGGGGTAGAGGAGCCACCAGTAGAGGAAGCCGGTGAGGCCCACGGGCTCGAAGTAGGCGGTCTGCACCAGCCGGGCCCCTTCCCCCTCGGGGAGGGCCTGCCACTCCAACCAGGCCTTCCCAGGCAGGCGCATCTCCGCCCGCAGGCGCAGGAGCCTTCCCGGCTCCACCCGCTCCACCCGCCAGAAGTCCAGGGCCTCCCCCGGGAGGAGCTCCTGCGGGTGGCGCCGCCCCCGCCTCAGGCCCGGGCCCCCCACCAGCCGGTCCAGGAAGCCCCGCAGGGCCCAGGCCCAGCCCCAGACGAGCCAGCCCCGCTCCCCGCCAAGGCTGGAAAAGACCCGAAAGAGGGCCTCGGGGGTGGTCCGCGCGTGGAGGCTTCGCACCTCGCGCACGATCCCCTCCCGGTCCTCCAGGAAGTAGGCCCGCCCGTACAGGGCCCCCGACCAGCGGGTTTCCACCTCCCCCAGGGCCACGCGCCTCAGGGCCAGGGCCACCGCCTCCTCGTAGGGGAGGGGGCGCACCTCGGGGAAGGGGGCCTGGGCCTTCCCCGTGTCCGCCACCAGGGGGTGGAGGATGCCCTCCACCAGGGGCAGGGCCAGGCGGTTGGGGATGGGGGTCACCAGGCCCACCCAGAGGGCGGCCAGCCTGGGGGCCAGGACCGGCACGGGGAGGATGAGGCGCCTGAGCCCCCGCACCCGGGCGTAGGCCTCCATCATGCCCTGGAAGGTGAGGGGTGGGGCCCCGATCTCCACCACCCCGGCGGGCCCTTTGGAGAGGGCCAGGAGCAGGTAGGCCAGCACGTCCCGGATGGCGATGGGGGACACCGGGTTCAGCACCCAACGGGGGGCCACCATGACCGGCAGGCGCTCCGTGAGGTAGCGGACCATCTCGAAGCTGGCCGAGCCCGAGCCCACGATAGGCCCGGCGCGGAACTCCGTGGTGGGGAGGTGGGCCCTTAGGATCTCCCCCACCCGGGCCCGGCTTTGCAGGTGGGGGGAGGGCCTTCCCTCCCTGGGCAGGAGTCCCCCCAGGTAGACCACGTGGCCCAGGCCCGCCTCCCGGGCCACCTGGGCGAAGGTGCGGGCCTGGCGTTCTTCCGCCCGGGGGAAGTCCCCCTCGGAGAGCATGGCGTGGACCAGGTAGTAGGCGGCCTCCACCCCGGAAAGGGCCTGGCGCAGGGCGGCGGGGTCCTCGAGGCTTCCCCGCACCACCTCCACCTGCCCCGCCCAGGGGCGGCCTTCCAGGCGGGCCGGGTCCCGCACCAGAACCCGCACCCGGTGCCCGGCCTCCAGGAGGCGGGGGACGAGCCTTCCCCCCACGTACCCCGTGGCCCCGGTGACCAGGACCTCCATGCCCCTAGCCTAGGGGCTTGCCCCCGGAGGGAGGGTGGCCGGGGAGGGGGTTTCCCAACAGGACCACCCCCTCCCGGGCCGCCTCCCCCACCCCCCCGATCTCCCCTTGCCGGGCCGCCCCTTCCTCGGGGGTAAGGGCCACGTACTCCACGTGGCGGAGGGGAAGGGTGCGGTGGAGGAGAAGAAGCCTTTCCAGGTAGTCCATGCCCCGAAAGGCCGGGAAAACCACCAGGAGGTCCCAGTCGCTTTCCAGTAAGGCCTCCCCCCGGGACCGGGAACCGAAGAGGAGGGCCAGGGCCTCCTTTAGCTTTTCCCAGGGGACCTTTCCACCCCCGTGAGGACCTCCTCCGCCGCCTGCAGGCGGGCTTCCCCCCGGGCCCTGCCGTAGAGCCGGGCGGGCAGGGTGCCGGCGGCATCCGGGTAGCGGCTCACCGTGTAGTCCGGGGTGAGAAGACGGGCCCCTTCCACCCCTCCCTCGGGGGCCCCCAGGGCCAGCAGGTCGTGGGTGCGGGGCAGGGTGCGCAGGCGTTCCACATGGAGGGCCTTCAGGACCTTCTCCACCGCTTGCTGGGCAAAGAAGGCCACGGCGTAATGGCGCTCCCCTCGGAGGAGCACCTGGGCTGGGGTCGGATCCTTGCGGGCCTGCGCCAGGAGCCCTTCCGCCTCGAGCCGCATCCCTACCCATCTTAGCCTGGGCCAAGGTCGGCCTGCCCCCTTCCGGATAGCCTGGGTTCCGTGCGCGCGGTGGTGGTGGGGGCGGGGATCGGGGGGTTGGTGGCGGCCAGGCTCCTGCAAAGGGCGGGCCTGGAGGTGGTGGTCCTCGAGGCCCACACCTACCCCGGGGGCCTGGCGGGGGACTTCTGGCACCGGGGCTTCCGCTTTCCCGCGGGGGCCACCCTCCTCTCGGGCTTCGCCCCCGGGGGCCCCCTCGACCTCCTGGAGGGCCTTCTGGGCCTGCGCTTTCCCGGGGAGCCCTACCCCGAGGGCTTCCCCCTCCTGGAGGTCCTCCTCCCCAGGGGGAGGCTCCTTCGCCCCGTGGGGCGGGATAGGGAGCGGGAGGCCCAGGGGGACTTCTTCGGGCCCCAGGTCCTCCCCTTCTGGCGCTGGCAGGGGGAGCGGGCGGAAGGGCTCAAGGCCCTGGCCCCCCGCCTCCCCTGGCCCCCGGAGGGGGAGGAGCTCGCCGCCCTCTTGCGCCTCCTCCCCGGGCTGCTCCCTCTCCTTCCCGACCTCTTCCGGCGGGTCTCCCGCCTGGCCCCCCCGGACCCCGATTTCCGCCTATTCCTCCAGGCCCAGCTCCTCATCGCCGCCCAGACGGAGGACCCCTACGCCCTCTACGCCGCCCTGGCCCTGGACCTGCCCCACCTGGGCCCCGTGCGGGTGCCGGGCGGGGTGGGGGCCCTGGCCCGGGCCCTGGCGGAAGGCCTCGAGGTGCGCTACCGCGCCCGGGCCATCCGGCTCCTCCTCCGGGGAGGGCGGGCCCATGGGGTGGAGGTGGCCTACGGGGGGAGGAGGCGGGGGGAGAAGGAGGTGCTCCAGGGGGACTTCTTCCTCCTCAACGTGCCCCCGGAGCCCCTCCTCGGCCTCCCCGAGCGCGTTCCCAAGGACGCCTGGGGGGCTTTTGCCCTCTACGGGGTCCTGCCCTTCCGGGCAGGGCCCCCCTACTACCGGCAAAACGCCCGGGAGCGGCCCTTCGCCTTCCTCTCCCTCTTCCCGGAAGGGGAGAGGACCCTTTTCTCCCTCTCCCTCCACACCCCCCTGGCCCTCTGGGAGGGCCTCGAGGGGGAGGCGTACCGGGCCCTCAAGGCCCGCTGGCAGGAGCGGGCCCTGGCCTTGGGGGAGGCACTTCTCCCGGGCCTCAGGGAGGCGGAGCCCCTCTTCGCCGCCACCCCCCGCACCTACCGCCGCTTCGCGGGGCGGGCCTGGGTGGGGGGCTACCCCCAGACCCACCCCTTCCCCTTCCCCCGGGTGCGCCTCCTGGCCAACGTCCTGCGGGTGGGGGAGGGGGTCTTCCCGGGGCAGAGCGTGCCCGCAGCGGCCCTTTCCGCTCTGCGGGCGGCGCGCCTCCTCCTCCGGGCCCTGGGCCTGGGGGATAGGGGTGACCTGGCCTCTGGGGCGCCCCGGGGTGAACCCATCTGCCGGTAGGCACGGCCACCCGGCTGCCGACGCCGCCCTACCGGAGGCCGCCCCGGGGGCTGGAGCCGGGGACGGGTTGTGCCGCGTCCGGGCAAGGGGTGCGCAGGGCGGAGGCTCGAGACCTTTCCCGGTTCGCCAGCCCTTTCCGGGGAGGGGCCCGGGCCTAGCGGCCTTCCAGGTAGTCCAGGAGGGCCCGGGCGGTCCGCCCCTCCCGCTCCGTGAGGAGGTCCAGATGGGTGAGGCCGGGGAGGACCTGGGCCCGGGCGGGGGTGTTGGGGAAGGTTGCCCCCAGGCGGAAGTCCTCGGGCTGCGTCAGGAGCCCTCGCCCCGCCCCCAGGGCCAGGACAGGGTAGGGGAGGGGCCTAGGCTTTAGGTCTTCGGCCACGAAGGGGTAGCCCGCCACCTCCAGGAGGAGCCGGTAGGGGAAGTACCACTCGGAAAACCCGGTCTCCGGCTGGGCGAAGGCCGAGAGGAAGGCCCTGGGGTCCGTGGCCTCCCCCGTGTCCCGCCACTCCACCAGCCTGCCCCGGGGCCCCCGCACGGTGAGGACCAGGCGCCCCTGGAGGAGGCCCAGGAGGCTAAACCCTTCCCGGGCCCAGGCCCGGCCCACGCTTGCGCTGAAGATGGGGAAAAGGCTGTAGTGGTCGTCCACCCGCAGGAGGGCCCGGGCCTCCCGGGTGGCCCGGTAGGGGCCGTAGGGCACGGGCTCCAGGGGGCGCTTTGCCGCCAGGAAGGCCTCGGCCTCCGCCAGGGCCAGGTCCTTGGGGGCGAGGAAGGGAAGGCGAAAGACGGGGTCGGCCCGGCCCTGGAGGAGGTCCTCCAGCCCGGGGAAGCGGCCAAAGGGGGTGGAAAGCCCCCTCCCCAGGGTCTCCCGGTCCACCTCCCGGCCGATGGCCCCCTCGGCGAGCCGCAAGCTCCCGTCCAGGAGGACGAGGCCCCGGAGCTTCTCCCCGTGGCGGAAGGCGTAGAGGGTGGCGAGGCTCGCCCCCAGGGAGTGCCCCGCCAGGACCACGGGAGCCCGCTTGCGGGCGGCCTCCACCGCCAGGTCCAGGTCCTTCAGGTGCACCTCCAGGCCCCATTCCCGGAGGGGGGAGAGGTCGGGCTCGGGGAGGCTTTGGTAGTAGGCCAGGGGGTCTTGGGCCAGGAAGCCCCGGCGGTCCTCGAGGCCGTTGGCCCGCCGCTCCCAGGCCCAGACCTCCAGCCAGGGGGCCTCCCGCCGCAGGTGCTCGGCCAGGAGGGCGAAGTTGGTGCTTCCCCCCAAAAGGCCCGGCACCAGGAGGAGCACCGCCTTTGGGGCCTCCGCCTCGTAGACCAGGGCGTAGCTCCGGTCCAGCTCTGGCCAGCCCGTGGGGGCCCCGGGGAGGGCCCGGTACTCCTGGGCCAGGACCAGGCCCAGGGAGAGGAGGAGGGCAAGGGCCCGCATGCCCCCATCTTGCCAAAGGGGGCGGGAGGGGTTTGCGGGGGGGCCTACAGGCCCGAAAGGGCCCGGACTCCCAGCGCCCTGGCCCGCTCCAGGATCCGCAGCCGGTGCTGAAGCTGCCCCGAGGCGTAGGCGAAGAACTCCTCCGGGGTAAGCCCCAGGGGGGCTCCCCCCGGGTAGGCGGCGAAGAGCTCCCCCACCACCCCCATGGCCTCGGGGAGGAGGAGGCCCAGGCGGCCTTCCACCACCTCCCAAAGCCCGGGGTCTGCCTCCAGGTGGCGGGCGATGAGGTAGAGGCCGTAGGCGATGTGCCGGCTTTCGTCCTCCCTCACCCGGGCGATACCCTCCAGGGTCCCGGGCATGGCCCGCCCCGACTCCCGAAGCCGCTCCGCCAGGCGGAAGAAGCCCTGGTAGCCGGTTTCCGCCAGCACCCCTTCCACCACCACGTTGTAGGTGAGGGCCGCCGCCACCTGGGCCTTGGGGCTCCCGTCCCTCCAGAGGCGCTCCATGGCCTCGGGGAGGAGTTCGCCGAAGAGGCGGCGGTAGTGGGGGCTGTGGTAGTGGGCCAGACTCCCCTCGCGCCCCGCCACCTCCTCCAGGAAGCGGGCGAAGAACTCCACGTGCTTGGCCTCCTCCAGGAGGAAGGTGGTCAGGTACATCTCATCCTCCAGCCGCCCTTCCCGGGCCACCCGGGCCACCAGGGGCAGGAGGTCCAGGGTCACCGCCTCTTCTCCCCCTAGGAACAGGCTCGCCAGGCGCAAGAGGAGGTCCTGGCCTTCAGGGGGGAGCCGCAGGAAGACCTCCCGGTCCTCCCGGAAGTCCAAGGCGGCAGGGTCCCAGAAGCGCCGTTTGGCCTTGTGGTAGAGGCGCAGGGGAAGCCCCGCCTCGAGGCCCCTTTCCACCGCGCGGAAGCCGGTACGCATGCTTGCCTCCCTTGGCCTCAGCTTACCTCGGCCCGCAGGAGGGCCAGGGCCCCCCGCCGCTCCAGGCGGGGGCGGAAACCCGCCCCTTCCAGAAGGGCTAGGAGCTCCTCCTCCCGGGGCCGCCAGAGCCCCGGGGAGGGCCCGGGCCCCAGGAGGAGCATCCCGAAAAGCCTTCCCCCCGGCCGGAGCACCCGCCGGGCCTCCCGGGCCGCCCTCAGGGGGTCTAGGAACTCGTTCCAGGTGGGGCCGATGGCCACCCCCCTGAAGACCCCTTCCCGAAAGGGGAGCCGCTCCCCGTGGCCCAGGAGGTAGGCCCCGGGCCGCCGCCACCGGGCCACCCGCAGGAAGGCGGGGGAGGGGTCCAGCCCCACCGCCCTTTCCCCCAGGGCCTCCCGGTAGACCCCGGTGCCCGCGCCCACGTCCAGGAAGGGGCCCCCCGTGGGCAGGAGCCAGTCCCGGAGGCGGGCGAGCTCCTCCCGGAAGGAAAGCCTGCCCCCGGAGAGGAGGCCCGCGGAGCGCCGCCGCCAGGCGTCGTAGAGGAGGGGGACGGGGAGGAGGCGGTTCACGAGCCAGAGGAGGGGCCGCTCCCGCCCGGCCCGCAGGTCCAAAAACCCTCCCCGGAAGGGGTAGCGGGCCCCGCAGGCGGGGCAGCGGGCCTCCCCCGCCACCTCCAGCCCGCCCCGGCACCGGGGGCAGGCCAGGAGGGGGGGGAGCCAGGGGGGGAGGGGTTCCATGCCGCCAAGGGAAACGCCCCCCGGGCGGGCCGGGGGGCCTTACGCCTTCCCCTTACCGGTTCCCGCCCAGGGGGGCGGCGTCCACCAGGGGCACCACGGTGAGGGTGCCCGCCTGGACGCTGCCCACCGCGAAGACGGTGTAGGTCTTGCCGCTTTCCAGGTTCACCCCGGGAAGCTCCAGGGCCACGGTGGTGGTCCCCGCCACCCGGACCTCGAGGTCGTACCGCCCCGCGGGCACCACCAGGTACTGGCTCGCCCGGGGGAAGGGCAGGTTGCTGAAGAGCACGGGGCCGCCCCGCACCGCCACGTCCACCGCCGGGGCGTCGGGGGAGGTGTGCACCACCCGCACCCGGGCGAACCCGGCCCGGGGGAAGAAGCCCGCCAGGAGGTCGGTGTAGACCTGGGGCCGGATCTGGGCCAGGAAGCCGGTGGCGGCCACGGTGTAGTAGACCCCCTCCCGCAGGTCCAGCTCGGCGTCGATGACCACGGGGGCATCCTGCCCCGCGGGCACCACCTGGACCCGCACCCTCGCCGCGGGCAGGGGGATGTAGGGGGTGACCTCCTTGAAGGCCAGGCCCGTGATGGCCCGCTGGCCGTTCACCAGCACGTCCACCGCCGGGGCGTCGGGGGAGAGGTGGGCCACCCGCACCATCGCCCCCTGGGCCAGGGCCAAGCCACCTACCGCCAGCACCAGCAGTACGCCGAACAACCTCTTCATCCGCTCACCTCCCACCTCAAGGCTAGGGGGTAGTTTCCTGAAAAACTTTTGTCTAGCGCACAGATACCGGGAACGTTCCCGACCGGGGGGCTCTGCCGGGCTTCAGCCGGCAAGCCGCAGGGCGTGCCCCAGGTCGAAGGCCAGGAGGAATCCCCCCTGGACCAGGATGGCCAGGCCGAAGCCCCGGTGGGGGGCCTTGCGGCCCCGGAGGAAGAGGAGGGCCCCGGCCAGGAGGTAGAGGACGTCCAGCCCCGCGTTCAGGAGGAGGATCTCCCGCAGGTTCCCCGGGGCCTCCTGTCCCAGGGCGTAGAGGCCCAGGGCCCCGTCCACCAGTCCCCAGGCCCCGTTCATGAAGAAGAAGCCCCGCCAGAAGGGGCTTTGCGCCCACCAGAGGCCGAAGAGGGCCGCCCCCAAGGAGAGGAGGCCCCAGAGGAGGAGGCCTTGGGCCAGGGCGCTCATCGGCAGCGGTTGAAGCGGGGGATGGCGGCAAACCCCTCGGGGCTCCCTCCGGGCACCTCCCGCCCGTCCAGGGAGAGGAGGAAGTAGCCCCCCTCCTCCCCGGCCTCCACCCCCAGGAGGTAGGCCCCCTGCCCCAGGCGGGCCTCCAGGCGGGGGCCCCGCCGGGCCTCCAGGCCGTGGCCCCGGTAGGGGGTCCAGGCCGCCGCCTCCCGCCTCAGGCCCCCCCACCCCGGGGGCAGGGGGAGGGGGGCCTCCCCCCCAAGCCCCGGTCCCAGGAGCCAGAGGACGGGGCGGAAGCCTTCGGGACAGCCTCCGCCCACGAAGAGGGAGGCCCTTAAGGGGAAGCCCTCGGGCACCTCCAGGCGGAAAAAGGCCCACCCCCCGGGCTCCAGGCGGCCGAGGAGGGCCTGGGCCACCTCGGGGCGGGCCACCGGGTAGGGGGCCTCAGGGCTCGGGGAGCCCGGGTTCCAGAAGGGCTGGTGGGCCGAGGCAAAAAGGCCCAGGAAGGCCAGGGCCCAGAGGCGCTTGCCCATGGGGGCATCCTAACCCTCCCCTGGGGGGCGGAAGGTGGCCCAGGCCTCCTTGGCACGGGGTGGCCTAGAGGGGCTTGGCCGCCTGGAGCCGGGCGTGGAAGGCGTGGGTCAGGGCGATGGCCAGGGCGTCCGCCAGGTGGCTGGGCCCGGGGGGCTCCTTGAGGCCCAGCATCCCCCGGACCATGAGGGCCACCTCCTCCTTGGTGGCGTGGCCGTGCCCGGCCAGGGCCCGCTTCACCTGCATGGGGCCGTAGGCGTAGACCGGCACCCCCGCCTCGAAGGCCGCCACCAGGACCGCCCCCAGGGCCCAGCCCACCTTGTAGGCCAGCTCGTTCTGCCGGTAGAAGTACTGCTCCTCCACCGCTAGGGCCTGGGGCTGGAAGCGGAGGAGGGCCTCCTTCACCCGGGCGTGGATCCGTCCCACCCGTTCCTGGGCGGCCTCCCGGTGAGAGGTCCGGACCACCTCCCCGTGGAGGAGGCGGGCCCTGAGGGTACCCTTCCCCTCCACCGCCACCACCCCCAGGCCCAGGTGGGTGATGCCAGGGTCCACCCCCAGGACCACCACGGCAAAGGGCGGTTCAGTTGCCCCGGCGGGGCGGGTAGTCCCCGTCCCCGTAGCGGATGAAGGCGGGGATGTCGAAGTTGTAGGGGTCGGGGTGGGCGGGGAAGTCCAGGGGGCGGGTGGGCCGGGGCATCACCGTGGCCTCCCCGAAGCCGGCGGCGATCAGGATCACCCGGAGCTCGTCCTGGGCCCTCTCGTCGTAGGTGACCCCGTAGAGGATGTCCACCTCCTCGTGGCCCGTGGCCGCCTGCACCCGCTCCACCACCTCGGCGGCCTCCATGAGGGAGAGGTCCTCGGAGCCCACCACGTTGAGGAGAAGCCGCCTGGCCCCCTCGATGGAGCGCTCCAGAAGGGGGCTTTGCGTGGCGCTCTTGGCCGCCTCCTCCACCCGGTTCTCCCCCCGGCCCGCCCCGATGCCCATGAGCACCTGGCCCGCCCCTTCCAGGAGGGCCTTCACGTCGGCGAAGTCCACGTTGATGAGCCCGGGGAGGTTGATCACGTCGGTGATGCCCTTTACCCCGTGGTAGAGCACCCGGTCGGCGATGAGGAAGGCGTCCTTGAGGCTCATCTTCTTGTCCACCGCCTGGAGGAGGCGGTCGTTCTGCACCACCACCATGGCGTCCACCCGCTCCTTGAGCCGCCTTATGCCCTCCTCCGCCGCCTTGAGGCGCTTGGGGCCCTCGAAGCTGAAGGGGCGGGTGACCACGGCCACGGTGAGGGCCCCCACGCGTTTGGCGATCTCCGCCACGATGGGGGCGCTTCCCGTCCCCGTCCCGCCCCCCATGCCCGCGGTGAGGAAGGCCAGGTCGGCCCCCTCCAGGGCCTCGGCGATGAGGTCCTCGGCCTCGAGGGCCGCCTTCTCCCCGATCTCGGGGTTGGCCCCCGCCCCCAGGCCCCGGGTGAGCCTTTCCCCCAGCTGGATGCGGGTGTCGGCCAGGCTCTTGGCCAGCACCTGGGCGTCGGTGTTGGCGGCGATGAACTCCACCCCCGTCAGGCCCGCCTCGATCATGCGGTTCACCGCGTTGTTCCCCGCCCCTCCCAGACCGATCACCTTGATGACGGCTCCCTCCATATCCTCCTCCCCTCCCGGCCTAGAACAGGTTGTTGAAGATCTCCTTGATGCGGGCCCAAAGCCCTCCGCCCTTTTCCCGCTCCTCCCGCCCCTTGCGCTCCCGGCCGCGGCGGGGCTCTGCCGCGCGGGCCGGAAGGGCGGCGCCGAAGCGCACGAGCCCCACCGCGGTGGCGTGGGCGGGGGTGGCCACCACGTCGGTGAGGCCGGAGACGCCCTGAGGCCTGCCCAGGCGCACGGGCAGGCCCAGCTGCTGGCGGGCCAGGAGGTCGAAGCCCCGCAGGAGGGCCGTCCCTCCCGTGAGGACCACCCGGTTCACCCGGATCTCCAGGGGCCCCATGGCCTCGTCCACGGACTGCCGGGCCAGGTGCAGGATCTCCCTGAGGCGGGGCCGGATGATGCGGGCCAGCTCCGGGGCCGGCACCTCCCCTAAGGAGCCCCCCTCCTGGTTGATCTCCAGGACCAGCTCGGGGTCGGCCAACTCGGGCAGGGCCGCCCCGTACTTGCGCTTCACCCGTTCGGCCTCCTCGAAGGGAATCTTCAGGAGCTGGGCGATGTCCTGGGTCACGTGGTCCCCTCCCAGGGGCAGGACGGTGGAGTGGGCCAGGCGGCTTTCCCGGAAAACCGCCACCTCGGTGGTGCCCCCGCCCACGTCCAGGAGGAGGACCGTCATGTGTTCCTCCTCCGGGCCCAGGGTTCCCAGGCCGCTGGCCAGGGTCTGGGCCACCAGGGCCTCGATCTCCAGCCCCGCCTCCTCCACCGCCCGGCGCAGGTTGGCCAAAGGCCCGCGCCCCGCGGCCACCAGGTGCACGTCCACCTCCAGGCGGACCCCGGCCATGCCCACGGGGTCTTTGATCCCCTCCTGCCCGTCCACCTTGAACTCCAGGGGCAGGGCGTGGAGCAGCTCCAGCTCCCCGTCGAAGGGGTAGGCCTTGGCCTGCTCGATGGCCCGCTCCACGTCGGCCTCGGAGATGCTCTGGCCCCGCCTTATGGCCGCCAGGCCGTGGCTGGTCACGCTCTTCAGGTGGGACCCTCCCACCCCCACCACCGCCCGCTCCACCTTCACCCCCGCCACCCGCTCCGCCTGGTGGACGCTTTGCCGGATGGCCTCGGTGGTGCGCTCCAGGTTCACCACCACCCCCCGCCTCAGGCCCTGGGAGGGGGCCGTCCCTTCCCCGATGATGTCCAGCACGCCGTCGGGGGCCAGCTCCCCGATCACGGTGGTGACCTTGCTGGTGCCTACGTCCAGTCCGGCGATGATCATGGGCGCACGCTCACCCCCCAAGCATACAGGTAGACCTCGCCCTTCGGGCGCACAGCTTGGGCATACTCTAGCAGAAGCCCGGGTTCCGGGGCGAAGAGGGTCCCTTCCGGGAGGTCCACCCAGAGGCCCGCTGGGGTGTAGCGGAGCCGCTGGGCCTCCGGGTAGGCCCGGGCCAGGGCCAGGAGGGCCTCCTTGGGGAGGGGCCCCTTGCCCTCCACCCGGGGTCCCGGGGCCAGGGGGCCTCCTCCCGGCAGCAGGGTGCCGTCCTCCGCCAGGGCGCTTCCGTCAGGGAGGGGGAGGAAGGGCCTCCGCTCCCGCACCCAAAGGCGCGCCGCCCCCGGCCGGGGCTTCTCCAGGCGGGCCTCGGCGATCCAGGGGTTTTGCCCCAGGGGGGCAAGCCGCCCGGGCCCTACCCAGAGCCAAGGCTCCCCCGGCAGGAGGCGGGCCTGGAGGAGGAGGGGCTCCGCTTCCAGGTGGACCAGCCCCACCGCTTCCACCTCCTCCAGGGGGAAGGCCACCCGGCTGGCCACGTAAAGGGTGGCCAGGAGGAGGGCCAGCAGGGCCTTCATGCTCCCCATCTTATCCCTCCCTTCCCCAGGCCCACCTAACCTCACGGCCAGACCTCCCACTCCAGCTCCAGGGGAAGCTCCTCCTGGATGCGCCTGAGGAGCTCCAGAACGTCCTTGGCCGTGGCCCGGCCCAGGTTGACGATGAAGTTGCCGTGCTCGGGGGAGACCATGGCGTCCCCCACCCGGAGGCCCTTGAAGCCCCCCTCGTCGATGAGCCTGCCCGCCGACTGCCCCGGGGGGTTTTTGAAGGCGCAGCCGGCGCTCTTCCGCTTGGGCTGGCCTTTGCGGGCAGCGTCCACCTCGGCCAGGCGCCTTTGGATCTCCTCCAGGGGGCGCTCCCGGAGCCGCAGGCGCACCCGGGTCACGATGCCCCCCGGGGGAAGCCGGCTCGTGCGGTAGCCGAAGCCCAGCTCCTCGGGGAGGTAGACCTGGAAGCGGCCCTCGTGGTAGACCTCCACCGCCTCCAGGGCGTCCGCCATCTCCCCGAAGCGGGTGCCCGCGTTCATCCGCACCGCCCCTCCCACCTGGGCGGGGATGCCCAGGAGGCCCTCCAGGCCGGAAAGCCCCGCCCGGGCGGCCTCCTGCACCAGCAGGGGCAGGAGGGCCCCCGCCCCCACCCAGCCCCTGAGGTCGTAGGCCTGGAACTCCCCGGCCAGCCGGATCACCCGCTCCGGCACCCCCTCGTCCCGGACCAGGAGGTTGGAGCCGTTCCCCAGGACCCGGTAGGGGGCCTCGGTGGCCCTCCGGAGCTCCTCCCGGGTCTCCACCGTCCAAAGCTCCGCCGGGCCCCCCACCCCCAGGGTGGTGTGGTCCTTGAGGAGCACCCGTTCAACCCTCATGGACGAGCCTCCGCGCCAGCTCGGTTACGTCCCCCGCCCCCAGGGCCAGCCACAGGTCCCCGGGGGCGGCGGTGGCCCGGGCGTAGGCCAGGGCCTCTTCGTTTTCCAGGAAGCGGGCCTCCGTGCCCAGGGCCAGGAGGCGCTCGGCGATCCTTTGGGCCAGGCCTTCGGGGCTCACCTCCCCCCGTTCCCCGGCGGTGTAGACGGGGAGGACCACCACCTCCTCCGCGGGGGCCAGGGCTTGGGCGAAGGCCTCCCAAAGCTCCTGGGTGCGGAGGAGGCGGTGGGGCTGGAAGAGGACCCGCACCCTGCGCCCCAGGAGGCGGGCGGCCTCCAGGGTAGCCCGCACCTCCGTGGGGTGGTGGGCGTAGTCGTCCACCACCAGGGCCTCCCGCACCTCCCCTACCCGCTGGAAGCGCCGCCCCACCCCGGGGAAGCGGGCCAGGCCTTCCAGGATCGCCCCCTCCTCCACCCCGAAGGCCAGGGCCCCCAGGGCCGCGGCCAGGGCGTTTTGCACGTTGTGGGCCCCGGGGACCTGCAGCCTGGCCTCTCCCAGGGGCCTCCCCCGGTGGATGAGGAGGAAGCGGCTCCCCCAGGGCCCGAGCTCCACCCCCTCGGCCCAAACCTCCCCCCCCTCCCCGAAGAGCCTTCGGGGCAGCCCCCGGGAGGCCTCCAGGAGCAGGGGGTCGGAGGCGGGGACCACGGCCACCTCGGCCCCCAGGAGGAAACCCCGCATGGCCGCCTGGAGCTCCTCCAAGCTCCCGTGGTAGTTGGGGGCTCTCCGCCCCCGGGGGGCCACGTGGTCGGCCTCCAGGTTGGTGGCCACCGCCACCCTCACCCGCACCCCCTGGAAGAGGGGGTCGGACTCGTCCACCTCCGCCAGCCGGGGGCCCCGCCCGGGGCGGGCGTTCCCCGGGAGGAGGCTAAGGTCCCCCCCCAGAAAGACCCAGGGGTCCAGGCCCGCGGCCAGGAGGACGCTGGCCAGCATCCCCGTGGTGGTGGTCTTGCCGTGGGTGCCCGTGACCCCCAGGGAAGGCCTCCCCTCCAGGAGGTGGGCCAGAAGCTCCATCCGCCGCACCACCCGCAGGCCCCGCCTTTGGGCCTCGGCCGCCTCCGGGTGGTCCGGGGGGATGGGGGTGGGCACCACCAGGGTGTCCGCCCCCTCCAGGTGGGCCGGGTCGTGCCCCCGGAGGACCGGCACCCCCAGGGCCCGGGCCCGTCCCCCCGGGGCCAGGTCGCACCCGGTGACCTCCACCCCCTCCGCCAGGAGGAGGCGGGCCAGGGCGCTCATCCCCACCCCCTCGATGCCCATGAGGTGTGCCCGCTTCATAGGAACTCCTCCAGCCAGTCTGCGATCCGCCCCGCGGCTCCCTCGGGGGAAAGCCGGGCCATGCCCTTGCGGTAGGGTTCTGGGTCGGCCAGGAGGCGCTCCACCTGGGCCTCGAGGCCCTCCCAGTCCGCAAGCTCCGCCCCCCCCGCCTCCTGGTAGGCCCGGGCGTTGGCCGCCTGCGCCCCCCCGTCCAGGCTGGGGGGCAGGGGGAAGAGGAGGGCAGGGAGGCGGTGGTAGGCGGCCTCGGCCAGGGTGCCCGCCCCCGCCCGGCCGAGGAGGAGGTCGGCGGCGCTCATGGCCAGGGGGGCGTCCAGGAAACCCGCCACCCGGTACCTCTCCCCCTCCAGGTGGCGGTAGCGCTCCACCCAGCGCTCCCCCACCTGGTGGAGCACCGGGAGTCCCAGGGCCTTGAGGCGGGGGGGAAGGCGCTCGTTGAGTTCCAGGCTCCCCTGGCTCCCCCCCAGGACCAGGAGGAGGGGCTTCCCCGGGTCGAAGCCCAGACGGCGCTTGGCCTCGGCCTTGGGGTGGCGTTCCTCCCGCACGGGGTAGCCCGTGCGCCGGGCCTTCTGCCCAAGGCCCGGGGGCAGGGGAAGGGGCAGGGAGAGGGCCAGGCCCCGGGCCCGGGGCAGGAGGAGGCGGTTGGCCAGGCCCAGGCGGGCGTTTTGCTCGTGGAGGAGGACGGGAATCCCCTTGAGCTCCGCCAGGAAGGCCCCGGGGAAGCCCGCGTACCCCCCGGTGGAGAGGACCGCCCGGGGGGCCACCTCCCGCAGGACCCGGCGGGCGGCCCAGAGGCCCCGGAGGAGCCCCAGGGCCTCCCGGGGCCGGAAGGCGGCCCGGTCCAGCTTGCCCGCGGGGATGAGGGCGTGGGGAAGCCCCGCCTCCGGCAGGAGGCGGGCCTCCAGCCCCCCCAGGGCCCCCAGGTAGAAGACCCCGTGCCCCCGGCGCCCGAGCTCCCCCGCCACCGCCAGGGCGGGGAAGAGGTGCCCCCCCGTGCCCCCTCCCGTGAGGAGGATCACCGCCCCACCTCCTTGGCCAGGCGCAGGAGCACCCCCACGGCCAGGCCCGAGACCAGGAGGGAGCTGCCCCCGTAGGACACCAGGGGCAGGGGCACCCCCGTGACCGGGAGGAAGCCCACGGCCACCCCGATGTTCAGGGCAGCCTGCAGGGTGAGGTACAGGGTGAGGCCCAGGGCCACCAGGCTCTCCGGCCCCCGGAGCCTCAGGGCCAGGGCCATCCCCCGGGCGAAGAGGAGGAGGTACAGGAAGAGGACCATCCCGCCCCCCAGCCAGCCGGTGGCGAAGACCACGCCGGCGAAGACCATGTCGTTGTGGGCCTCGGGCAGGTGGGGCAGGGCGCCCCCCGGCCCCTGGCCCAGGGGGCCTCCCAGGAGGATGGCCTTCTGGGCCTGGACCACCTGGTAGGCCCCCTGGGCGGGGTCGGCTTCTCCCTGCAGATAGTCCAGGAAGCTTGCGAAGCGCTCGGAGACGTAGCTGAAGCGGGCCAGGTAGTAGCCGGAGAAGGGGGCCAGGGCCAGAAGCCCCGCCAGGCTGACGGTGACCAGCCTACGCCAGGGCACCCCGGCCAGGACGAAGAGAAGCCCGCTCAGGGTGAGGAGAAAGAGGGCGGTGGCGAAGTCGGGCTGCACCAGGACCAGCCCGGCGGTGGCCGCCGCCAGGACCGCGGCCCCCAGGATGGGGTAGTCGTGGCCCTTGCGCCCCACGAAGGAGGCCAGGTAGAAGACCAGGGCCACCTTGGCCAGCTCCGAGGGCTGGAAGGCGAAGGCCCCCAGGTAGAACCAGCGGCGCACCCCCCCGGGCCCGTCCCCCAGCCAGAGGACCAGGGCCAGAAGGGCCAGGCTGAGGAAGAGGAGGGCCCGGCCGTGGCGGAGGAGGGCCCTAGGGGAGAGGAGGAACCCCAGGGCCAGGGCCAGGAGGGCCAGCCCCACCCGCAGGAGGTGGCCGGGCAGGAGGCTGGGCTCCGCCACCCCCACCCCCAGGAGGCCGAAGGCCAGAAGGAGGAGGGCGCTCAGGAGGAGGACGGGGTCCACGGTTCACCTCCCAAGGAGAAGACCGCCTCGCGGAAGGCCTGGGCGCGCTCCCGGTAGTCCTGGAACTGGTCGAAGCTGGCCGCCAAGGGGGCCAGGAGGACGCTCCCCCTTTCCAGGCGCCCCAGGGCCTCGGCCACCGCCCGGCGCAGGGCGGCCCGCCCCTCCCGCTCCCCGATCACCACCACCTCCACCCCCCCTAGGCCCTGGGCCAGGCGGGGCCCGTCCCGGCCGATGGCCAGGGCCACCCGCACCCGGGGGAGGAGGGGCCTCAGGGGGGCCAGGTCCGCCCCCTTGTCCTCCCCCCCCAGGATCCAGGCGATGGGGGCGGGGGCGGCCCGCAGGGCCGCGGCCACCGCCTGGGTGCGGGTGGCCATGGAGTCGTCGATGAAGACCACCTCCCCCTTGCGGGCGAAGGGCTGGAAGCGGTGGGGGGGGGTGGGCAGGTCCTCCAGGCTGGCCCGCAGGGCCCCCTCGTCCAGCCTGCGCCCCAGGAGGTCCAGGTAGGCCCGGGTGGCCGCCAGGGCCGCCCGCAGGTTGCTCTCCCGGGGGTCCTCCGCCGGGGCGAAGGGGTAGGCCCGGGCGGGGGAGGCCTCCGCCGCTGCCCGCACCCGGGGGTCCTCCCGGTTGTAGACCAGGGCGTCTGCGGGGGTGAGGTTCCGGAGGAGGTTCAGCTTGGCCCGGTGGTAGGCCTCGAGGCTCCCGTGCCGGTCCAGGTGGTCCACCCCCAGGTTGAGGAGGACCGCCACCCGGGGGCGGAAGGCGTGGACCCGCTCCAGCTGGAAGCTGGAGAGCTCGGCCACCGCCACCTCGGCCCCGTCCACCACCTCCACCAGGGGTGGGTCCACGTTCCCCCCGGCCAGGGCCCGCAGGCCCTGCCCCCTGAGGAGGTGGGCGGTGAAGAGGGTGGTGGTGGTCTTCCCCGCGGTGCCGGTGATCCCGATCAGGGGGGTGGGGGAGAGGCGGTAGGCCAGCTCCGCCTCCCCCAGCACCCGGGCCCCCCCCTGCCGCAGGCGCTCCAGGTGGGGGTGCTCCAGGGGCACCCCGGGGGCGGCCACCACCTCCCGGTAGGCCCCCTCCAGGGCCCAGTCGGGGGCGAAGCCCAGGGCCAGGGCCTCCCGGACCTCCGCCTCCTGGGGCCGGTCGTCGTAGAAGCGGGCGGGAAGCCCCCGCCGCCTCAGGAAGCGGAGCACCCCGAGCCCGCTCCGCCCCAGGCCGTAGACCAGGATCACGCCCCACCTCCCAGGCCGAAGGCCAAGGCGGTGGCCAGAGCGGTGACCACCGCGAAGCGGAAGACGATCTTGCCCTCCTCCCAGCCCAGGAGCTCGAAGTGGTGGTGCAGGGGGCTCATGCGCAGAAGCCGCCTGCCCGTGCGCCGGAAGTGGAGGACCTGGGCCACCACGGAGAGCACCTCCAAGACGGGCACGATGGCCGCCAGGGGCAGGAGCCAGAGCTTCCCCGTGAGGACGAAAAGCCCTGCCACCGCCGCCCCCAGGGCCTGGCTCCCCGTGTCCCCCATGAAGACCTTGGCCCGGGGGGCGTTGTGCCAGAGGAAGCCCAGCACCCCCCCGAGGAGGGCCTGGGCCAGGGGGTAGGGGTAGAAGGGGAGGAGGAGGATGGCGGCCACGCTGGCCAGAAGCCCGTCCAGCCCGTCGGTGAAGTTGAAGGCGTTGGCGGCCCCCACCACCGCCAGGGCGATGAGGAGGACGTCCAGGAGGGGCCAGGGGGTGTAGGCCACCTGGCGCACCGCCCAGAGGGCGAAGACCAGGGCCATGAGCCCCTGGAAGAGGAGCTTCTCCCGGGCCCTGAGGGGCCGGAAGAGGCTCCCCCCGAGGTCGTCCAAAAGGCCCAGGAGGGCGAAGCCCAGGGCCAAAAGCCAAAGCGCCCCCAGACCGTCCCCTCCCACGGCCAGGTAGGCCAGGAAGGCGGCCAGGAGGAAGGCCACCCCCCCCATGCTGGGGGTGCCCTCCTTGGCCAGGTGGCTTTGGGGCCCCTCGCGCCGGACCCGCTTCCCCAGGCCCAGGCCCCGCATGAGGGCCATCCAGGCCGCGGTGAGGAACCAGGCGAGGAGGAGGGCCAGGGCTAGGGCCATGCCACCTCCCGGCAGCTCAGGGTGCGGGGCCCGGGGGCCAGGTAGACCCACTCCTCCCAGGCGGCGAAGGCCTCCGCCTCGGCCAGGGGCCTGGCCCCCTCGAGGCCCACCAGGTAGACCCGGCCCCCCTCCAGGAGGGCCACCACCCCGCAGGCGGAGGCCTGGGCCTGCCGCACCGCCCC
The DNA here is from genome assembly GCF_004307015.1 of Thermus thermamylovorans. Classification (NCBI taxonomy): domain Bacteria; kingdom Thermotogati; phylum Deinococcota; class Deinococci; order Thermales; family Thermaceae; genus Thermus; species Thermus thermamylovorans. Next base: position 276,536 of record NZ_SIJL01000002.1, read on the forward strand.
CGGGAGGGGAAGCCGCCACCCCTCGGGGTGGAAGAGGGCCTCCTCCCCCAGGGCCACCACCCCTCCCCCCCAGGCCACCACCTGGCGGAAGGCCCCGGGGCGGAGGAGGTCCCGGTCCCGGTAGAGCCCCCCCGCCCCCACCCAGAGGAGCCCCTCCCCGGTGAGGGCCGCGTCCCGGGCGGGGTAGGGGAGGACCTCCCCCTCGGCCCACACCCCCTCCCCCAGGCCCACCACCGGCCGGGGAGCGGCCCTCAGGAAGCGGGGCACCCCGGGGAGGGGGAGGCTTTCCAGGCGGCCTTCCCGGAAGACCAGGAGCTGGAAGGGGTAGGCGGCGTAGAGGGCCTCCCCGTCCGCGTCCAGGAGGAGGGGGGTGCCGGGAAGGGCCACCTGGAAGCGGCCCGTCACCAGCCCCCCCTGGGCGAAGCCCCCGGGGTAGGGGAGGAGGGGGGCCTCCCCCCCCAGGGGGGCGCAGGCGAAGAGGAGGGGGAGGAGGAGGATCAGGCGTCCCATAGCTCCAGGATTCGCTCCAGCCCCAGGGCCCGGGAGGCCTTCAGGTAGACCAGGTCCCCGGGGGCCACCCGCGCCTTCAGCCAGCGGAGGGCCTCCTCCAGGCTTCCCGCCGCCTCCCCCCCCAGGGCGGCCTGGGCCTCGGCGTGGGGCCCCAGGTAGAGGGGCCTGAGGCCCAGCCGGGCCGCCGCCTCCGCCACCCGCAGGTGGAGCCTTGGCGCCTCCTCCCCCAGCTCCCGCATCTCCCCCAGGACGGCCCACTTCCGCCCGGGCTGGGCGGCCAGCCACCGCAGCCCGGCCTCCACCGAGAGGGGGTTGGCGTTGTAGGCGTCGTTCAGGAAGACCACCCCGCCCCTCTCCTGCCGCTCCATCCGCCCCGGGGGGAGGGTGAGGGCGGCCAGGCGCTCCGCCACCTCCTTGAGGTCCTTCCCCAAAACCTCCCCCACCGCCAGGGCCGCCAGGGCCCCCAGGGCGGGGCCCAGGCCGGGGTAGGGTACCCGTACCGGGAGGCCCCGGTAGCGGAAGCGGCTCCCCTCGGGGAGGAGCTCCAGGCCCTCCCCGGGAAAGGTGGCCTCCCCGAAGCCGTAGGTGAGGAAACTCCCGTGGCCGAAGGCCCGGAGGACCTCCTGGGCCTGCAGGCTCACCAGGGCCTCCGGCGCCTGGAGGAGCCCCGCCTCCTCCCGCACCACCCCCTCGAGGTCCCCAAAGGCCAGGAGGTGCTCCTCCCCCAAGGCGGTGAGGACCGCCAGGTGGGGCCGGGCCAGGGCCATGAGCTCGGCCATCTCCCCCACCCGGTCCACCCCCAGCTCCACCACCGTCCCCGGGGCCCTGGGGTCCAGGCCCAGGAAGTGGCGGGCCAGGGGGGGGGCGGTGTTCTGGTTGCCGGGCGGGGCAGGGAAGCCCAGGGCCTGGGCGAGGGCCTCCTTGGTGGTGGTCTTGCCTGTACTCCCCCCCACGGCCACCACCGGCCCGGGGAAGAGGTCCCTGAGGGCCCGGCCCAGGCGGAGGAGGGCCCGGTAGGGGTTGGCCACCTCCACCGTGGCCCACCCCGGCCGGTCGCTGAGGAGCAGGTGGGCCCCCCGCTCCAGGGCCTCCCCTGCGAAAGCCCGGCCGTGGACCCTCGCCCCGGGCAGGGCCACGAAGAGGCCTCCCGGCGCCACCTGGCGGCTGTCCCAGTGGAGGTCCCGCACCGGGCGCCCCCCGGGGTGGAGCCTCCCCCCGGTGGCCGCGGCCACCCACTCCGGCGTCACTTCCCTAACATGCGCAACATGCACAACCCACTCACCGCCCTTCAGCATAGGGGGGCACCCCCCGGTAGGCCAAGAGCCCCGCGGCCACCTCCCGGAAGATGGGGGCGGCCACCAGGCTGCCGTAGACCTCCCCCTTGGGGTGGTGGACGGCCACCGCCACGGTGTAGAGGGGCCGGTCCCCGGGGACGAAGCCCGCGAACCAGGCGGTGAAGACCTCCCGGGAGTAGCGCCCCTCCACCACCACCTGGGCCGTGCCCGTCTTGCCCGCCAGGGGGTAGCCGGGAAGGCGGGCCCGGGGGGCCAGGGTCTCCTCCAGGGCCCGGCGCACCGCCGCCGCCGTGGCCTGGGAGAAGACCCGCACCTCCCGGGCCTCTTGGTCGGCGAGAAGCCGGGGGGGACGGTACACCCCGTCCGCCAGGGCGGCGAAGGCCGCCGCCAGGTGCAGGGGGGTGACCAGGAAGCCCTGGCCGAAGGTGTGGTTGGCGTAGGCCGCCCGGCTCCACTCCCTGGGGGGGCGGACCACCGCCGGGGCCACCCGCACCCCGGGGAGGGGGCTGCCGGCGGTGAGGCCCAGGCGCTCCAGGTAGCCGTAGAAAGCCTCCTTGGGCAGCCTCTCGGCCAGCAGGCTGATGCCCACGTTGGAGGAGTGGCCCAGCACCTCGGTGAGGGTAAGGACCGGGGGGTGGGGCAGGGGGTCGCGGATGGTCCAGCCCTCCACCACCCGGAAGGGGGGAGCCTCCACCCGGGTGGCGAGGGTGGCCAGGCCCTCCTCCAGGAGCATGGCGGCGGTGAGGGCCTTGACCGTGGAGCCCGGCTCCAGGGGCACCAGGAAGGCGTGGTTGCGCCAGGCGATGTCCTTCTCCGGGTCCCCGCGGGGGGCCAGGGGGTCGAAGGGGGGCCCGTTGGCCACCGCCACCAGCCTGCCCTCCGGGTCCAGGACCACCAGGGAGGCGAAGGCCCCCCGGCTTCGGGCCAGGCCCGCCCAGAGGGCCCGCTCCGCCATGGCCTGCACCCAGGGGTCCAGGGTGAGGGTGAAGGAGCGCCCCTCGCTCAGGGCGGCGTTCAGGTCCCGCTCCAGCCCCTCCAGGCCCCGGCCCGTGGCCCGCTCCCCGAAGCCCAAAAGCTGGCTCATGCTCTTTCCCAAGGGGTAGTGGCGGCCTCCCCGGAGGCTTACGGCCAGGGGGGTGCCGTCCTGGGCGTAAAAGGCCCCCCGGGGCGGGGCGGGGGGCGGGGGTGGGGGAGGGAGCCGGGGAGGGTGGGCCACCAGGGCGTGGACCCCCAGGGCGAAGAGCACCGTCCAGAGGGCGAAGCCCAGGAGGACCAGGGGCACCCGGCTCGCCCCCGCGGTCACCGGACCCACCTCCCCCGGCTCATGGGCACGAAGCCCTCCCGCTCGGCCCACTCCAGGACCCGGTGGGGCCGGGTGGCCTCCCACCCCTCCCGGAGGAGGGCCTCCTCCTGGGCCTCCAAGGCGGCCAGCCGCTCCTTCAGGGCCTGCAGGCGGGCCCGCTCCATCTGGTTGCCGTGGCCCAGGGCGAAGACCAGGAGAAGGGCCAGGAGGTAGAGGAGGCCGAAGCGCCACACCGTCCTCATGCCCCCTCCTTCGCCGCCGCCCGCAGCTTGGCGCTGCGGGCCCTGGGGTTCCTCGCCACCTCCTCGGGGCCCGGGGTGAGGGGCCTGGGGGTGAGGACCTTGAGGCCGCTTTCCCGGAGGAAGCGCTTCACCAGGCGGTCCTCCAGGGAGTGAAAGGCGATGACCACGAGCCGCCCTCCGGGAGCCAGGGCCTCCTGGGCCTGCTCCAGGAACTCGGCCAGGGCCCCGAGCTCGTCGTTCACGTAGAGGCGCAGGGCCTGGAAGGTCTTGCGGGCGGGATGGCCTGCCCGGCGGAAGCCCACCGCCCGGCGCACGATCTCCGCCAGCTGGGTGGTGGTGCGGATGGGGGCCTTTTCCCGGGCGGCCACGATGGCCCTGGCGATGCGCTGGGCCTCCCGCTCCTCCCCCAGGTCCCGCAGGATGCGGCGGAGCTCCTCCAGGGGGAGCCGGTTCACCACCTCCGCCGCGGTGGGGCCCTCCTCCCCCAGGCGCATGTCCAGGGGGCCTTCCCTCTGGTAGCTGAAGCCCCGGCGGGGGTCTTCCAGCTGGAGGCTGGAGACCCCGAGGTCCGCCAGGACCCCCGCCACCTGCGCCACCCCCGCCTCCCGCAGCACCTCCCCAAGGTGGCGGAAGTTGGCCTGGTAGACCCTGAGGCCGGGCAGGCCCAGGGCCCGGGCCCTCTTGACCGCCTCCGGGTCCCGGTCCAGGCCGATCACCAGCCCACCCCGCTCCAGGATCCCCCGGGCGTGGCCCGCCCCGCCCAGGGTGGCGTCCACGTACACCTCCCCGGGCCGGACCTGGAGGAGGTCCAAAGCCTCCCGGTAGAGGACGGGTACGTGCTGGGCGACGGGCTCCATAGGGCTATCCGATCAGTCCCCTCAGGGCCTCGGGGGCGGGGGGGCTTTGCATGATGGCCTCGATGGCCTTCCACCAGCGCTCCTGGCTCCAGATCTCCAGCCTCCCCGGGGCCCCGGCGATGACCACCTCGCTCCCCTCCTCCAGGCCCGCGAACTGGCGCAGGGGGGGTGGGATGAGGACCCGGGAGGCGTTGTCCATGCGGGTCTTGTGGGCCCCGGAGTAGAAGAAGCGCACGAAGGCCCGGGCCTCGGCGTCGGTGAGGGGGAGGTTCACCAGCTGCTCCTCGATCTTGCGCCAGCGGTCCGAGGGGAAGACGTAAAGGCAGCCCTCCATCCCCCGGGTGAGCACCAGGCCGTCCTCCAGGAAGTCCCGGAAGGGGGCGGGGACCACCACCCGCCCCTTGTCGTCCAGGCTGTACTGGTACTCCCCGAAGGGCATCTCCCACCCCCTCCCACCTTCCGGTTCTCGGGACCCGTGCGGGGAGGCCCGCCTTGGCCCTGCCCGGAGAAGGCTTTACGGGCGGCAGTATACCATGGTTCCCCCACAGATTTCCACTCCCTCCCACCTGCCACCCACCAGTGCCCCACCTCCGGGGAAAAGGAACCCCCCGAGCCTGCGCTCGGGGGAACCGGGACAGGGCGTAAGCCGGGTTCTGTTTCTGCGGTCATCTCTCTGGGACCGCGGTCGCCCGCGGCCTCAAGCGGCCCATCCCAGGGGTTGCGGCGGGCCGGGCCAGCCCTTCCCCTCTACCGGGCCTTGCACCGGGTGGGGTTTGCCGTGCCGCCCCTGTTGCCAGGAGGCGCGGTGGGCTCTTACCCCGCCGTTTCACCCTTGCCCGCACCGGGCCCTTGGGCCCGGCCGCTGGCGGTCTCTTCTCTGTGGCACTTTCCGTCGGGTTGCCCCGCCCAGCCGTTAGCTGGCACCCTGCCCTATGGTGCCCGGACTTTCCTCACCCGGAGGGGTTGGCCTCCGGGCGCGACCGCACCCCTGTCCCGGGGCACCCTTCATTCTAACCCCCGGCCCTGCTAAGGTGAAGGGGTGCGGCTTCCCTGGTACACCCCCCTCCTTTTCCTCTTCCTGGCCCTGGTGGGGCTTGGCGCCCTGGCCCTCCTCTGGTCCCTGGCCGCCCTCGCCCTCCTGGGGGCGGGCCTCTGGCTCCTCTGGCAGCGGCTACGCCGCCTGGGCCGCCCCTCCTGGCGCCGCCTCCCCCCGCCCTAGCTTGACGAGGGGGGCCCATCCCCCTAGAATGACCCTTGCGTCTGCCGGGGTGGCGGAATTGGTAGACGCGCACGATTCAGGGTCGTGTGTCCTCGCGGACGTGCGGGTTCAAGTCCCGCCCCCGGCACCAGGAGGGCCCCCAGGAGGGGGCCCTGGCCTTTTGCTACACTTAGGCCCATGACGCGGGTTCTCTCCGGCATCCAGCCCTCGGGGGAGATCCACATCGGCAACTACCTGGGGGCCATCCGGCAGTGGGTGGAGCTGGGGGAGCGCTTGGGGCGGGAGGCCTTCTTCTGCATCGTGGACTACCACGCCCTCACCAACCCCCTGGCCTACGACCCCAGCACCCTGGCCCAGCGCACCTTTGAGGCCGCCCTGGTGAACATGGCCGCCGGGCTCGACCCGGAACGGGTCACCCTCTTCGTCCAGTCCCACGTGCCCGAGCACACGGAGCTCGCCTGGGTCTTCACCACCCTCACCCCCCTGGGGGACCTCACCCGCATGACCCAGTTCAAGGACAAGGCCGCCAAGCAGGAGGCGGTCTGGAGCGGCCTCCTCATGTACCCCGTGCTGCAGGCGGCGGACATCCTGGTCTACAAGGCGGACACCGTCCCCGTGGGGGAGGACCAGGTGCAGCACATCGAGCTCACCCGGGAGATCGCAAGGCGCTTCAACGCCCTCTTCGGGGAGACCTTCCCCGAGCCCGAAGCCCTCCTGAACCCCGAGGCCCCCCGGGTGCCGGGCATCGACGGCAAGGCCAAGATGAGCAAGTCCCTGGGGAACACCATCGGCCTTCTGGAGGACGAAAGGAGCATCTGGGAGAAGATCCGCCACCTCCCCGACGACCCCCAGAGGATCCGCCTTGCGGACCCCGGGGACCCGGAGCGCACGGTGGTCTTCACCTACCTCGGCTACTTCGCCCCCAAGGAGCTGGTGGCGGCCCTGAAGGAGGAGTACCGCAAGGCGGGGATCGGCACCCTGGTGGTGAAGCGGATCCTCTTCGAGGAGATGATGAAGGTCCTCCGCCCCATCCGGGAGCGGGCCGAGCAGCTCAAAAAGCACCCCGACCACGTGATGGACGCCCTCCTGGAGGGGGCCAGGCGGGCGCGGGCGGTGGCCCAGGCCACCATGGAGGAGGTGCGGGAGAAGGTGGGGCTCCTTCTCCCCGCGAAGCGCCCGGTGTACCGGTGATCCGCCTCGAGTTCCCCGGGTTTTCCGGCGCGCCGCAGGAGTTGCGGGAGGCCCTCAGGCGGGGTCGGGTTTCCCCCAGGGGGCTTCCTGTGCTCCTCATCGTGGAGCAGGCCCTGGCCCAGGTGCCGGAGGACCTCCGCGCCCGGGCGGAGCTTTTGCCCCTTCTGGCCGAACTTCTGGTGCTGAAGCTTGCCCCGGAGAAGGCCCTCACCCCGAAGGAGGAAGGGGAGGAGGCCCCCATCGTGCGGGTGCTGGTGGACCTTTCCGAAACCGTGGCCTTTTTGGAGGAGCGCCTCCGGCGGCGGGCCCGGCTCCTCCCCGTGGCCCCGCCCCCGGTGCCCAAGCCCGCCCTGCGCCTTTCCCCCAGGGCGCTCAGGGAGGCCGCCCGGCCCTTCCGCAAGGCGGTGCTGGCCCTGCCCCGGGAGGGCTTCGGCCTGCGGGAGGCCTGGGAGCGGCTGAGGCCCTTCCTAAGGGGGCGGGTGGCCTTCCACCGCCTCCCCTTGCGGGGCTGGGGGGAAAGGGCGGTGGGCTTCGCCGCCCTCCTGGAAGCCCACCGCCTGGGCCTGGTGCGGCTATGCCAGGAAGAACCCTTCGGTCCCCTCTGGGTGGAGGCGAAGGGGGCACTGGAGGGGAGGCGGCTGGCGTAGGGGGCTTGGGTGCCGGGGGGCGCTCCTGGGGTCTTGGCGTTTTGTAGAATGGGGGCGGTGCGCCTCGAGGAGGTCCAAAGCAGGCTGGCCCCACACCTGGAGGCGTTGCGGCAGCGCTTCGGGGTGGAAGCCCTTTATCTTTTCGGTTCCACCGCTCGCGGGGAAGCCGGGCCGGGGAGCGATGTGGACTTCCTGGTGCGCTTCGCGCGCCGCCCGGGTTTTCTGGGGTATATGGGCCTGAAGCTTTTTTTGAGGAGGTTTTGGGCACGCGGGTGGACCTGGCCACGGAGGGGGCTTTGCGGCCCGAGCTGCGGGGGCAGGTGGAGCGGGAGGCGCTAAGGGTTGCGTGACTGGCGGCTTTACGAGCGATGGCTTGTCTAGCGCAGGAGGGTGAGCAGGGCCAAGGCGGCGGCCAGGGCGGTGAAGTAGAGCATGAGCCGGTTGAGGGCGGCGTGGATGTCCCCCTTGACCTTCTGGCGCAGGGCCTGGATTTCTCCCATAACCTCCTGGCGCAACGCGTGAACATCCCCCTTGAGCTCCTGGCGCAGGGCCTGGATTTCCCCCCTGACCTCCAGCCGCAGGGCTTGGATTTCCTCCCTGACTTCCTGGCGCAGGGCTTGGATTTCCTCCTTGACCTCCTGCCGCAGGGCCTGCAGCTCCCCCTTGAGCTCCTGCCGCAGGAGGTCCATGCGGTTTTCCACCCCCGCCACCCGGGAGGGGAGGGTGGCCATGACCCCTTCCANTCCTTGACCTCCTGCCGCAGGGCCTGCAGCTCCCCCTTGAGCTCCTGCCGCAGGAGGTCCATGCGGTTTTCCACCCCCGCCACCCGGGAGGGGAGGGTGGCCATGACCCCTTCCACGATCCCCTCCAGCTTGTAGAGGCGCTCCTCGGTGGTCATGCCTGCCCTTAGGGTAGCATGTCCCGGGCGGGGTTAGAATGGGGCCCGTGGGAGAGGCCGCCAAGCGCCTCCGCCCCATGGGGGCCGAAGAGTACCTGGCCTGGGAGGCCTCCCAGGAGGAGCGGCACGAGCTCCTGGAGGGCCTGCCCTGCGCCTTTCCCCCAAGGCGCTCAAGGAGGCCACCCGGCCCTTCCGCAAGGCGGTG